>JADMJS010000757.1 GCA_018780435.1 Myxococcales bacterium
GCCCATCTGCTCTTCGCAGTCGTCGAGGATGTCCTTCAGATCGTCGTTCATCGAAATGGCTCCAATTGCGGCGGAGGTCGGCGGCCCGGGGTTCGGCGCTTCGAGGTGGGGAGACGTGAGTCCGCTCTCGTTCGCCGGGCTTCGAGGTTTACCGGCTCGCGGGCATTGACGCAATGTCGTGCCCGCCAGCGGAGATGGTTCAGGTCGGCTTCAGGACCCGCCCGTCCGGGAGGCGGGCGAAGCGGCCGGCGTCGACCGGGCTCACAGGGTCGTCTTTGCCCCACGGCCAGCCGCCGAAGCGCGTGCGCTGATAGTCGGCGAAGGCCTGCTGAATCTCGGCCCGCGTGTTCATCACGAAGGGGCCGTATTGCACGACGGGCTCGCCGATCGGCCGCCCCTGCAGGACCAGCACGTCGACGGCCGAGTCGCCAGCCGTCAGGGTGACCGGGCTGCCGTCGCGGAGCACCGCAGCGATGTGACGATCGAGGCGGCGCGATCCCGGCGAACCCGGTGGCGCGTACCAGGGGCTCTCGCCCGACTGCACCGTGAGCGAGGTCCCTCGGAAGAAGTACACGACGCGCCGCGAGCGGTGGTCCTTGGCCTGGGGCAACGACCAGCTTGCGTTCGGCGCCATGCGGGCGCTCCAAATCGCGACGTCGCCGTCCGGCTGGCTGCCCCAGGAGTTCGGTGGCGGCTTCGGCGGTGTCCTGCCGGCGTA
Source organism: Myxococcales bacterium (assembly GCA_018780435.1). GTDB lineage: Bacteria > Myxococcota_A > UBA9042 > SXOO01. The sequence goes on from JADMJS010000757.1 coordinate 719, forward strand.
ATCACCGGCGATGACGGTCAACTCCGTGTGGCGGCCCGCGGCGTCGAGGAGGTCGAGCTTCGGGACCTCGTTCGCCCAGAACATCGCGAAATAGGGCTCCACCATCTTCCGCTCCCGCGGGAGGTTGAGCCAGATCTGGAACAGCTCCGCGGTGTTGTCCGTCGTGGTCTCGAGCAGCGGGAACATCTCGGCGTGGACGATGCCGGCGCCGGCGGTCATCCACTGGACGTCGCCCTTGCCGTAGCGCGCGGCCGCGCCCAGCGAGTCGGAGTGGTCGACGTAGCCCGCCCGCGTCACGGTCACGGTCTCGAAGCCGCGGTGTGGATGCGCCGGGAAACCGGGGATGGTGTCGCCGTGGTACATGCGCCAGCCGTTCAGGCCCGCGAAGTCTTGTCCGAGCTGCCGCCCTTCGAGCGACGCGGCCGGCGCCATGGCGCCGTTGCCCTTGGGGTAGGCGTCGTAGTGGTGGACGCAGAAGAGGAAGGGGTCGAGCGTCGGCCAGGGCATTCCAAGTGGCTTGAGCTCGGCGATGGGACCTAGGGCGTCGGACATGTGGGGGCCTCCGAAGGGAGGAGATTAGGGCGCAGACGTCGGCGGCGCCAGGGGCCTGAACTCACACGCTGATACTGCCCTCGCGGAACTTGCTCTGGCCGATCTTGATGTTCACGAGCGCGGGCTTGCCGGACGCGAAGGCGCGTTCGAGCGCGGGCCGGATGCCCTCGGCGGTCTCGACCCACTCACCGTGGCCGCCGAGCGCTTCGACCATCTTGTCATAGCGCGTGTAGTCGAGTGACGTCGCCACGATGCGGTTCGCGCCGTAGAACTCGCGCTGGCCGCGCTGAATCTGGGTCCACGCGGCGTCGTTACCGACCACGCCGACGACCGGGATCCCCTGGC
>JADMJS010000490.1 GCA_018780435.1 Myxococcales bacterium
GAGATGGCGAAGCCGCGCATGTGCGCCTTCTCGAGGTAGTCGAGGAGCGCGAGGCCGATGGCGCGGGTGAACTCCTCGCGCTTGCGGGCCGGCGGCGGCAGGGTCTCCCAGGCGGCGAGCGTTACCGTGGGCGCGGGCTCGGGCGGCAGGACGGGCCAGACGAAGGGCACCGCGACGCGGTCGTCATCGGGGTCATGGAGGGGCCGGAACGACGCCGACCGGGCGCGCCGAGCCCGTGCGACCTCGAGATCGGCGACCGCCGTCGTGAGCTGCCAGGGCAGAAAAGACAGTCGCTGTCCTTCGGCGATGAGACGACCGTCCGCAGCGATGAGCGCGCCCCCGTCGTAGATGGCGCGGCCGGCTTCGTTGCCGAGCAGATTCGCGTAGAGATACACGGCGTTGAAGGCGCGTGAGCCCTCGACCACGAGGCGGCGGCGCACGTCGATCTTGTCGAAGGAGAAGTGGCTCGCGCTCGGGTTCACCAGCACCTCGACGCCGCGACGTCCGAGGCGCCCGCCGGGGCGGTCCGCGACCCAGGCGTCTTCGCAGATCTCGAAGCCGATACGGAGCCCGCCGCAGTCGACGTGCAGGTCCCCGATGGGGAGACGCGTCCCGCAGAGCGTGATCTCGTCGCGCTGACCGGCGGGCCACTCCTTGAACCAGCGCGGCTCGTAGTGGATGCCGTCGCCAGCGAGGTGCTGCTTTGGGACGACCGCGACGAGTCGCCCATCGACCGCGACCGCCGCCGCGTTGTAGAGCGCGCCCGACCACCGCACCGGCAACCCGAAACACACGAACATGCCCCGCGTCTCGGGCAGGAGTCCGCTCAGGATGGCCTCCGCGGTCGCGCCGACGTGGGGGCCGTAGAAGGCGTCTTCGCAGCCGTAGCCGGTGATCGCGAGCTCGGGGAGGCACAAGACGGTGACGCGAGCGTCGCGCGCGGCCGCCAGCACCTCACGAAGGTTCCGTTCGTTGCGATCCCAGTCGAGCGGGGTCTGATTCAGGACGGCGGCGCCGACGGTCACTCGCATGGCTCAGCTCTCCTTGCCGGACGTCGTGCGCCAATGGGCGACGAGCGCGGCCTTCTGGTCCGCGACCGTGCGGTCGAGGACGACGGGGTAGGGGCGTCCGCCGAGGTTCTCGGCCGTGACGCCGAACTGGGCACATCCCGTGATGGCCCGCTCACGTGCCGCCCCGAGGTTGGCCGGGGCGGCGACACGTGCGCCATTCCGCAGGACGGGGGTGAGCAGGTCACGCGACGGCGCGTTCGGGAGCGGCTGCCCGTCCGGGAGGCCGGTGCAGCCGAGTCGGGTGTCGTAGATGACGTCGGTGATGGGTCCGTCCGGCCCTTCGAAGCGGCATACGCTCTGGAGGCCGGGGTTCGAGACCTTGATGAGGTCGTTCGAGAGCTTGATGCGGTCCTGCCACTCCCCGCCGGGACGCCGAATCGCGGCCAGCTTGTAGACGCCGCCGAGCGCCGGCTGGTCGTGGGACGTGACGAGTCGCGTGCCGACGCCCCAGATCGAGATGCGCGAGCCGCCCGCTCGGAGGGCTGCGATCCCGGCTTCGTCGAGGTCGTTCGACGCCACGATGGCGGTGCGGTGGAAGCCCGCTTCGTCGAGCATGGCCCGTGCGGCGCTGGAGAGCGCGGTTAGATCGCCGGAGTCGAGCCGGACGCCCGCGAGATCGTGGCCACGAGCTCGCAGCTCGCGCCCCACCTCGATGGCGTGTTCGACCCCTCGAAGCGTGTCGTAGGTGTCGACGAGCAACGTGCAGTTGCCCGGCATGGCGGCGGCGTAGGCCCGAAAGGCCTCGAGCTCGTCGCCGAAGACCATGACCCAGGCGTGGGCATGGGTCCCGCGCACGGGGATGCCGAATTGTTTGCCCGCCAGGACGTTGGAAGTGGCCGCGCAGCCGCCGAGGTAGGCCGCGCGCGAGGCCGCGAGCGCGCCGTCGACGCCCTGGGCGCGCCGGAGGCCGAACTCGAGCACCGGATCACCGCCCGCGGCGGCGGCGACGCGGGCCCCTTTGGTCGCGACCAAGGTTTGGAAGTTCACCATGTTGAGGAGCGCGGTCTCGACGAGCTGGCAGTCGACGAGGTTGCCCTGTAGCCGCATCAGCGGCTCGTGCGGGAAGACCACCTCGCCCTCGGCGATGGCGTCGACCGCGGCCGTGAAGCGAAAGCCTCGCAGGTATTCGAGAAATCCAGCGTCGAAGAGCACGCTGCCGGATGGGGAGCGGAGCTCGGCGAGGTAAGCGAGGTCGTCGTCGGTGAAGCGCAGGCCCGCGAGGTAGTCGAGCGCGCTCTCGAGCCCGGCGCAGATGGCGTAGTGGCCCTTGAAGGGCGCGCGGCGGAAGAAGAGGTGAAAGACCGACTCGGTGCCGTCCGTGGCGAGCCCTTGCCGCCAGTACCCGTAGGCCATCGTGAGTTGGTAGAGGTCGGTCAGGAGCGCGAGTGAGTGAGTCATAGTGTCGATGCTACACTAAGCTCCGGCCGGCGCAAGTCTGCCTCGGTCGAATCTCGCGAGGCTGGCTCTTGCCGTCGCCATCTGTATAACCTCGCCCGCGCGGAGCCTCGCCTCGAGCACACCGCCGGAGTCGACCATGAAGACCGAATTACGTGTCATCGCCCTGCTTCTCCTCGCGACCGGCTGCTCGGACGACATAGCGGTCCCGAGCGACGTGAACGCCTCGAGTGACACGGACGAGCGCGACGTCGCGTTTGAGGACGTCACGGAGGACACCGGCGCGAGCGACGACGCGACGCCGACCGACGGCGACGACGCCACGGTGGTCGACGCGGGCGAGGACACGTCCGGTCCGGACGTTCCGGACGAGGACGTCTCTGGCGACGTCGTCACGCTCCCGAACGCCGAGCTACGAGCCCTTCACCTCGCGATGGGTGCCGGTGCCGTCGACCTCCATCTGAACGGGGTAGGGCCGGTCGTCTCCGGCCTTGCGTTCGCGGACGGCACGGCCTTCCAACCGGTTGTGGGTGGGACCCTCTCCGTCGACGTCGTCCCCACCGGTCAACCTCTCGAGAGCGCGGTCCTGAATGGCGAGGTCACGGCGCCCGAAGGCAGCGCGACGAGCGTCGCCTTGCTGTCGTCCGCCGATGGCCTGTCGCTGCTGAGCTATGAAAGTGATCGCGAGGCCCCGGCGAGCGGTCGGGTCCGCGTCCGCTTCATCCACGCCGCGTCCATGGGCCCCGTCGACGTATGGGACGGTGACGTGATCGTCGCGGACGATCTCGCCTTCCGCGCCGTACAGGACAGCACCGACGTCCCCGCCGGGCCCCGGCGTTATGCGCTCGACACCTCGCTCGACGGGGTCGCCGACAAGGCCTGTAGCCTCGGCGTGTTCCCCGCCGGGACCATCGCGGACGTGTTCCTCACAGGTGAGACGGACTCACCGTCCCTCGTCGTCTGGTTCGACAATGGCGCGACAGCCGAGGTCGCCTGCACGACCGTCATCCTCCCGCCAGACGAAGCGTCGCTGCGCGTCCTACACGCCGCGATAGGCGTCGGACCCATCGATGTGTCGCTCGCATCGACACTGGACGCGCCCACCTGGGCCGGGCTCGACTACCCCGAAGGCACTGCGTACCTCACCATCCCCGCGACGCCGACGGACCTGACGGTGACGCAGGAGGGCGCCTCAGAGCCTCTGCTGAGCGGCGCCATCGCCCTGGACCCGGGCGACGTGGGCTCCATCATCGTCGCCAATGGGCCGGGCGACGAGCTGTCCTCGGTCGCGCTGTTCGACGACCGCTCGCCACCCGTGGACGGCACGGTGCGCTTGCGCGTCGTTCATGCGCTCAGTGGGCTGCCAGCCGTGAAGGCAACCCTGGGCGACGTCACGCTCGCGTCCGAGCTGCCCTTCGCCACGGCGGCCGACGCGGTGACCGTTGCGGCCGAGCTCCTCGCTGCGGAACAAGCTCCTCTCGTCGTGCTCACCTGGGTCGACGGCGGCGCCACCGAGCAGCGCTGTGCCCTGCCGGCGCTGCCTGCCGGGACCATCGCCACGGTCGTCGTGGGCCAGTCGCTGAGCGACGGAGGGGCGATGTTGCTGCTCTGGAACGACGACGGCAGCCCCGTCGTGACCGTCGAGTGTGACGAGCCGCCGCCGCCGCCCAAGGCCGAGCTCCGCGTCATTCACCTCGCGCCGAACGTCGGTCCCGTGAGCGCATCCCTGGGCGACCAGACGTTGACGGGGCCTTTGGCCTTTCCACAGGGGACCTCCTACTCGCTCGTCCTCGCCGGGGAGAGTGAGCTAACCGTCAGCCCGCTCGCCGCAGACGGCACCGTCACGAGGACGACGAACCTCCCTGAAGGGAGCGCGTCGTCTGCGATCGCGCTACAGACCGACGCCGGCATCGACCTCCTCGTCCTCGAAGACGACCGCAGCCCGCCGTCGCCCGGCCGCGCGCGCGTTCGGGCCTTCCATGCGGCGGCCGGCATGCCCGCGGTGGATCTCTACGCGGGCGGGAGCGCCATCGTCACCGATCTCGCCTTTGGAGCGGCCTCAGTGGCGCTCGAGGTCGACGCCGCCGCCATCGAGCTCGGCATCGACACCACCGCCGACGGGAAGCCGGAGCTGCTCTGCACGTTGCCTGCGCTGGCGGCCGGTGACGTCGTGACGGCCTTCGCCGCGCCCGCCGAGGGCGGCGTTCAGATCGTCCTCTGGTTCGACGATGGCGCGACCGTGACGGCGCCGTGCAATCCGCCGCCCCCCGAAGGCGCCTCGATTCGCGCCCTGCACCTCCTCAGTGGCGTCGCGCCGCTCAACGTCACGCGGGGCGGCGTCTCCGTCGCCACGACGTTGCCGTCGTTCACCAGCTCCACCTTTGCGCTGGTGCCCGTCACCGCCGAGACCGTGGTCTTCAACTCGACCACGAGCGGCGCGACACTCGCGACCGTGGCGTCGCAGGCGCTCGTGAACGGCGCGTCCTACACCGCCGTCGCGCTCGGCCCTTCCGCGAGCCCCAAGGCGGTGCTCCTCACTGACGACCTGAGCCCGGTCCCCGCGGGGCAAGTGCGAGGACGTTTCGTCCACGCCATCGCCGGGACCGGGATCGTCGATGTCTACGCCACGCCGACTCCGACGACCAAAGTCAAGGTCACGGCCGGGCTCACGCTCGGCAAGGCCGGGGCCTGGCTGCAGGGCGCGAACTCGCCCGTCGCGACCGGCGTCGACGTCGGAGCCGACGGTAAGCTCGAATGGAGCTGCCCGAAGGTGCCCGTCGCGAACGGGTCGGTGACCAGCATCTACTACGTGCTTCAGGGCGGCGTGCTCAAGATGGTCCACGTCGGCGACACGGGGGCCGTGGTCGTCACGCCTTGTACCCCCGCCCTGTGATGCGGCCAGCCGGCGGCTCTCCATGCGTGCAAAGCTTCCTTGATACCGGGCGCTTTCGACTAGTGGTAGCCTAGCTCACGCTCGACGTGTGTTCGCAGCATTCACCCGGAGCGTGACCGGGCCCCCTCAGAGGTGCTTCCATGGATCTCATCGTTTTGCAGCTGCCCGGCATCACTGGCGACAGCACATCGAAAGTAGCACCTAAGTCGATCGAGCTGACTTCGGTCTCCCACGGCGTGACGATGCCGATGTCCGACACGAGCCCTGGCGGCTCGTCGGCCAAGACGCCCACCGGCGTCTCTCGCCACTCGGATGTAACGCTCTCGCGCATCTACGACTCGTCGTCTCCCGACCTCCACGTCGCGTGTGCCAAGGGAAACATCTACCCGAAGGCGACCATTCGTTTCTATGCCAATGACGATGTTGGGAATACCGCGGAGGTCTACAACGTCGAGCTGGAGAACGTCCTGATCTCGTCTGTGCAGCTCTCCGGCAACGCCGGCGGCAAGCCTACCGAGCAGATCGCCCTCAACTTCACGAAGATCACCTGGACCTACACCAAGCGAAGTACCGGGAGTCCCATGACGGCCAAGGGCAAAGCCGTCGCTGGGTTCGACATCGGAAAGAACAAGGCCGTCTGACGCCTGGGCCCCTCGGGCCCCTCGAATGACATCGCCGGCGCAGGCGAGCAAGGAGCAGGTCGCATGGAGAGCATCTACATCGAGATCGACGGTGTGAAGGGCGAGTCGTCCACCAAACACGCGGCGAATCTCATCGAGCTGCTGGGCTTCTCGATCGGCGTGAGCATGCCGCAGACCAACGTGACGGGGGGCTCGACCCGCACCCACGGGAGCCGTCCGCGCTTCAACGACCTCTCCATCACCAAGAAGCTCGACATCGCGACGCCGACGTTGCACCTCAAGTGCTCGAACGGTGAGAACATCAAGAGTGCGACGTTGCGCGTCTACGCGAACACGGAAGCGACCGAAGAGGTCTACCGCATCAAGATCGAAGACGTCGTCGTATCGGGCGCGAGGCTCGGCAGCGGCGGCGCCGACCTCCCCCTCGAGACGATCTCGCTCAACTTCGCCAAGATCGAATACACCTTCATCGCGGTCCAAGCGACCACCGGCACCAAGGGCGGCAACCGCTCGGCGAAGTTCGACCTCCTCAAAAACGCCTGACCCTCAGCCGAAGGACCACCCGAGGCCGCGATAGGTCGCCACGTGGTCCTCGACGACCTCACCCCGTAGCAGCAGGAGCCGTGCGAAGCGCTCGGCGAGCTCACCCGCCTTGGCGTGACGGCAGATGATCGGATCGCCGAGCTGAAGTGGTGGGCAATCGCTCGCGACTCGGAAGGGAGTCTGGACTTCACCGAAGCCTTCGAGATCGAGGGGTTCGAGGCCCGGCGGCAAATGAACTTGGGGGAGCCGGTCACCGCCGGCCGGGCCGGACGCGGGATAGCCGCCGCCGAAACAGGTGATGTGGTCCGGGTCGGAGCGGCGCGACACGGCCAGCGCGAAGAACGCCGCAGGCCTTAGAGGGAGCCCTTCGTAGTGATCGAAGAGGTGGGGGCAGAAGAAGCCCGAGCCTGCGGTCACCTCCGTCACGGTCGAGTCGTTCGGGGTCGAGCCGAGGCTGCCCGTCCCGCCACCATTGACGATCTCCATGTGATGACCACGTGCTTCGAGCGCCGCCGCGATCTCGGCGCGCCGCGCCGCCGCGAGGGGCACTGACTGACGCTTGATGAGTCGACGAATCGCGTCGAGGTGACGACTCCCCGGATTATGTTCCCGGATTCCGGCGACTTGCGCTTCATAAGCCATGAGGCCCACGAGCCTCAGCCCTGGCTGGCGCTCGACGGCCTCGGCGACTCGGATGGCCGTCTCGACGTCGCGAATCGGGCTACGGCGCACCCCAAAGTGCGCGCGACCGCCGATGGGCCTCAGCGACACGTCCACGTCGAGGCAGACTCGCACGTGCGTGTCTTTGGCAGCGGCGGCGACGCCGAGGAGTCGGGCCTGGTCGACGCTGTCGACCACCACGGCGACGGTTGTGCCGGCCGCAGCGAGGTCGGCCAGTACCGCCGCCTCGTTCGGGCGCGCGATCGGGTAGGCGAGTAGCAGATCATCGAAGCCGCGCTCGGCGAGCGCCCGAGTCTCGAAGGCCGACCACGTCATCAGCCCCACGAACTGGCCACGGCCGAGCGCGTGGAGCCGCTCGAGGACGGCCGGGACCCGTATCGACTTCGACGCGATCCGCAGACGTTGTCCGGGCCGCAAGGCGCCCAAGACGACGCGGGCGTTGTGTTCGAGTGCGTCGAGGTCGAGCACCGCGGCGGGGAGGTCCTCGTCCTCGAGCGCCCGTCGAAAGCGCTGCCACTCGGCGATCGGCGCGGGGAGCGGCGAGCGGCTTCGGACACCCGATGGGGAGGTGGCGGCCATCAGGATCGCTCAGAACGCAAAGACGAAGCGGTTCTCGAAGAGGAAGGAGGGCAGGGCGTCGCCGTGCTGGTCCTTCAGCGCGTCGCCGGGAATGACGGCGGCGGCTTCGATGGTCCACCCGAAGAACCCGTTCAGCGTCCAGTTGAGCTGCAAGTCGATCTCGGTGCCGTAGTAGGTCCCCGGGCTGCCGCCGTAATAGTTCTGGGCGTCGTCTTCGACCTCCACGCCGTCTTCGCGCAGCGCCGTCCCGATGGGGTCAACCGAGCCGTCCGGTGCGAACGCGAAGAGCGCCCCGAGCCGGACGTGAATCCAGTGCTTCGGTCCCTTCATTACGTCCCACTTGACCTGAGGGAAGATCCCCAGCGCGCTCGCGAACTTCCCCTGCGAGGCGATCTCGGTCAGGGGGAAGGACTTCGCGTCGAGCTGGGAGAGGTTCTCGATCCCGACTGCGGCGGCGCGGGCGGTTTGGAAGGCGAGGACGTGCTCGAAGAGCAAGAGCCCGACGTTGAAGTCGCGCGAAAACGAGAAGCCGGTGAGCGGCGTCGTGCTGCGTGGATCGGCGTCGCCCGAGGCGTAGTCGAGCTCGAGCCCGAGCTGCACCGGCCCCACGTCCCACGCGAACCAACCATGAAGGCCGAACTGCTTGAAGTCCTGCGTCACGGGCTTTCGGCCCGACAGCACGGCGATGCCCTCGGCGACCTCGCGCGACTCGCCGAAGATCGGGCTGAAGAGGATCCGGAACTCGGCAGGGCCCACCTTCGACTCGAAGCGCAAGGGCAGCGCGAAGACCTGGGTGTCGAAGGCGTCGTGATACTTCTGCACGAAAGTCAGGCCGAGCTGAAAGTCACGCCACGGGACGCCGCCCCAGTCCGCCTTCTCGACGCGCCAGGAGAGCAGCGTGTTGAGCTGATAAGCGTCGTCGGCCTGACTCGTGACGCGGTCCTGCACGTTCCAGTCGTAGGTCTGCGCGAAGATGACGCCGTTCTTCACGGACGGATCGAGCTTGTGGTTCTTGTCGGACA
>JADMJS010000029.1 GCA_018780435.1 Myxococcales bacterium
TCGATCGAGTCGGAGCAAGTGAGGGGCGGGGCGGTGGTGGTCAGCGTTCAATGCCACGGCGTTGGTGAAAGTGCTTGACGGCCGTCACGAGCTCCCACTTGGCGTGCATGCGGATCGAGTTGGGGAACGCCTCGTCGAGGATGTCGACGAGCAGGAGGGCCGGGATGAAGAGCGGCTGGAGAGCGGTGAGGATGATGATGGCGCGCTCGCGGATGCTGGCGACTGTGGGCCAAATCGTGGCGGCAAAGATCTCGGGCAGCTTGTTGCGTGCGTCGTAAGCGCGGCCGACATCGAAAGGGAGGGGGTTGCCGTTGACCTGCGAGGGCGTGAGATTGAACGAGTCGTAGTGGCAGCTTACAAAGATCATGGTCGTCGCTGGCAAGCGATCTAGATCCAACGGCAGCCAGTCGAGGCGGTTCTCCGACAACTGCAGGCGCGTCAGTCTTGGCAAGTCGCTCGACGACGGCGTCGCACATCGAGCATTTTCAGAGAGCTCAGCTGGCCCAGCTCGGCCGGAAGCGACGTCAATGCGTTGCGGTACAACTGCGCGAGCATGGGTGAGACAAGCGACAACAACCTCGGCAGCTCACGTGGAGCTCCTTGAGGGCGACCAGCTGGCCAATCTCACGCGGCAGCGCGGTGAGTCTGTTGTACTCGAGCTGGCGAAAAGGTCATCAATGGCGAGACGCAGAACGTGGTGGCTCACCCAAAGAAATCTCAGCGCTCTCAAGCGACCAATCTCTCGTGGAAGCGTCTCCAAGCGGTTGTGGCTCAGCTTCACAGCAACGCGTCAGCGACGAGCGAACCGGCAGCAGCGACGTACCATGAACAAAGTCAGTTGCGTCATGATCAGCACGCCCGAAGGGATCTCGACGAAGGCGTTGTTGTTCAGCTGCCGCATTGGCGTCAATCAAGAGACCAATGCCGAACGCGAACCAACCGTCAACATTGTCACGCACGTCAGCTGCGCGATGTCATCGGACACATCGACGAGTTGTTGACGGCCCAGCTGCGGAAAGAAGGCGACGCGTGAGCCGACGACGAAATTAACGAAAAAACAGACAAATTGATAAGTCGCGCTGATCGGCACGCGGATCTGCTCAACGCCGCCATCTTCTTTCGTCAAATTGACAGCAACTTCATCCGACATTCGCGCGCGCGGCAACACGAGTCAAAGTTCACGATTGACCGATTCCGCGTCAGCGGCGTCGGATCGGCGGCGATATTGAATGCGATTCAGGTGTAAGAGCGATTGATTTGAAGAAGGCGAGCACTGGCAGCCGACGCTACGGCACGCAAACGACGCTCGCGCTCGCCTGCTTCGTCGTCGTCGTCGTCCGATCGGCGCCGCGTCAACCGAGCTCCGCATCGACGAGTACGTCGACCTCGATGAGCAGGCGCTCGAGCTACGGCTTGATCTCGACCGCGGCCACGGCAAACGGCGTCGATCTCGAGCTGCATGGCGCGAAACGCCGTGGCGAGCTCGCTGTTGCTCGGACAAGAGCAACTCGATGGTCGTCGCGACCACCTTGGCCCCGTGCGATTCGAACGAGCGGGAGCGGCATGAGCACTTTGCCGTTTTCGTTGTGGCGGTGATCGTCGTCGAC
>JADMJS010000765.1 GCA_018780435.1 Myxococcales bacterium
CTACAAGTCCGCCCTCGGCCGCGCCTGGAACACCCGCTACCACGGCGATCCCGCCAGCATCGACTGCGCCACGACCCCGACCGGCCCGTCGGCGGGCACCTGCGGCCTCATCGGCGCGCCGTGTAAAGACTACGACGTCGAGAGCCCCCTGAAGCTCCACGGCCGCTACGTCGGCGGCGCCAAGTGGACGACGGCCATCGACGACCCCGGGGGCACCCACGCCGACGACCTCTTCTTCCGCTTCAACGTGCCCTTCAGCGGCGCCATCCTGTCCGAAGGCGGCCTCTGGGTCCGGGCGGGTGCGGCCTTCACGTTCCCCGACTGGCTACCGGCGCCCGACGCGCTCAGCAACGGCGGCGCGCGCGTCGACGTCGCGTTCAACGGGATGAAGTCCGCGCAGGGCTCGCTCTACGTGAAGCCCTTTGATTACCTGAGCTTCGGGCTCTGTCAGGCGAGCACCACGGCGTGCACGACCCACGCGGACTGCAGCGATCCGCTCTTCGGCATCGACGAGCTGACCTACTGTCGCGATGACGGCTTCTGCACGCTCGGCCCCTGCCTCGGCCGGCTCACCCTCTCGGGTTACGGCCCGAACGGCGTCGACGACGGCATCGACGACGGCTTCTACGCCCGCGTGAACCTCCTCGCGAAGCCCTTGCCGACGCTCACCGCCGGCGCGCGTGCGAGTTTGGAGACGCTCTTCGAGCCCCGACGGGACCTCGCCTTCGCGAGCTACGATCTCTCCTGCCCACCCGGCCAGACCTGCCAGAGCGCGGCCGACTACCGCCTCGCCCTGGCGACCGGCCTCCAGCTCGAGCTGCCCCTGCCGCTCGCCTTCGATGCGGCCGGTAACCCCACGGAGTTCATCCGGATCTGTGGCAACGCCGCCACGCAGAAGCCGGGCCTCGGCGACGCGACGGCCGACTGGGTCTTGGCCGCCTCGGACCTCTGCCCGAAGGACGGCGACGTCCCGAGCTTTGGGACTTTCATCGACGGCGACATCGAGGTCTTGGACCAGACCTTCAGCGGCTCGGCGCTGCTCAACAGCTGCGGCTTCCGGGCGCGCAGCGCGCTCGAGCTCGGGAAGGTGGAGATCGGGGACTTCCGGTTACCGTCACTCGCGAGCGTGAACGCCGATATCATGGGCCGTTTCGCGCCCTTCCGGGTGTGTGCGGCCGGTTACTCCGAGATCAATCTGGCGCTCCCGGACGGCCTCCCGGCGACCTTGCTCGAGATCGACTCCAAGGTCACGGCCGACGTCTGCATCGGTGAAGCGACCAAGTACCCGACCCGCGACTCGGGGCAGTTTCTGCGCCTCTTGACGGGCACGCCCGACGGCACGCCCCACACGGCCCACGCCGAGTTCTTCTCGCTCGAGGGCGGTCCGAAGCTCTTCGAGGTGAACGGCTCCTTCGACCTCTGCGTCGGCGACGGCGATCGCATCGGCCAGCCGGGTGTCCTGACCTGCGCGGACAACCACATCAAGCTCTGCGGCGACTTGAACCTGCTCGACGGTGCGATCCACGTCGAGAACCGCTGCTTCGAGATCCGTGTGCCGCACTTCGACCTCACGTACAGCTTCCACGAGGCCGTCGAGCTCAACCTCG
>JADMJS010000257.1 GCA_018780435.1 Myxococcales bacterium
CCCGCGCCCGAGTCGTGGACGATGGCCTTCAGCACGTGCCGATAGCCGGCGCCCGCATCCGTCTCGGCCGTCACCAGGAGGCTGTCGTGGCCGTCGAAGACGGAGATGCGCTCGACGTTCACGACACGGGTCGTGAGGACGACCGTGCTGGTCGCCGTGCCCGACGCGTCGAGTCCCACCATCAGGTAGGCGCAGCTCTCGTCGCTACAGCTCTCGTCCACGAAGACCCTGGCCGAGTGCGTCCCACCTTTGGGGCCGAAGCTGCCGGCCTTCGGGACTTTGGTCCGTACCGTCTCTCGGAACAGGTAGCAGGCTCCTTCCGCGGGCGCGTCCAAGTTTCCCCAAGGCGGGAGCGTCGACTCGCCGTCATCCGGCGGGTGCGACAGGACGTATCGTCGGTCCTTTCCGCGGACAGCTTCGAACGCAGACCAGCCGTGGTGATTGGCGAGGGTTCGAACCGTCGGAGCGGCTCCCGCGGCCACCCACTCGTTCACCGGATCGCATTCGAGCGCCGCCAGGGGCGTCTCGGCAGCGGCCGCGGGGAAGGCCCAGAGCGCCGCAAACGCGGCAGTGATGGCAGCAGCTCGAATCATCATGGGCGACCTCACTTCGTAAGCCCGACAACGCCTGGGTGTATCGCTGCCTTCCCGGTCACGGGCAGGAGTCGCCCGCGTCGATGGCGTCGCCGGTCGCGGTGAGCTCCGCCGGGAGTTGCGTGTAGCGATCGACGCGTCCGCGGAGGCAGTAATAGAAGTGGCGCAGCTCGCCGAGGTCGGCGCCGGAGAGGTCGGCGTCGAGCAAGCGTGTGTACATCAGCGTCGCGCTCCCGAGGTCGGCGCCGCGGAGGTTCCAGCCCTCGAACGAGACGAAGTCGCCGAGGTCGTTCAGGCTCGTCAGTGCGCTCTTCGTGAAGCTGACGCATTCCCCGTCGTGGGATGGGATGAGCGCGGAAAGGGTCGTTTCGTCGTAGCCGGTGTTCCCCGCGCCGTCGCGGCAGGTCCCGGCGCTCTCGTCGTATCGGAAGTGAGCAGAACGAGCGACGTTCGCTACAGCCGATTGGCCCTGAGCGCACGCGAGGGACGCGATCCCCGCGAGTAGCCGAAGCGCGATCCTCATTCGGCCTCCTCCCGTGGCGGCCTCAGGAGCCCGACGAAGGCGAACGCGCCGACGAGTCCGAGCCCAAGGACCCCGCCCAGCCACAGCGCCTGGTTCGTGTGGGCCTTCCCGCAGACCGTGTACCACTGGGTCTCCGAGGGCGGGGGGCCGTCGACGCAAGCGAAGTCGTAGTCCTCGTCCATCTGTTCGGCGCAGACGTACTTGAAGCGCGTGAGGCCGGTGATGTCCTTCTGCTCGACGCCGCACGGGCCATAGGTCTGGTGGAGGCTGGCGCTCTGGTGGGTCTCCGGCACGAAGTTGGCCATGATCAGCGCCAGGACGGCGAAGTAGAGCGCGATGCCGGACGCGAGCAGGCGGTCGACGCTGGCGCCGTCGCCCGGCAGGTCCTTGTTTCGCTTCAGAAAAAAGACCAACGCCAGAGCGGCGAAGAGCGTGACGCCCACGCTGAGCGCGATCGGTCCGGGGGAGCCGCCGTCGAGCTGCTGTAGCGCCGTCATCTGTACCATCATGAGCAAGGTGCTCAGCCCGGCGACCAACCCGAGCGCTTTCGCGGCACGCCCAGCCGTCACGGGTCCGCCCGCGCGGACCGGCTCGAGGCCGCGCCCGAGCAGCCACGCGAACGCCGCGACGAATGTGAGCACCCAGAGCGTGCTGCTCATCGGCGCTCCCAGGAGCCGCGCCGCGATGGGCTTGTCGCTGTCGTGCCAGGTCCACCACAGGAACTTCGCGCCCACGATGTCGTAGGGGGCGTAGAAGAGCGACCCGAGGAGGCCGGTGAAGGCCGCGCGCCCGACCCGCGAGAGCCCCCCGACGCGCCACGCGGCGACCGTCGGGATGTACATGAAGCAGACGTAGACGCAGGGGATATAGAGTGGCAGGCGCGGCGTCAGCATGATCGTCGCTTGCGCCTGCCAGAAGTTGTCGACCAACGGCAGCGCCATGAAGATGACGTCGTTGGCCGTGCCCGCGAGGAGCGCCGCGAACCACGCGATCGTGTGGCGTGCGCGGGCGCTCGTCCCGTCATCCGCTTGCCGTCGCGCGTGCCAGAGGCAGAGCGCGGCGAGCACGATGAAGAGGTACTCGCCGACCACGAACGACGGCTGAGTCGCCCACTTCTCGGACGGGGGAGTGAAGAAGCGCCACGGGAGGTCGGGGGCGAGTTCCCAGGGCAGGGTGCTGAGGAGCGACATCGAGCCAGTAGACGGGATCGCCCGCCCCAGCGCAATGACTCGCTACCAGGCGTAGCCGACGGTGAAGTTCAGGACGGGGGTGACGGGCAGCGAGGTCTCGGGTTCATCGGCGAACTGAACGTCGTAGGAGAAGCCACCCCCGAGATCCATGAAGCGCTGTTTTCCTCGGTCGTGAGCGCATCATTTGGCTCGAACTGTCGAAAAACGGTTCGCCGGGAGACCCCCGGTTGCGGCGACGCGCCTTCTGGCGTGAGTCGGCGCTTGTGTTCCAGCTGAATTCTCGTAACTATCGATGGATGGTAACCAAATCGGTCCGAAACGAAATCATCCGGCTTGCTGTCGCGGTTGCGCTCATCGGCGGGTGCACTACGCCTACGAAGGACCAGGCGGAACCCGACTCCAGGACGGAGCCCGATCCGGGCCCGTCCCACGATTCGGGTGGCCCCGACACGCCAGGCGGCCCTGACGCGGCCGACCCGGCAGAGGACGCGGCCGACGACGTACCGACCGACGACACCCCAGGGGACGTTGCAACTTGTCCCGAGGCCCCGTGCTCGCGTGACGAGCCTTGTCCTCCGGGCTGTCCTCGGGACACGCACTGGTGCGACTTGGGTTGTGGCGAGCGCGCCCCGGGCGGTTGTTCCTGTGCGTCATCGTGCCGAGCCGTCGGGGACTGTTGCGACTGGGCGGGCGCCGCGCCCGACGGCACGCGCTTCGACTGTGTTGGCTCGACCTGCGCAGATTGCCGCTGTGTCCCAGCGTGCAACGGCCTCCAGTGTAGCGACGGATGCGGCGGTACCTGCCCGACGTGCAGCGACGGGGACGCCTGCACGGCCGGCGACTCGTGCGGACCGGGCGGATGCGCCGGAGTCCCGGTCCAGTGCGACGACGGTAACCCCTGTACTGTGGACGACTGCCTCGCGGGGTCCGGCTGCTCGTCCAGCCCTGCGGAGGGCGCATGCACGGACGGCGATCCGTGTACGATCGGCGACGCGTGCAACGGGGGCTCGTGCCAGGCTGGCACGCCATCGTGCGGCTGCCCAGGCGGTCCGTCGTGCGACGACGATGATCCCTGTACGGTGGACGAGTGCGACAGTGCCAGCGGGGTGTGCGCGTCCGTCCCCGTCGACTGCGATGACGGCGAGCCGTGTACCGCGGACACGTGCTCGAACGAGGGTTGCGTGTACGTCGCGGATCCCACGGCAGCGCCTGCCGCCGTGAACTGCGCGGCCGTGGAGTGCCGGCTCGCGGCACCGGTCTGCGCTCTGGGGAAGACGGTCTGTGGCAACACGCCGGATTCCGCGGCCGACGGCCTCGCCTGTGCCGGCGGGTTCTGCGCCGGGGGCGCCTGCGTGGCGGTCGAGTGCCCGGTGGGCGCGCGCCGCTGTCTTGACGCCGACACCGAGCAGATTTGCGGTGCGCAGGGGATCTGGGGCGTTGGCACGCCCTGTGGCCCCCAGGGCGTCTGCCACGACGACGAGTGTCGGCCGCGTATTTGTGACCCAGGTGCTCGACAGTGCGAAGATACAGCGGTGCAGGTTTGCGTCGCACCCGGCGTCGCGTGGAGCCACGTCGAGACCTGCGTCGCGCCCGAGTCGGTGTGCAGCGCCGGCGCTTGTGTCGCGCCGGTCTGTACCCCGGGGGCCCGCGACTGCGAGACGCCGGAGGCGGTGCGGGTCTGTGCGGCGGACGGACTCGGCTGGACGACCGAGCCGTGCCCGAGCGACGAGCGGTGCGAAGATGGCGTGTGTTCCGCGCTCGTCTGTGACGCTGACGCGACGTGGTGCGTGGGAGCGATCCGATGGCGCTGCGACGCCCTTGGCCTCGTCGCCGAGCCCACGGGAGATTGCGACACGGCCGGACAGGCGTGTAGCGGTGGAGAGTGTGTGCCGAAAGTTTGCGCGGCCGGCACTCACGAGTGCGTCTCCGAAGGAGTCGAGCGGGTGTGTCGGCAGGACTCGCTCGCCTGGGACGAGTCCCTGTGTGCGGACAACGAGCGCTGCGCCGACGGGGCCTGCAGGCCACAAATCTGCGAGGCGACGACCCTCCGGTGCATGGGCGACGACGTTTGGGAATGCGACCCGCTCGGCTTGTCCGAGTCGTTCGTCGAGAGCTGCGACGTCGGAGGGAAGCTGTGCAATGACGGGGAGTGCGTGTCGCCGGTCTGCATGCCTGGCGCGACCAGTTGTGTGGACGGTGGGCTCCAAGTCTGCGATGCCGACGCGCTCGGGTACACCGTGATGCCCTGCGCGGGTGGACAGCGCTGCCACGGCGGCCAGTGCCTATGGTTGCTCTGTGAGCCCGCCGCACCCTACTGCATCGCACGCCACGCGGTGCTCTGCTCGGCGGACGGCTTCGCCTTCGAACTCGTCCAGGATTGCGGCGCGAGCGGGCAGGCCTGCTCTGCAGGCGCATGCGTTCCAGCCTCCTGCTCGGCCGCCGACGAGGGATGCTTCGACGCAAAGACGGCGCGTCGCTGCAAGCCGGACGGTACCGGCTTCGTCGACACCAAGTGCGCAGGGGTGTGCCTGGACGGGGCCTGCCCGTTCCCGTTCTGCACGGCCGGCGCCGGAATCTGCCAGGGGGACACCGTCCATACCTGCAATCAGACCGGCTCTGCATACGAGCCGACCGAGACATGCGGCGCGGGCACCGTGTGCAGCAATGGAGCCTGTGTCGCCCGATTGTGTGAGCCCGGAGTGAAGAAGTGCGAGAACGGAGTCGCCTACACCTGCTCCGACAATGGTACCCAGTGGTGGCCGACCTTGTGCGCGGCTGGGCAACTCTGTCTCGGCACTGGCTGTGTCGCCGCGGTGTGCGTGCCGGGCACGCTCTATTGCGCGGGCAAGGTCGTCTCCGAGTGCGACGCCACAGGGCAGGCCGGCGCCCCGGTGACCGACTGCGCCGCTTCCGGACTCGTGTGCTCGGACGGCGCGTGCGCACCGACGGTCTGTACGGTCGGAGCGAAGGAGTGTCGCGCTGGATGGCAGAGCCAATGCAAGTTCGACGGCTCGGGCTGGAACACCGTGGGGTGCGGCGGAGGCGTCAAGTGCGCGATGAAGGACTGCAATCCCGCCACAGGCCAGTGCATCGCCACGAGCCGCAACTGCGACGACGGCGACCCCTGCACCACCGACACTTGCTCGCCGGCTGGATGCAGCCATGGGCCGGCTCCCAATGGGACGCGGTGCGACGACGGCAGCCCTTGCACCACGGCCGACACATGCCTTGCCGGCGAGTGCACGTCGCCGCCGCTCGTCAGCGTCGCCACCGTGCTCGGGAGTACGGCGGGCTATCAGGATGGACCCGAGGCGACCGTCCGCCTCGACCGTCCGAGAGGCATGGTGAAGGTCGCCGACGGCGCCATCGTCATTGCGGAAGGCTCCCACCGGATTCGCCGTTGGCAAGTTGGTGTAGGGGTGACGACCCTCGCCGGCACGGGCATTGCCGGCTTCCAGGATGGTCCCGCCGGAACCGCGCAGTTCAACGATCCGTATGGGTTGGAGCTTGCGCCCGACGGCGCGATCTACATCGCAGACAGCGGCAATCATCGCGTCAGGCGCCTCTATGCCGGGATGGTCACTACGGTCGCAGGCGGCTCGAGCACGGTCCTCCCTTCGCCCCGTCACATCCACTTTGCTCCCGACGGAAACCTCTGGATTGGGAACCAGAGCTCCATTCGCGCGTTGGATGCGTCCGGTTCGCTGTTCGTGGTCTCTGCAACGACGAGCACGATCCGCACCGACCACCCCTCGGCCTACGTTCTCGGGATGAACAAGTTGGCCGACTTCGGGTGGACGTCTCGCGGCGAGTTCGTCTTTCAGGGCGAGAGCGACTCGAAGGCCGGTCTGTTCCGTCGGAACCTTGCGGGTGAGGTGACGCGGCTCGCCGAGATGAACTCGTGGACCTACTCCTCGCTCGCGATCCTGTCCGACGACTCGATTCTCTACTTTCAGAACGGCAGTTTCGCTCTCGCGCCGCCCGGGAAGCCCGCGTACGTCGTCGTCGGCGGCGGGGCGACAGGCGTCGACGGTGTCTATGACCAAGCAGGCGTCCCTACTGGGCCGAGCCGGATCCTGGCCCTCCCCGATGGGCGCATCTACGTGTCGCATTCGTTCCCAGACGTCATCCGATCGCTGACGTTCGTGAATCTCGGCTGCGACGACGATGATCCGTGCACCGTTGACACCTGCGAGTCGGGCGGCTGTGGCCACGTCCCGGTCGGTGAGAACGGTGCCTGCGACGACGGCGAGGCCTGCACGACCGGCGACCGCTGCGTCGGCGGCGAGTGCGCGGGCGTCCCATTCGGCTGCGACGACGGCAAGCTGTGCACCGACGACGGCTGCGACTCGTGGCTCGGGACCTGTCGGAGCGCACCGAACTTCGAGCACTGCGACGATGGCGACGCCTGCAACCTACGCCTCGAATGCTCGGGCGGGGGCTGCGTGCCCATGGCAGCGACCCTCGATATCGTCGCCGGAATTTCACACACGGGCGGCTTCAAGGACGGTCAAGGGACCAACGCACGCTTCGGCGACACGTACGCCACATTGCCGGGAATTCCGGCCATCGCGGTCGCCCAGGACGGCGCGCTCCTCGTCTCGGACGCCCTGCACGGGGCCATCCGACGGGTCACGCGGGACGGATGGGTGACGACCTTGGCGAAGGGGGGGCGCCGCAATGGCCCGCTTGAGTACGCCGAGCCAGGCGCGGTCGGCGGGCTCGCACCCCATCCGTCGGGGGCGTTGGCGTTCACCAGCGGCAACCAGGTGCTTCGGTGGCTTGGAGGCTACCAGCAGTCGATCTGCGGCGCGGCGAGCGGCACGAGCGGCACCACGTGCTCAGATCACGTCTTCGGGACTCTGGGCAACATCGCGTGGGCGCTCGACGACGGCCTCTACTTCCTCGAGCCCGGCGCGCACCGAATCTGGGCAATCGACACGTCCGGGACCCTACGGGCCGCCGCTGGCGACGGCATCAGCGGTTTCGTCGATGGGCCAGCGAGTGGTAGTCGCCTCTCGGCCCCAACCGATCTTGCGGTTGGTCTCGATGGCACGGTGTACTTCGTGGATGGCAACAAGCGCGTCGGCGCCATCCGCGACGGCGAGGTCTCGACGGTCGCGGGGCTCGGCACCGTGACCACCAGCCCCACCACCCGAGCGGCCATGAAGCTCGAAAAGCCGCGGCGGATCGCGGTCGACCCAGCGGGGAACCTAGTCATTGTGGACGACACTCGGCGCTGGAGGGTCGAGGGCGAGCTCGCTCAGTGGGTGCCCTCTGATCCGTGGCCCGAGATCCTCGATCTGGCATTCACCGGTGACGGGGCGCTCTACATGTCTCATGGAAACTCGGTGGAGTGGGTTCCCCCCGACGTCCAGCGCTGCGACGACGCCAGCCCCTGCACGGTCGACGCCTGCGACGCGGCCAGCGGCCAATGCACCCACGCGCCCGCAGCCCCTGGAGCGACTTGTTCCGACGGCGATGCTTGCACCACCGGCGATGCCTGCACTGCGGACGCTCGGTGCACGGGCACCCCGAAGGTCTGTGACGACGGTTCCACGTGCAGCGACGACGCCTGCGACCCCTGGTCGGGCGTTTGCGTTTACGAGAATCGCCAAGAGTCGTGTGGCGACGCCTGCACCGCGGGTCGGGGTTGCTGGGACGCCACCTGCCAGAGTGAGGTGGCCTTGCATCTCCACCTCGCCGGAGGGGCCCGCGCCTACAACCAGACGGAGAAGGACGGCGCGGGCTGGAGCGCTCGTTTCAACGAGGTCGACCTTCTCTGTGCTTCGGAGAACGGCGATGCCTACACGTACCGCTGGTACGGGCTGAACTCACTCCTCCGCCGAACGGAGCGCGACGGGACCACGACGACCCTGCCCCTCACTGGAGTTACGTCACAGGTCAAATCGATGTTCTGCGGCAAGGAAGGCGTAGCCGCGATGTTGACCGAAGACGCGGCCTACGCGCCGCTGGCGGACGGGAGCTGGGCGCCGCGTATAGCGAATGGGTCCATGACGGTCGTTGGCGTACCCGGCACGGCGCGCCTCGACCGGAATGCACGACTCTCGGTCCAGGCGGACGGATCTTGGATCTACTTGTCCGGGACCAGCGGCTCCTTCAGTGTCACTGCATACCTCGTGACGACCGGCGGCGCGATCGAGCTGCTCGGCACGCTGAAGACCGGCGCCGTGTCGGGGGAGCCGAAGGTCCAGACCTGGTCGGATGCCCCGGACGGGACCTGGATCGTTCAGGACTCGACCGGACTCTTGTGGCGCTTCGACGGTGTGAATGCGGAGAGGGCGGGCTACGCTCCGTCCATCTGGAGACCGCGCTACACGGCCCGGGGTACGCTAACGTGGCTCTACAGTGGGACTCTTCACGAGCTTGAGCTCGAGAGCCGCGTCGAGCACGTCCACGGTATCATCGGCCCCGACGCTCCCGACCCCGAACACGGACCACTGCGCCAGGGGAGCCTCAGCTATTTCGAGCTCGAACCGGCCGGGCAGGGCCGCTTCGTCTACTTCTCCGAGGGCCAGCTGAACCAGGTTCTCATCCCGACCCCGGCGTGCGACGACGGAAATGCCTGTACGCTCGATAGCTGCACCGGCGCCCAGGCGAGCTGCACGCATGCACCCGCATCCGGGGCGTGTGATGACGGCGACCCGTGTACTCAAGTGGATGTGTGTGGGGAAGGCCTGTGCGGCGGCGCGCCGATTCAGTGCGACGACACGGAACAATGTGTGTCAGGCGAGTGTGTTCAGCTATTCGAGGGCACGGTCATGCTCTCAATCGAAGAGCAGCGCCAGCTCAATGCCTGGGCAGGACGGCCTTCGACGGCGCGCTGGGTGCCGTGCTACGCCTCCGCGGCCGGCGGTTCCGCCTATGCCCTATTCCAAGCCTGCAACCAGCGCGCCCCGAGCTATGTCCTGTTCTCGTCCCCGACATCGGCCACCGGCGGTCCCGCGCACTTCGGCGCCTACCAGAAGCTCGCGTGGGGCTACAGCACCGACCCCTACTGGACCTACTACGTCGAGGACCCAGACGCATACCTGTTCTCCCTCGATCGCGGGACGCGCCTGCCCCTACGGAGCGATCTCGGCTTCGATTACGCCTCTTTCTGGAAGTGGTACCTGAAGACCGACATGGCAGGCCCGAAGTACGGCCAGAAGGACCTCGTCGTCTCCTCGGGTCTCGACAGTGCGACGAGCCAAATCGGCGGCACGTATTCGACGGCCGGCCTGCCATGCACGGACTGCCAGAGCTGGCTGACCGGGATCTCGGGGTTCCCGATCACCCGCATCGAGGTCTACTACCCGGCGCCCTGAGCCGGCGAGGCCAACGCCTAGGCCGACAATGGGTGGTTCAGTCGGTCTCGCGCGACTCCGAAGAGCCCTGACATCGCACTGTCACCCGCCACCCAAAGCCACCCGCCTCCGACTGCACGTCGAAACGCACGCCTCCGAATCGCGCGATGACGTCCATATTCGTGCGTGTGTGCAGCGAGAGCGGCGTCGTTTGGAACACGCCGCCCCCGGCGACCGCCATGGGCACGAGGAGCTGGTCGGCCGTGTGTGCCGCGACAGGGGTGCCCGAGTCGAGCCACGTCCGCGCCGTGTCGGCGGCTTCCGACGCGACGGTCTCGGCCGCGACGCCACGTTCTCCGAAGCTGGTGAAGACCTCCGTGACGTGCTCGCAGCGGGCGATGACCGACAGCGCGTTGCCGGGTCCGACCGGCTTTGGGACCTCGACGACCTGGAGCAGCTCGCGCAGGTTCGCCCCGTCAGGGAAATGCCCGAGAAGGACCTCTCGGACGACGCCGAGTTCGCGTTTTCCGATCTTCGTCGAGAGACCCGACACGAGCGCCTGCCCCTCAAGGCGCTGAAGAGGGCCCCGGTCGAGGAGCTCGAGCGGCCCGAGTGCCGCGGGGGCCCCTTCGATGACGATGCGCCCGCCGCCCGCCGGGTAGAAGCCGTGCCGCTCGAGCGTCACCGAGATCGACGCGCCGAGATGCCGCAGCGCCGGGACGAGCACCAGGGCCGTGTGCTCGAAGGGCGGCGCGCCGCTGTTGTGCGTGCCGCCGTCGATGACCACACGGAAGGGACCCCTGGCCCGGAGCAGCGCCGGCAGCGCCGCCTGGAAGACCAGGAGGGCGCTGCCGGCAGAGCCGATCGCGACGCTGTAGTCGCCGGCCGGGCGCGCCCGCGGTGTGAAGCGAAGCGCGGTCGAGCCGAGCTCTCCGCCCGAGACCTCGGCGTCGCCGAGCGCCGACAGAAGCCGCACCGCTGCGAGGTGCTGCCGCAGGAGGCCCGGCCGGTCGCGGCCCGCTCGGATTCGGGTCATCTCGAAGGGGCGCCCGGTCGCTACGGCCAGCCCGAGCGCCGTCCGCAGCATCTGGCCGCCGCCTTCGCCTTGGGATCCGTCGATGTGTAGCAGCGTGTCCATGTCGTCACCCCTTCACGCACACGACCTGACGGAGCGTGTGGACGATCTCGACGAGGTCCGATTGCGCCGCCATCACGGCATCGATGTCCTTGTACGCCATCGGGATCTCGTCGATGACGCCCTCGTCCTTGCGGCACTCGATCCCGGCCGTCGCCGCCACTTGGTCGGCCGTCGTGTAGCGCTTCTTGGCCTCGGTCCGCGAGAGCACGCGCCCCGCCCCGTGCGAACACGAACAGTAGCTGTCCGGGTTCCCCTTCCCGCGTACGATGAACGAACGCGCGCCCATCGACCCCGGGATGATCCCGAGCTCCCCCGTCCCGGCCCGCACGGCGCCCTTTCGGGTCACGAGCAGGTCCTTCCCGAAGTGGTTCTCGCGAGCGACGTAGTTGTGGTGGCAGTTCACCGCCTCCTCCGTCGCCACGATGGGCTGGCCCGCATTGCGACCGAGCGCCGTGTTCACAGCCTCGATCGTCCGCGCGAGCATGACCGCCCGGTTGATGCGCGCGTAGTCCTGCGCCCACCCTACCGCCTCGATGTAGTCTGCGAAGTGCTCCGAGCCCTCGGCGAGGTACGCGAGATCGCGGTCCGGGAGGTTGATGAAGAAGCGCTTCATCTCCTCCTGAGCGAGCGCGATGAAGCGGCTCCCAATGGCGTTCCCCTGACCGCGGCTCCCCGAGTGGAGCATTACCCAGACGTCGTCACGCTCGTCGAGGCAGAGCTCGATGAAGTGGTTCCCCGTCCCGAGCGTCCCGAGCTGCCCCTGCGGACGCGGGTGGTTGCACTTCGGGTGCTTCTTCACGATGGCCGCGTGACGCTCCGCGAGCTGCGCCCAACCCGCCATCACCTCGGCCGGCGGCTCCTTGCGCCACGCCCCGTCGTCGTTGCGGCCCCCGTGGTCCGAACGGCCGTGCGGGACCGCCGCCTCGATGGCCGAACGCACCTTGGCGAGCGAGTCCGGGAGGTCATTCGCGCGCAAGTTCAGGCGCGCCGCGACCATCCCGCACCCGATGTCGACCCCGACCGCCGCCGGGATGATGGCCCCGGCCGTCGCGATGACGCTCCCGACCGTCGCTCCGATCCCGACGTGAACATCAGGCATCACGGCAACGTGTGCCGCGACGAAGGGCAGGCTGGTCACGTTCAGGACTTGCCGTCGCGCCTTCTCGTCGAAGGGCACGCCACGCGTCCACGCCTTGATGTGCCGACCGTTCTGACCCTCGTAGACCTCGTAGTGGTGCTTCATCACGTCCTCATCTGCCCGTCGGGCGTCGCCTTTGCAACCACCGGAGAGCACTGGGCGTGCCAGGATGTGATTTCAACGAGTTACGAGATCAGAGTGCCCTGGCGCTATCTGGTTGGATAGAAATACTATCTCACCAGCTAGGGCGCCCTTGGCGCTCTCTTTCCCTCACCCTCCCGTGCACCAACACCACGCGTACTTGAAGCTGTAAGTCCGGGTCTTCTGGCTGTAGGGGTCCCACGCCGAGACGCTCTGCGGATAGGGCTCCGAGCACGTCGCCGCGTGCATGATCCCGGGCGAGGCGAGGCCGGGGCTGTAGTGGGCGCAGCCGACGTTCTCGGGGGCCGAGTTCAGGTAATTGGTGCCGTTCGCGTCGAAGTAGCTCTGTTCGGCAGTGAAGCAGCCCCCGATCGTGTAGGACGGCTGAATGCACGTCAGGCCCCACTGGCCGCAGATATCGGAGCAGGAAGTCGCGTAGGGCATCCCGATCCGGGCCACGCAGCCCTTGTTGGAGCAAGAGGTCTTCTCGTTGGAGATGTCGTACGGATCTTTCGCGAGGAGTGGGGCGCCGCTGAGCGACGACTCCAGCGTGACGCAGTCATGGCCACAATAGCCGCAGTTCTTGGCGTCGGTGCTGGGGTTCACGCAGCCCGTGCCGCACAGCTCGTATCCCGCTTCGTAGCAGACCGGCTGCTGGCACACGCCTTTGATGCACTGAGTGGTCGCGCCGGAGAAGGTGGCGCAACCTTGGTTGCAGAAGCCGCAATTGTAGATGTCGGTGTCCGTGTTGGTGCAGTAGCCGTTGCACACCTTCTCACCCGGCTGGCACGGCGCCTGGCACTGGCCCGAGACGCACTTGGGTGTGAAGCCGAACACGCCCTGGTCGGTGCACGTGTTGTTGCAGACGTTGCAGTGCGACTCATCGCTCTGGAGATCGACGCACTCCGTTCCGCAAATGTCTTGTCCGAACGGGCAGTTGAGGAGGCATTTGCCCGCGTCACAGACCTTGCCGACGCCGCAGCTCCCGCAGAACCCGCCGCAGCCGTCGTCGCCGCACTCTTTCCCGCCGCAGCTCGGCTCACAGGAGCCGAGCACACAGGTCCCGTCTTCGCAGACCGTGCCGGCGCCGCAGTTGCCGCACAGGCCCCCGCAGCCGTCGGGTCCGCAGGACCGGCCCACGCAGTCGGGGGCGCAGCTCGCCACGTCGCTCAGGCCGACGTCCTCGACGCTCGAGACGTCGCTCGACGTGTCGAGCGTGACGTCACCCGACGCATCAGGGGCGACCGCCGCGTCGCAATCGGTGCCGCAGGACGCGAGGTCGGTGCTGGCGTTGGCGTCGCTACCGGACCGCCCGCGTCGACCACTGGGCGCGCACGCCAACGTAAGGAGAAGTACAAGCATCCAGATGCCGATTCGACCCATGGGTAGCCCTGCCTCCGTGCGGGCGGCGCGTCATACTCGTCGGCTCAGCGGCGCGCAAGGGTCACGTTGTGTGATGCAGAGACCTCGCTTCTTCTGATAGACCCGCGTCATGCGACGACCAACGCTCTTAGACCTCCTCTTCACCATGGCGGCAGCCTGTGCCACGACCCCGACCGTGCCCGCCGGCGCCGATCCCGCCATCAACGCCCCCTTCCGCGACGCCGCACTCGACGTGAAGGTCTGGACCGACCGCTTCGAAGGAGAGAGCCGCGAGGTCTACCGCGCTCGGGAGGCCATCGTGGCCGCCATCGGCCTTGAGCCCGGCATGGTCGTCGCCGACGTCGGCACGGGGACCGGCCTCTTCGTGAAGTACTTCTCGGAGCGGGTGGGGCCCACCGGGCGCGTCGTGGCCGTCGACATCGCGGAGACGTTTCTGGCGCTCGTGCGGGAGCGGGCCGCGGCGGCGGGCCTCACGAACGTCGAGACGCGGCTCGGGACCACGGACAGCGCACAAATCCCGGCCGGGAGCGTGGACGTCGCGTTCGTCTGCGACACCTACCACCACTTCGAGACGCCGACGACGATGCTCGCGAGCCTTCAGTCGGCGCTTCGGTCGGGTGGGCGGCTCATCATCGTCGACTACCACCGCATCCCCGGGAAGACGTCCGAGTTCCTGATGGGACATGTGCGTGCCAATCGCGAGACGGTGATCTCGGAGATCGAAGCCGCGGGCTTCGTGCGCCTCCAGGGCCCACCGGCGCCCTTCTTGGACGAGAACTACCTCGTCGTCTTCGAGCGCCCGTGACCGTGGGGGTGACGGGCGTGAAGGGGCCGAAGCCGGTCGTCGTCATCGGCCTGCTCGGAACGACCCTCGACCGCGGGTCACGAAAGGTCGACCGCTGGAGCGCGTGGCGTCCGTCGGTCTCCCTCTGCCGCCACCCCGACCTGGAGGTCGCGCGTTTCGAGCTCCTCCACGGGCGGGAGTGGACGAGCCTCGCGTCGACCGTTCAGAGCGACGTCGCTCTCATTTCGCCCGAGACGTCGACGCGCCTACACGTCGTCGACATGAACAACCCGTGGGACTTCGAGCCGGTCTACGCCGCGCTCTACGACTTCGCCCGCAACTACCCCTTCGACCCCGACGCCGAGGACTACCTCGTCCACATCACGACGGGCTCGCACGTCGCTCAGATCTGCCTCTTCCTCCTCGTCGAGTCGCGGCTCATCCCCGGCCGGCTCATCCAGACCGGCCCCTCCAGCCAACCCGAAGGTCGCTACGGCATCATCGACCTCGGCCTCGCGCGTTACGACCAGCTCGCGCGGCGCTTCGAAGCTGAACGACAGGAGGCGACCAGCGTGCTGAAGGGCGGGATCGCGACACGTAGCGCGTCTTTCAATGCGCTTATCGACGAGATCGAGCTCGTGGCGCTCCGCTCGACGGCCCCCATGCTGCTCACGGGCCCGACCGGCGCCGGCAAGAGCCGACTCGCGCGGCGCATCTGGGAGCTCCGACGCGCCCGACGCCTCGTGAAGGGCCCACTCGTCGAGGTCAACTGCGCGACGCTCCGCGGCGACGGCGCCATGGCGGCGCTCTTCGGTCACAAGCGCGGCGCCTTCACCGGCGCGGTCGAAGCGCGCCAAGGGCTCCTGCGCGAAGCCGACGGCGGCCTCCTCTTCCTCGACGAAGTCGGCGAGCTCGGCCTCGACGAACAAGCTATGCTGCTGCGCGCCATCGAGGAGAAGCGCTTCCTGCCGGTCGGGTCGGACAAAGAGGTCGAGTCGGACTTCCAGCTCATCACCGGGACGAACCGCGACCTCCGCGACGACGTGGCGGACGGCCGCTTCCGCGAAGACCTCCTCGCCCGCCTCGACCTCTGGACCTTCCGGCTCCCCGGCCTCGCCGAACGCGCCGAGGACATCGCCCCAAACCTCGACTACGAGCTCGAACGCATCGCGCGCGAGTCCGGGCGCCGCATCACCATCAGCCGCGAGGCGCTCTCGCGCTTCATGGCCTTCGCGGAGTCCGCGCCGTGGCCCCGAAACTTCCGCGATCTCACGGCCGCCGTCGCTCGCATGGCGACGCTCGCCCCCTCCGGCCGCATCGACGAAGCCACGGTCGACCACGAGCTCGGCCGGCTCCGTGAGTCGTGGCGCCGACGGGTCAAGCCCAGCCCGAGCGGCCCCCTCGCGGCCGACAGCCCGGAGTACGATCGCCGCATCACCGCTCTCCTCGAGGGCCGCACGCTCGACCGCTTCGACGAGGTCCAGCTCATCGATGTCTTGCGAGTCTGTCTGAGCAGCCCGTCGCTGTCGGAAGCGGGCCGCCGACTCTTCGCCGTGTCGCGCCAGGAGCGCACGAGCACGAACGACGCCGACCGCCTGCGAAAGTACCTCGCGCGTTTCGGACTCGACTTCGAGGCCATAAGGCGAGGACGGTCTGCCCTGTGACCCAAACCCCCCATGGGAGCCGCATGCTCATCACCACCCCGCGCCCGCTCGAAGACCTCTGCAACGCCATCCGCGTCACCGGCTTCTGCGGCTACGACACCGAGTTCGTCGCGGAGAAGTCGTACTGGCCTCGGCTCGGGCTCGTGCAGCTCGGTGCTCCCGGCGGGCCGGCCGGCGCCGTCGACCCGCTTGCGCTCGACGACCTCTCGCCCGTCGTCGACCTGCTCCTCGATCCCGCCATGACCATCGTGGTCCATGCCGGCAGCATGGACTGGAAGATCCTCGCCAAGGAGACGGGGCGCCTCCCCCTCCGCACCTTCGACACGCAGATCGCCGCCAGCTTCCTCGGCTATGGGCTGCAGGCCGGCTACGGGGCGCTGGTCGACTCGGTGCTCGGACGCAAGATCGACAAGACCGAGACCTTCACCGATTGGCTGAAGCGCCCGCTTAGCCCGGAGCAGGTCGCCTACGCCGTCGGTGACGTCACTCACCTCATGGACCTCCACGTCGCGCTTGAGGCCGCCTTACGCGCTCGCGGCCGGCTCGAGTGGGCCCAAGAGGAGTTCGCGGCGGCGACCCTCGTGGCAGACCACCTCGATCCCGATGAGCGCACCCTCTACCAAGACTTTCGGCGGGTTGGCGGGCTCGGCCGCAAGGAGCTGGCGGTGCTCCGCGAGCTGGTCGCTTGGCGTGAGCTCGAAGCTCGAGACCGCGACGTGCGGCCGAACTTCGTGGCGAAAGACGACGTCTTGCTCGCCGCCGCCAAACGCGCGCCGCGCTCCGAGAAGGAGCTCGGGACGATCCGCGCGATCGCGCCCCACGAGCTCGGCCGTATCGCGCCCGGCATCGTCAAAGCGGTCCACGCGGCGCTCGCGCTGCCGGAGTCGGAGTGGCCGGAGCTGCCGCGCCAGGATCCGGCGGAGATCGGCATCGAGCCGACCGTGAACGTGCTTCAAGCCTTCGTGCAGACGCGGGCGCGTGAGGCCGACCTCGCCCCGGAGGTCGTGGCGCCCCGGGCGGCGCTCAAGCAGCTCGCCATCAGCGGCGTAAACGCGACGCGCCCGGATGGGACCCCGGTGCTCACTGGCTGGCGACGCGAAGTGCTCGGGCAGGAGCTCGAAGACCTGCTATCGGGCTGTGCGGCCGTGGCGATCGACCCGGCGACGCGGCGAGTCCGCGTGGTGCCGGTTCGCTGAGGCGACGAGGGGGTTAGCGGGCGAGCAGCTCGTCGAGCCGCTTCACGGTCTCGTCTTCCGACAAGATGCCGGTCTTGTCGGCGGCGACTTTGCCCTCGCGGTCGAGGAAGACGGTGAACGGGATGTTGCGGATGTTGAGCTGCCGCCCGAGGCTCCCTCCCGAGTCGTGGAGGAAAGGCAAGGTCAGCGCCGGCCGTTGCGAGAGGAACGCTCGAGTCGCCTCGATCCCGTCGTCGTTGACCGCGATGACGGCCACCTTGTCGACACCGTATTTCGCCTGCACTTTCGAGAGCATGGGCAGCTCTTTGACGCAGTAGCCACACCACGTCGCCCAGAAGTTCACGAGCACGGGTTTGCCGCGAAGGTCGGCCAGCGACAGGGTCCCTTCGCCGCCCGCGATGTAGGTGAGCGTCGCCTCCGGCAGCGTCGCTCCCGCGGCGAGGCGCCCGTTCGACGTCGGCCAGAACTGTCGGAGCAGCGACCCCACCATGAGGAGGGAGAAGAGGCCGCCAATGACGCGTCCGAAGCGCGACCAGCGGAGCGAGCGGAAGTTGGTCAGTCCCATGGCGCCCGGCTACTCCTGGTCCGAAGGCGGGTCAAGCGCCGACGTCGCGTCGACGTTCGCGCAGCCGAAGTCGAGCCGCCATCCGGCGTTCGTCGGGAGCCCACCGAGCTCGCCACCGATGAGCCAGCCGATCCCTCGCTCGGCGTCGAACGCCGCCGCCGCGCCTTGCAAGGGCCAAATCGAGGGCTGGCCGACCGCGATCGGAGGGGGCCGCGTCACCACGGTCCCGTCTTCGAGCCAGACCTCCGTCACCCCGCCGTCCGAGCGCGCGACGAACAACCGCTCCGAAGAGGGCTCGAGCACAGCCCATGGTCGCACCGGCGTCTCGAGCGGGAGTGTCGCGATGGGCACCCATCCCGCAGCGCTGCCGCTCGACACGGCCGTCGGCACGCCGCCGATCACGATCACGTCGGCCTCGTCGTCCGATTCGGACGGTCCACGCACGGCGACCGCTGGCACCGCCGACGCGGGTGCATCCTGGCCGGGTGTAACGAAGGTCGCCCCGCCGCCCTCGAGGTCGATGCGCGTCATGCCGAGCACGCCCCCCGCCGGGTGGACCAGGACCAAGGACGATGGCGACGTCGCGACCGCGAGGTGGCCTTCGAGCGCCGGCCCGATGTCGCCGCGAGCGCTCCAGAAGCCCGCCTCGACGTCGTAGGCGATGAGCTCTGCCGACGGCGTCGCCTTGCCAGCACTCACCCCGCCGTGGGCGTACCAGCGCCCGCTGCTGTCGTACGCCCACGCCGCGCCCTGACGGCTTGACGGGACCGCGACCGCTTTCCAGCCGTCCGGGGTCTCAACGTGGAGGCGATCGATGTCTAGTCCTTGCGACACCACCTGACGCTGCCCCTGAGCGTCGATGCCGACCACGCCCCGTTCGAATGGCGCCGGCCCTGTCCACGGGCTTGCCGGCGTCGCGCCTCCCGCCGCCGAGAGGGTCAAGACTGCGGGGCCAGGCACCGCCAGGCTGGGGTTGCCTTGAACCCCGCCGACAAGCCAGACCGTCTCGCCGGGGCCGTCGAGCAGCGTATGTCCCACTCGAGGCGCGACCGTCGCCGCGACCGGCGTCCAGGCGAGCGTGGTCGAGTCGAGTCGCCAGAGGTCGCCCGCGAGGCTCGGCGCGCCACCGCTGCCGGCGATCTCGCCACCGACGAGCAGCAGGTCCGCTCCCACGGCGGCGATCGCATGACCGCGCCTCGGGCTGGGGCCAAGGAGATCGAAGGGCGTCCAGCCTCCTGCCTCGAGGTCAAGTAGCCACAGTCGCGCCGAGAGGGTCCCGTCCGGGTTCCGTCCACCGTGGATCGCCAATCGGCGCCCGCTCGACCCCGAGGCCGGGAGCACGGCGCCCGCGACGCCGTCCAGGAAGTCGGGTCCCGAGAGGCTGGCGGGCACCCACGACGGGGTCCCCGAGATGTCGAGCGCCGCGACGCTGTCCATGGCGCCGAGGCTGGCGCCGCCGATGAGCCACACGGTGTTCGTGCTCGAGTCGGTGAGCGCGACGTGGCCCTGGCGGAGAGCGGGGGTCGGATCGACCTCCACGGCACTCCAAGAGCCACTGTCAACGTCGACGACCTCGATCCGTTTCGACGGCACCCCCTCGACCGTCCCCCCGAAGATCGCCGCGCGGGCAACGCCCGGGAGCGCGGCGACTGCGGCGCCATCCCGAGCGCGTGGCGCGTAGCCGTCCGTCGCGACGTTGGCGACGGCCAGCCACTGAAGCTCCGCGTCGAGAGTCCAAACGTCGACCTCGGTCGCATCACCGAGGGCGCTCCCGAGCAAGACGGCCCGCCCACTCCCGTCGTCGAGGACGGCCATCGGCCAGCGCTGGCGCGGGGCAGGCGTTCCCCGCGCCAACGACGCGCTGCCGATCAGAGTCTTGGGGAGTTGCTCGTCCACGAGCCCGTCACAGTCGTTGTCGAGCGCGTCGCAGGTCTGTTCGATGGGCTGTTCGAGTCCAGGGACCTGCGTCAGGTCGCACAGGAGCTCGCCGCCTTCGCATCCGACGACCTCCCCGAAGTCCGCGCAGATCCCAGGCGCAGTACAGGCCGGCGCGCCCGCCAGCACATCGGCCAGTTCGTCCGTGGCGCCGTCGCAGTCATCGTCGAGGCCGTTACATTGCTCGGCGCCGCCGACGTAGCCGGGCCCCGGTACCTCGCTCGAACACCGTGCCAACTGAGTCGAGGGATCGCACTCCCGCGCCCCGGCGCCACATTCACCTGCGCCGTCACATGAATCGCCGACGCCGAAGCCCTCGTCCGTCGTTCCGTCGCAATCGTCGTCCTCGCCGTTGCACCGCTCTACGCTCGCCAGCCACGCCGTCGTGCACTCCGCCGCGAGCCCGTCGCCCGAACACGTGACCGTCCCTCCCGCACACGCGCCCTGGCCGCACGACTCACCGATCGCGATGCCACTGTCCTGGCCGTAGCCGAAAGCCTCATCAACAAGACCGTCGCAGTCATTGTCGAGCCCGTCGCACACGGTCTCGCCGTCCGATTGCCACTCGGTGAGCCCCATTCCCGCCGCTGCGACGCATACCCATGCGCCGACGCACTTTGGGATGACCACCCCGGGCGTCGCGCACACCCCGACCGAAGGGCAACCGGCATCTGCGACGTCGAGCTCGGCGCCTTCGTCGGTCTCTCCATCGCAATCATCGTCCTCGCCATTGCAGCTCTCGGTGGCGGCGAGCCCTTCCGTGCTACAAGCCGCTTCCGAACCACCGGGGCCGCAAGTCCAGATCCCGCCGGCGCACGCACCGAGACCGCAGCCGCCCCCGGGCTCGTTCGCGCCGAAGAAGTCTTCGTCCGTCTCGCCGTCGCAGTCATCGTCGAGCGCGTTGCATCGCTCAGGGAGCCCCTCGGCTGCCGACCCCCCAGCCGACGTCGAGCAGACGAGGTCGCCGCCTAAACACTCCAGCACGCCGTCACGGCAAAGGCCGACGCCAGCACACAGGTCGCCGAGTCCCTCCACGTCTTCGTCGGTCTCCCCGTCGCAGTCATCGTCGACGCCGTCGCAGGTCGGATCCGTGGACGAGGCAGTCCCGTGGCACACCGCCCCGCCGTCGTCATCGCAGACGACGGTCCCGCGGGCGCACGGGGCCCCGTCGGCGCCATCGCTGCAAGGCGCCCCGACCGGACCGAGCGGCGTGCTCTCGTCGGCGAGGCCATCGCAATCGTTGTCGAGGCCGTCGCATCGCGTCTCGACCGCCTCGTACCGCGACTCTGCGATGAGGCAACGGGCGACGCCCGCCTCACACGTCACCGTCAATACCGCCGTCGAGCAGACTCCGATCTCTGGGCAGTAACGGCGCTGCAGGGCCAGTGGCGTTGGCGCGCCGCCCTCGTCGGCATCCTCTTCGTCCGGGAGGCAGTCCAGATCGACGTCGGCCGACCGCGACTCGAGCAGGTCAGCGATGCCATCGCCGTCGCGATCCGAAGGGGCGCCGCCGAGCGGCCCATGCTCGAGTCCGTCCGAGGCGCCGTCACCGTCCGAATCCGAGAGCGCCGGGTTCGAGCCGAGCGCCAATTCGAGCCCGTTCGTCAGACCGTCACCGTCGCTGTCCTCGTCGCTGGATCGACAGGTCCCTTGGCCGGCGCCCGACGCCGTGATGCAGACGGCGCCGTCACAGTCGGCCGACGTGGTGCACGCGTCGCCGATCGTGGCGCCCTGAGAACAGGCGACCACGGCGAGGAGCAGCACGACGCGTGACAGGGAACGGGGGAGGGCGGGCACCGCCGCATCATGCCGAAGGCCCGCGTGAACCAGCAAGTGAATCGGGGCCGAGGCCGTGCTACCGTCCCGGCCGTGACGCGCTTCCTTCGCCTCTGTGACGACCCGTGACCTGGTTGCTCGCTCAGCTCCAGCGCGTCGTGGCACGGCTCGCGCTCGCTCTCGCGCCCGAGAGTGCACGGCTGCGTGCTGTGCTCGGTCGCGCTCACGCCGAGCTCGGTGATGACGCGCTCGCCGCCGCTTATCTCGAGGGGGCACTCGAGCGCGACACCCGCCTCGGGGTCGCGTGGCTGTCACTCGGACACATCCACGCCCGTCGTCGACAGCCCGCCCGCGCCGCCAGTTGTTACGAGCGCGCCCGCCAGCTCGGCCTCACCGGCGCCGAGCTGCCTTTTGCGCTCGCCAACGTCCTCTACGAACAGGGCGCCGTCGCCGAAGCGCTCGACCTCTACCACCTCGCGGTCGCCGTGGACCCGACCCACTCTCAGTCCTGGTTCAACCTCGGGCACGCGCTCAAAGCGCGGGAGCAGCTCCCCGCTGCCGAAGCGGCTTTCGCCGCGGCCGTACGCTCCGACCCGCGCTTCTTCAAGGCCCGCTTCATGCGCGCGCACGTCCTGAGCCTTCTTGGGCGATCCGTCGAGGCCGTCTCGGAGTACCAAGAGACGCTTCGGTACAGCCCGACTTACGTCAAAGCCCACTACAACCTTGGCAGCCACCACCTCAAGGAGGGCGATCTCGAGGGCGCCGTAAAGCGCTTTCGCCGCGTCCTCGACCTCGACCCGAACTACGACCGCGCCCACCACGCCCTCGGCCAGGCCTTCGCCGCCCAGGGTCGCTTCACGGACGCTCGCGAGGCCCTGACGCACGCGATACGGCTCAGGGCGGACAATCACGTCGCCCGACTCCAATTGGCGCGCGTCCTCGACGAGCTCGGCCTCCGCGCCGAGGCGAACGTTCACTATCGCCAGTGGTTACGCGACTGTCCGGCCCCTCCGCCCGACGCCGAGGCCGCGCTCGCCGACCTCGACTCCGTCAAGCGCCGCCTCGTCGAGCCGGCCCACCACGGCTGATTCGACCGATCTCGCAGGAAAGCGCCGACCGCCACAAACCGAAGCACCCCGTCGTGCGTTGAACACGGCGAGGCTCTGTCGCCATGATCCCCGTGATGCTGGGATGGCCGGTGCCTCACCCCCAGCGCCCCCGGAGGAACCCGTGATTCGCCTCTACGCCGCCGCCGCCCTCAGCACTCTCAGCGCCTTGGTCGCCTGCACCCCCTCGGCGCACGCCATCGCTCCCTGCAACCCCGTCGCCGCCGATGGGCCCGTCACCGTCGACGTGGTCGGCGAAGGCGGTCGTTCACTCGACACCTTCGGCAAACGCGGGCAGGTCTGGGTGCTCGGTCGCTATGGCGACCGCTACAGCATCCGCGTCCGAAATCGCAGCGCTGAACGCATCGAAGCCGTGGTCTCGGTCGACGGCCTCGACGCCATCGACGGCAAGCCCGCGTCTTTCGACAAACGCGGCTATCTGATTCAGCCGTGGGGCGAGGTCGTCATCGACGGTTTCCGCGTCTCGAACGCCGACGTCGCGACCTTCCGTTTCGCGTCCGTCGCCGACAGCTACGCCGCCAAGACCGGCTCGGCGCGAAACGTCGGCGTCATCGGGGTCGCCGTGTTTCGGGAGCGTGTCCCGCCGCCGTCGCCGCGCCCGTGGCCCGTCGAGCCGGAAGCCGAACTTCGCGACGACAACCGCTACTACGGCGACTCGGGGTTGGGCCGCCGGCAGGAAGGCGGCGCGGCGCCGGCGCCGACGAGCGCGCCCGACGGGAAGAGCGCCGACGCCCCGCGCTCGGCAGAGAAGGCGCCCACGTCGCGCCCCGGCCTCGGCACGGAGTTCGGCGAGCGCCGTTACGCGCCGGTCCGGCAGGTCGCGTTCGAGCGCCGGTCCTCACGCCCCACCACGACGCTCTCCCTTCGCTACGACGACGCACGTGGCCTCGAATCGCAAGGTGTCGACCTCTCTTGCGGCTCGAACGACGCGTGGCGCCGGCGCACCGCGCAGCCCTTCGCCGAGACCGGCTCCTATGCGGCGCCCCCGCCCGGTTGGGAGTGAGCTGCCGGGTGTCTACCTCTCTTGACAGGCGTCAGGGGGGACTGACACCCAGCGGCCTGTCGACCTCGCCAGAATCGCGTCCCCATCACCTTCTCCGCTCATTGTCCCCTCTGGCACGCGTCATGCTCTGTCGAGACGGCGCCGGCAACCACGCCGGCACCACTTGCAACCTCGACCTGGAGCCTTTCGCCATGTCCTTCCGCACCCTCTTCGCCTCGATCCTAGCCGCTACGTCCTTCGTTGCCGTCACTGCCAGCGCCGACGCGCCCGCCCCGGTGCGCCAAGTCCGGCAGGCGGCCCGGATCGAGCAGGGCGTCGCCACCGGCGAGCTCACGCGCGGCGAGACCGCCAAGCTGGCGGCGCAGCAGGCTCACGTCCAGGTCGCCAAGGTCAAGGCGCGCGCCGATGGCGTCGTCACGGCCCGTGAGCGCGCTCGCCTCGACCGGATGCAGGACAAGAACAGCCGCACCATCTACCGCCTCAAGCACAACGGCCGCAGCCGCTAAGGGCTCGCTCGCCGCCGTGAGACGGTGAGTAGGGCCAACATCACGACTACAATCGCAAATCCGCTCGAATCCCTCCCCGCGAAGCCGCCCGAACTACACCCACCGGCCTCTCCTCCACCCGAGTGCGCATGATGGGATTCTGCGTCGACGTCTTCCCCGCTGCAATCGCGAGCACGCCGCGTCAAACGATGGCCGTTGACGTCGGTGTAAGACGTCGCACATCCTATTGCGATGTTCACCACCGCACGTCTCGTCGCCATGCTCTCGTTCTGGCCAGCCGTTGTCCTCGCGGCCGAGATCGAGTGTGACAAGGACAGCGACTGCGGGAAGAACGCGACGTGCGTGAAGCGGAGCGGCCCGAGCGAGAACCCCGGGAAGTCAGCCACCTGCGAGCCCATTCCAGCTGAGTTCATTGGCACGCATCAGGCCCCATGCGACGTCGATGCCGACTGTCGGGAGGGTCTCATCTGCGCCACGTTCGAATATACGTGCCCGACGTTCAGGGTGACGTGCTTCGCCGACGTGGACTGTGCCGAGCCTCCTGCGCCCGACTGCGACACCGTCACCGAACGGCGCTGTCACTACCCTTGGCAGCTCGTGTGCGAGACCGACGCCGATTGCGGGAGCGGCTTCTCGTGTGAGCCGTGCCCGTGCGTCGAGACGGCCACGCAGGTCTGTGCGTGCACGTCCGCGTCGGACGGTTACTGCCAGGCGATACCGAGCGGCTGCACGACGGACGGCGCGTGTGGCCCTGGGCTCACCTGCGACGAGTCCGATGGCGCGTGTGTGCCGGCGGGCTTCGTGGTGCTCGGGCAGGCGGGTGTCGCCGAGGGCGGCCCCCGGGGTACGGCAGGATCGGCGGGGTCCTCGAGCGGTGGCTGCACCGCCACTCCTCGGGCCCGCGTGACCTGGATGCCGTGGCTTCCCGTGTTCTGTCTCTTGCTGCTCTTCGGGCGGCCGCGGCGTGATAGCCTCGGTGGATGATCACGTCCGCCACGCGCTGCAAGTCCCCTACTCGAATCTGTATCGCCGCGTGGCTGGTTGCCCTCGGGTGTGAGACCACCGAGGGATCCGGCGGTGGGGACGACGCTGAGTCCCCCAACACCGACGTGCATGTCGAGGATGTCGTCGAACTCGACGAGGTGACGGAGGCGCAGGACGTGGTCGACGACGCAGACGGCGTCGCCGAGGACGTGGCGGAGGACGCGACCAGCCCTGATGCGGGCCACGAGGACACGACGAACCCTCTCTGCACACCGGGCGTGGACGGCTGCCCAGCGCTCGTCGAGCCGTCGGTGGTCAGCGTTGGAGAGGCCGGCCGTCTGATTCTACGGGGGAAGGTCGTCACGCCGGGCGCCGTGTTCGACGGCGAGGTGCTCGTCGTGGGCGAGACCATCGCGTGCGCCGACCTGAGCTGTAGCGAGCGACCCGAGGCCGTGGGGGCGACCATCGTGAACGCGAACGGGATGATCTTCCCGGGCCTCATCGACGCCCACAACCACATGCTCTTCGGCATCTTCGACCTCTCAGACTGGCCGATCGAGAAGACCTACGACTATCACGAGGAGTGGGCGGATGCGCCGGGCTACGAGGCGGTCCGGGACGCCTACGACTTCATGATCGAGAGCGGTCAAGCCGCGCTCAAGTGTGAGGTGCTGAAGTACGGCGAAGTGAAGGCGCTCATCGCCGGCACGACGGCGGTCGTGGGCCAACCCAAGGGGACGGCGCTCAAGTGTTTCGGGTCGCTTGCGCGCAGCCTCGATGGCGGCTTCAACGACCTCCCGAAGCTCGCGGCGCCCCCCTTCGACGTGCCAGCGCCTTGTACGGCGTCGGCCAGCAATGACCACATCCAGACCTCGTTCAACCCGAAGGTCACGGCGAGCTATGCGACCGGGATGCTCGAGAACTTCGCGGAGTGCAAGACGTGGGCTTGGCACGTCCATGCGGGTGAAGGCGAGTGGGACAACCCCTTTGCGATCGAGGAGTTCGAGATCATCAAAGCGCGGGGGCTCGACGTCATGCAGACTGTCATCGTGCACGGCAACGCCTTCGGTACCGAGCAGTTCGAGCACATGGCCGAACGCGGGATGAACCTCATTTGGTCGCCTCGCTGCAACGTCGCACTCCACGGCCAGACTGTGCGTATCGATCTCCTGAAGCAGGTCAGTGGTCCGCCCATCACGGTCGCGCTCGGGGCCGACTGGTCCTTAAACGGCAGTACGAACCTCCTCGACGAGCTGGCCTTCGCCGACGCCCACAACGCGGCAGAGATGGGAGGCGTTCTCTCCGACGCGGACCTCGTCGACATGGTGACCATCAACGCGGCGAAGGTGCTCGCGGTGGACGAGCAGCTCGGCAGCATTGAGGTTGGCAAGATGGCCGACCTCATCATCGTGTCCGGCGACGCGGCCGATCCATACCGCGCTCTCGTGCGTGCTCGCCCTGCGAACATCATGATGACGATGGTCGGCGGCATCGTACTCTATGGCGCGCCCGTGCTGGAGCCTCTCATGCCCCCTGGCTGCGAGCCCGTCGCGATCTGCGGCCAGTCCCGCGTCATCTGCGTGGCGGAGGGAAGCACCGCTGACAAGCTCGACCAAAGCCTCGAACAGATCCAGAGTGCTCTTGAGGCCGGACTATCCCAATACGACGCGGTCGCGGGGACCGATTTCATGCCGCTCTCGCCGCTGGTACTCTGTCCCTGAGCGCATTCTGCGGGGGGTGCGGCGCGAGCCAAACAGGCGGGGCGGACGACACATCGAGCCGGTGAGGGCTCGGTCGAGCCTGGGGAGACGACGATGCGAACGTGGTGCTTGGCGCTAATCCCGATGTTGACGACGGCATGTGGGGCCGAACCCGAGAGGGGAGCGAGCGTCTCCGCGCCGGAGGACGTCACTGCGGACGTGATCGGCGATGTCGAGATCGCCTCGGGGCCGGACGATGTGGCGTGGGAGGACGTGGCCGAGGTCGCCGACGCGCACCCGATCGACGTCCCCGAGCCCCCGGGCCTCTGTGACGAGGACCGGACGGCGACCAACGTCGCGTCGCTGCGGGCGCTGGGGCTCGACAGCGCGGTCAGCGTCGTCGGCGGGACCATCGGCGCCCCGTTCGAGCGCGGCCCCGGCGACTGGTATGCCCCCTTTACGGTCGAGACCGTCCACTACGGCTGGACCTTCGTGGTCGGCGCGTCGGTGAACGTGCCCATCCCGAGGGGCTTCGTCGTGGAGCCCGGCGCGCGCATCGTCGTCGGGCTGTCGCAGTCTCACCCCGGAATATGGGACGTTGGTGAGACGCCGTACTGGAGCAACGTCACGGCCATGATTCCGCTCGCCGACGTACCCGCAGAAGCGCTCGAATGGACCCGCCATCGCGCGCCGCTCGTCGCCGTCGTGAAGATCACCGCCATCGATGCACAGCGGGCGACCTTCGAGGTCGTCTCGCCGCTTGTCGGCGATTTCCCAGCGATCACGTTCCAAGACAACTGGTACGCCGAGTGGGGCATCACCTACCCGTCTCCGAATGACGACTTCCTCTATTTGGCCTCGCTGACAGGGCTCACCGCGTACCCCTCGGATAGCGGCGGCTCGACGTACCTCGGCTCCATCCTGGACTTCCGGCCGGTCGTCGAGGAGCTCGTCGACGCCGTTCGAGCCCCCGAGCCCGGAGAGCTCGACGCGCTCAGGGCCGAACGGGACCGCTTGCACCTCGCCTGGCGCCTGCACCGCGCCGAGACCGTCGTGACCGGCCGGGTCACAGGGCTCGCCTCCGAGTGTTGCACCGGCGCCGGCGGCACCTACGTACGCTACGACCGCACCGAGGTGCTTGCGGGCGACGTGCCGTCCTCCTTCGTGCTCGGTGGCCACGGCTACTACGGACCGGAGGCCTGTGACGACGAGTACATCGTGGCGCCGCTGGCCTTCAGCGACGGTCCGCAGGTGGCGGAGCCCTTCACCTGCGACGCGTTCGACGGACCTGACTCCATGAGCAACATCGGGACGCAGCTCGCGGCGACGCCCGAGACCGTGGCGGAGGTCAAGGCGTGGATCGCCGGGGCACCGCCCCTGCTTCAGCTTTATCCCGAGGGCCAGGGTGACCCGGGCGATCCACCGCCCGCGTCGTTGCCGTGGTCGACGGTGCGGGACGCCGCCGCCGCCTTCTCCCTCGCGACCCACATCGCGCTCATGACCGTGGTCAAGGTCGAGACCCTCGAGGGTGGGCACCGAGTCACGCTCGAGACGACGTGGAGCGCCTATGAATACGAGCACTTGAAGCGTCACCGTGTATCCGCCGCTTTCGCCTGCGGCGACGAGCGCTTGCTCGAGCTGGGCGCGCGGTGGCTCGCGCCGGTAGTGCTGCTCGACCCGGCATTCGAGGGGAGTCCAAACCCGGAGAATGCGTTCCTCATCCCGGGCGTGCTCGCGCCCGAGTGGGCCATCCCCGATCAGCTCCGGAACACGCTGGAGCTTCGACTCAACTTGTGAAGCGCGCCTCGAGCCCGGTTCGGACCGCGACCATCGACGCCATCGCCGAGTCACGCGAAGTTGCCAAAGGCATCATCGAGCTCCAGCTCTACAGCTCGGACGGCTGAGTCGGAGTCGGGCCACGTCTGCGCGCCCAACGCCGCCTCCCTCACGGTCAACACGCCCGGCAAACGGCAAACTTGCACGCAAAGCCGCCGTTCTTTAAAAAACAACGCGTTGTTTCACGAGCCAGACTTGCGAAACAACACGTTGTCTCGCAAGGTCGGTCGAGTGAAGCGTGTTGCCCTCAATAGCCTCTTGGAATGGCTCGACGAGCCGGGGCGCCGGCCGCTCGTCTTGCGCGGCGCTCGGCAAGTAGGCAAGACGTGGCTCGTCCGCGAGTTGGCTCGTGCGTCAGGGCGGGAGCTGGTCGAGATCAACTTCGAGCGGGACCCTGGACTGAGGCACCTCTTCGCGTCGAACGACACGAGGCGAATTCTTGGCGAGCTCTCTCTCGCCCTTGGGCGCGAGATCGCGGCTGAGTCGAGTCTCCTCTTTCTCGACGAGATACAAGCAGCGGGCGAGGTCCTCGCGTCGCTCCGTTGGTTCTACGAGGCGCTCCCAACCCTGCCGGTCGTCGCCGCCGGATCGCTCCTCGAGTTCACGCTTGCCGAACACAGCTTCAGCATGCCCGTCGGTCGGGTCTCGTTTCGCCACATCGAGCCGATGGGCTTCTCGGAGTTCTTGGAAGCGCACGGGCAGGACGTCCTGCTCCGGACTCTTCAGGCGTGGCGCACGTCGGAGACGCTGTCGTCTGCGGCGCACGAGAGCGCAACCCACTGGTTTCAGCGCTATGCCATGGTCGGTGGCATGCCCGCGGTCGTCGCCATGGACGCCGCTGGCGGAGCGCCCCGGCGCTGCCGGGAGCTTCAGCGGGAGCTCGTGGCTACGTTCCGTGCCGACTTCGCCAAGTACCGCGGGCGAATGGACCAGAGCGTCCTCGACACGGTCCTTCGGGCAATCGCTGGCTCCCTCGGACAGAAGTTCGTCTACGCACAATCGGGTGACGGCATCAAGCAGCACCAATCGAAGCGGGCGCTCGAGCTGCTCGCCTCCGCACGCCTTTGCCACCTCGTAAGGTACAGCGCCGCCCACGGTGTCCCGCTGGGCGCCGAGGTCAAGGACACGTTTCGGAAGGCCGTCCTTCTCGACGTCGGGATCCTCCACGCCCTCGTGGGCACGCCAGCCGACCTGGCGTTCCCGAGAGTAGAGGCCCTGCCACCGGCACTCCGAGGCCAGATCGCCGACCAGCTACTCGGGCAGCAGCTTCGACTCTCGGACGAGGCGGTGGGAGACGGCCCGGAGCTGTACTACTGGCAACGAGAGGGCGGGCGTCCCGGCGAGATCGATTACCTCGTGCAACGTGATGCGCAGATAGTCCCAATCGAACTGAAAGCCGGAGCGGCCGGGGCCATGAAGAGCCTTCACCAGTTCATGTTCGACCGGAGTCTATCCCGCGCCGTACGAGTCGATACCAACCCGCCATCGACCATGACGGTCTCGGTCCAGACCACCCAGCAGAACCCGGTCAGCTACCGCCTCGTCAGCGTCCCGGCCTACCTCGTTTGGAACCTCAGCGCCATCCTCCGCGACGATTCGGACTTCTCGAGGGCTCCTTTGGCCTGAGCGGTGCCCATCATTACGACCACGGTGCCCAGCGACAACGACATCGGCCCCCCGTGAGGGACGCCGCGGACGCCTTCTCACGAGCCCGATCGGCTACGGCACAGGTTCGAGCTCCGGCTCAACTTGTGAAGCGCGCCTCCAGCCCCGTGCGGACCGCGTCGGCGAGGCCTTCGAAGCGCAGCGACACGGCCTCTGGGCCCACGGCGCCGAGGCCGACCTCCACGGCGCCCGCAATCTGAGGGAGCTTCCACGCGGAGGTCGACTTCAGCAGCGTCTGCATTTCGTCTGGTTTCTCCACTACGACCCGCGACTGCTCCTCCTGAATGAGCGAGACGCCCAGCGCGTCGAGCGCCACCCGGTCACGGCTGGCGAAGATGAGCCCAGGTTTCGTCGTCACCTCGTCGCCGAGGATGCCCTCCGGGCCGCCGTTGACGATGCACGTGGTGGCGTCGATGAGGTTCATCAGCGGCGAGAAGGCGCCATTCAGCGTGACGATGTCGTTCGAGAGCCCGAC
Organism: Myxococcales bacterium; assembly: GCA_018780435.1. Lineage (GTDB taxonomy): Bacteria > Myxococcota_A > UBA9042 > SXOO01. Next base: position 30,630 of record JADMJS010000257.1, read on the forward strand.
GGCGTCGCGCGAGACGTAGTGCATGCGGTCCCGTGAGTCGTCGCCGATGGCGCCGATGAGGTTCTTGAGCGTGAGGCTGAAGCCCGCCCAGCGGTGGTTCTTGCACACGGCGACGTTGATGAAGTGGTCTGCTTCCACGATCTTACGCATCGCGAGGATGCCGCCTAAGGGCTGCCAAGTCTCTTCCCAGCCTGGCGGCTGGGTCAGGACCCACGCGTCGGGCTCGTCTTTTGGGAGCGGCGCCCCGTAGATCTCGTCGGCGCCGGCTTTCTCCGCGGCGTCCGCGAGCCCGGTGTCGTTCAGCGTCACGGCGCTCGCGAAGCCGCGGGCCGACCTGTCGCCGACGATGACCTTGGCGCCGCGTTCCTTGACCAGCCGCACGACCGCCGCGAGCACCGCACCGGAGGTCACGATGCCCGGCTCGCCGACCGAGAAGGGGTGAACGGCGTTGGGTTTGATGAAGACCGTCTGCCCGGCCTGGATCGCGTCGATCCCGCCCGCGAGCTCGATCGCGCGGCGGACGGCCAAGTCGACTCCGCTGTCGCTCACAGCGACACACGCGACGATGGTCTTGCCGGCGTCGGTGGTATCCGGGGCGTCCGTCGCTGCGTCGCCATCGCCGATCGCGCTGTCTGGTGTGTTCGAGTCCGAGCCGGCCGTGTCCTTCACGTTTTCAGTGTCTGGCGACGGGCCTGTGAGCGCCCCCGCGGACTCACTCGAACATGCCACCGCCGCCGACGAGAGCGTGGCGGCCTCGAGGAAGGCGCGGCGGGAGATCGGGGGTGGGCTGCTGCGCGTCATCGGGTGGCCTCGCGGGGTGGTAGACACGCGAGCATAGGCGAGATGGGTGTCTCGCGCATCCGTGCGAACCCGATCGATGGGCGTTGACTTCAATGACGAAGCTCGGCAACCCTCCGCACATGAAGCGCCAGAACCATCATTTGATCGTCTTTCTCGCAATGACCGCCTTCGCTTGCACCGCCGCTCGCAGCAAAGGCGGCGGCTCGAAGGCGGCGGGCGACTCCTGCACCTCGGCTCAGGCGGAGAGCGATGAGCAGGTCTGTACATCATCAAGAGATGAGACTCTTGAGTGTAAGGAGAATGACGGCAAGTTCACGTGGAAGGTCGACAAGGACTGCGCCGCGCTCGGGCAGACTTGCTCGAACGGCGAGTGCGTGGAGAAGAGCGCCACACCGGACGTCGCGACCGGTGGCGACTCGGGGTCGAGCACGGCGTGTCCGGACTTCTCGGGCTTGTGGGCTTTCGAGAAGCACTGTGAACTCCAGTACCTCGGCACGACGGTCAATGTCTCCCAGAGCGGCTGCAGCTTCTCCTTCAGTGGCGGTGGGCTCACGTCGGCGTCGGGCAGCATCGTGGCCACCGCCTCGACGATCGCCGTGACGGGGACCTCGTCGAATGGCCCCATTAGCTGCGTCGGAACCTATGAGGAGAAGGAAAGCGGCGTGACCGGGATCACCATCGACTGCCCGAGCTGCGACATCGAGGTGAAGCGCCCGTGACGGCTCACACTTTGCCGATACGGAGCTGAGAGATCGTGCTCTCGGCATAGACCCGAACGGTCTTCGCGAGAGACCGCACGTCCATGGTGCTCGTGAGCGCGTCCGCGAAGCCGAAGGGCAACATGCCGGGGATGAAGCCTCGGGCGTATTCGAGCGCGAAGCAACGGTCGGGCATTCGGTAGCCCTTGGCGACCCCGCGCCGGAGGTGATGGATGTCCCCCGGCCGGTATACCTCGCGTTCGAGGGCGCCTTCCTCGTACGCCCACTGTTCACCGTCGAGGATGATGAACCAGTCGTCGGCGGCGAAGCGGCCGGTGTGACCTTCGGTGCCGATGGGTGAGCCGAAGATGATGAGATACTCCGTGATCGACGCGTGCAGGACACGCATCTGCCCCATCGCGCCGCCCGCGTTGTTCAAGATCCATTCGTCTTGGGTGCGTATGTGACGCGGCCAACGCTCCGCGAGCGCGCCGACGAGCCCGTCGACCAGCGATGGCATCGGTCGGCCAATGAAGCGGGACGCAATAGAGTGGAGTTCCGTGGGATCGAAGACAGCGGCCATGACACAAATCTCCTCATGACGTTACACAAACCTAGGTGGAGTGTGTCGTGTGCAATGACGAGCTGTCTCTATGAATTGAGCCCGTCAGCGCGGACTCGCCTTTTTCCAGTCGGCGGCGTCGAGGTCAAGTCGCGTGCGCGCCGTTGCAACGTGTTCCCGTGGCGTGGCGTCTCAGTCGAGGGTCACGTGGCCGTCGACGCAGGTGACGGAGTGGCCGCCCACCCAGAGATCGGTGTCTAACCGTGTGACGTGAACGCGTCCCGCGCGTCCCAGCGCGGTCCCTTGAGCCGCGATGTATGCGGTGGGCGCGAGGCCGGCCTCGATGAGCCATTGGCCGATGACAGCATTGAGGCTGCTTGTTTGAAGGGGCGGGAGGGCATGGGGCGGAAGGTAGCGGATAGGGCCGGTCAGTGCGACGGCGGAGCGGCAGGCGAGTCATATCGCTTGGATCCCATCGCGCCACGGGAGCGCGCGCACGCGCCCAAGTTGTTTTGGTCGCGGGTCTCTCGAGAACAGGAACAGGTCGGCGTCAGGGAAGTCGTCAGCGAATCGGAGAAGGTTCGTGGCGTGGTCGTCTCGAACGAGGTCGGCGCTCTTGATCTCAATGAGGGCCAGAGGTTGGGCCGGTCGCTGAACGACCAAGTCGATCTCCACGCCGTCCTTGGTCAGGAGATACGAGAGCCGCCAGTCGCGCTCTTCATAGGCATTACGAGCCCGGACCTCGCCGATGACGAGGTGCTCGAACAGCTCGCCGAAGTAAGCTGTGCCGGGGTGCGGCGTGACGTTCAGCATGAACCCGAGCGCTCGCGCGACGCCGACATCGAAGAGGTAGAACTTGGGGGCCTTCTGGAGCTGCTTGCGCACGGACGAGTGATAGGCGTCGAGGTGGTATCCGATGAGCGTGTCCTCTAGGACCCCAAACCACGCCTCGACGGTCTTCGGGTCGCCTCCCACGTCTCGCGCAATCGACGCGTAGTTGAGGACCTTCCCTGACGACTGCGCGGAGACCTCCAGGAAGCGCCGGAACGGCTCGATTCGCCTCACGGCCTGCTCGAGCCGGATCTCTTCGCGAAGATAGGTCTGGGCGTAAGCGCGCAGGTAGTCGATGCGATCAGCGTCCGAGTGGGCATTCCACACCGTTGGAAGCCCACCGAATCGAAGGGCAATGGACTCGTCGAAGTCGGACCCCAGCTCGCCCGTGACCAGCGGAAAGAGCGAGCGCATCGACGCCCTCCCGGCGAGAAGGTTCGCGCCGCCCCGGCGCAGCTTGCGGGCGCTCGACCCTGTGAGAACGAAGCGCTGCGGCACTCGATGGGTCTCGATGAGGTTGTGGACGACGTCGAGCAACCTGGGCGCCTTCTGCACCTCGTCCACGACGACCGTCGACACGGAGGTCGGGAGAGCGAGCACTTCGCGCTCAAGAAGGCGCGGATCGCGGGACAGGCTCTCCTCCGTGTCGGGTTCGAGGAGGTTGACGAAGTGGGTCTCACTCTCAGGCAAGCTCCGGCGCAGGTGCGTGCTCTTGCCCGTGCCACGTGCGCCGAACAGGAAGGAACTTCGATGAGGGCTGAGCTGCAGTTGGCGATGGAACATATTCCCGATTTAGCCTCCAAATCGGGAGCGTACTCCTTGAGGACAGGGCGCGCTAGTCGCGGGAATCGCCCGCCATGCCGCGCAGCAGGCGCTCCGTGGCGTCGTCGGCGGGGAAGTAGCTCTCGATTCGCAGCTCCTCGGCCGTCACGTCGAGGGGCGTGCCAAGCGTCGTGAGAAGGGTGAAGAGGCGGGCTTCGACGGGGCCGTTACGCAGGTGAACGGTCACGTAGGGCGCATGGCCTTGGGGCGCGCTGGGCCGATGGCCGAGCTCGGCGACGCCAGGCTGGCCCATCATCGCGTCGAGGACGTCACGGCGTGCGGTGTCGTTCGGGAAGGCGGCGACCTCGCGGCGATGCCGGTCGATGAGGAGGCTCACCAGCGGCTCCCAGTTGACGATGTGGCGACGAATCCCGCCGGGGTGGCACAAGGTCAGGAGCAGGTTCGACGCGGCGGCCGCCTCGAGGGGCGGGAAGAGGGCGAGGACACGCTGCGCGCCGCGGTTGGCCTTGATGAGATTCCACGCGCGATCCATCAGGACGGCGCCGAAAGGCTCCTGCTGATTCAGGATATGATCGACGGCGCGCATGACGGGGATGAGCGCGGGCCCTTCGAGCGGTGAGTCGCGATAGACGGGCGCGAACCCAGCGGCGCCGAGGAGCGCGTTGCGGTCGCGCAGCGGCAGCTCGAGCGCGCTGCCGAGGACCAGCACCATCTCGCGACTCGGCCGGGCTCGCCCGCCTTCGAGGAAGGAGAGGTGGCGAGTCGAGATCTCGGCGTCACCCGCGAGCTGCTCTTGAGTCATTCGCCGCGCGAGGCGCCACGTCCGAAGCTGCGGTCCAAAGTCGGTGGGGTCAGTCGCGGGCTTCAGCATGGGCGGCTCCGAGGTTGCCGACAGACCATAACGCGCCTTCGGCACCGGGCACATGACCTCGGAGGTAATGGTGGAGGCGAACGCGAGCGGGCACCGTTCGGCCTCGGAGGTAACACCATGTATCGAATCGCCCTGTATGCCGTCTTCGCTCTCTTCACCGCCTTCTCGCTCTGGGTCACCTGGGAGCACGGCTATCTCGCGTTCCTCGACGTCCCCACAGCCTCGCCGTGGGGCCTTCAGATCACGCTCGACCTCGTCATCGCGGTCAGCCTCTTCACGTTTTGGATGATCCCGGACGCGCGCCGGCATGGGATTCCGAGCTGGCCGTACCTCCTGGCCTGCGTGAGCGTCGGGTCGATCGGCGCGCTCGGCTACCTCGTCCATCGATCCTTTCGCGTGCCGAAGCCGCTCAGGGAGAGTCGAGCGGCTCCGTGATGAGATCGCGCACGACGGCTTCGACGCCGGACGTGACGCGGGTCATGCCGTCGGAGTGGAGGGTCGCGGGCAGGTCGCTCGGCTTGTGGTAATGGCCGTTTCGAAAGAGCGCCGTGTCGGTGACCATGAACGCAGGGTAGCCGACCTGCCAGAAGGACCAGTGGTCCGAGAAGCCGATGCCGGAGACCCATTCGGGCGCTGTGATGCCCTCGGATGGGAACTCGCAGTTCTCACGAAAGACGCCGATGGCGCGTCGGAGGAGGCTGCGTGAGCCGAGGTTGCTCACGAAGGCGAGGAAGTCTCCTTCGTCGGGCATGAACGGCGCGAGGACGGGGCTCGGGAGCTGTTGCGAGTCCTCGTCGTTCGTGAAGAAGCCGACCGATTCGACGGAGATCATCGCCCGGATGTCGTCGCTGGTGGCGCGACACGCTCTCGCGTAGACGAGGCTCCCCATGTCGTCGTTCTGGAACGCGGGTGGCTCTTCGTTGGCGAACAGAACGAAGCGGAGCGTGCGCGCTCCCGGAGCTCGGGCGAAGCGGCATGCGAGCTCGATGACGACGGCCGTGCCCGAGGCGTTGTCGTCCGCGCCCGGAGTGTCACGGACGGTGTCGTAATGCGCGCCGACGACGACGATCTCGGACGGCGTCGAGGCGCCCGGGATCGTAGCAACGATGTTGACGACGTCCTGACCGTCGGACCGGAAGGGCGCGTCCACCGGCTCGAGTCCGCAGGCTCTCAGCTCGGCTCGAATGTACTTCGCTGCCGCGGCGTAGGCCTTCGGATGGCGCGTGTTCCGTTCCCCGATCGTGCTAGCGAGGGACTGCACGTGGCGAGCGAGGCGCCCCCGCGTCTCGACCTCGGCGGTGTCGAGCGTCAGTGTCGAGAGTTCCCCAGTGGACCAGCCCGGCATCCACGTGGTGTAGCCGACGAGCCCGAACAGGAGCACGAAGACGACGGCGAGCACACTGACGATACGGAGGCTCGCGAAGATCCACTCGCGCGGGCTGGACGGTGCGAGCTTCATGCAGTGCGGATCCTGAGAGGGCAAAGCACGATGGACTCCGGGTCGCCAGATTGATTGGCAACGCATCAGACATCGTACGGTGCTTCGCCGTCAAGAGCGCCGATTGGGCGCTCAGAACCCGTAACGAAAGCCGAGCTGCCCACCGAAGTCGAAGACGCCCGGCGCATGGAGGACCACGATGCCAGGGCGCAGCTCGACGAAGATCTCGAGCGGGAACTTGAACCCGAACTCCACGCCGATGGGCATCATGACCCCGAGGTAGGTGCCGCCGCCGGATTCCTTGTGGAAGCCGTAGTAGTGGTCGTGGCTTGCGACGCCGAGCTGGAGCCCCGGCCCGAGATAGAAGGTGCCCGCGGCGACGCCCGCTTTGAAGTCCACGACCCCGAACTCGAAGTCGGCGTAGGCTGCCAAGTTTCGTGAGAAGTGGTGGGCGCCGACGCCGAAGTTGAAACCGATGATACGGCTCGGACGCCACTTGAAGTCGATGGCGGTCGGTTCGCCGAGGGCGATGCCGATACCAAACTGGTTCTTGATGGCGCTGGCCGTGGGCGAGACCAAGAGAGCGGACAGAGATAGGCAGGCGGCCAGAAGGCCGGTACGAGTCATCATTGGGAACACCTCGGGTGAGTGGGGTGCACGAGTCGTGCCGGCGGAACGCCACCTCGGACGCTGCCGCTCACCGGCCGGTCCGTCAAACCGATTTCTTCCATGTCATGGAACTCATAGTGATCTTCGATAGGACTGCCCGTCAGATGCTCCACGGAGCGCTCCGCGGCGCCCATCGTTTCGATGAAGCTCGATTTGGCCGAGCTGATGGGTTCGAGGCCAGCGGCGTGGGGCGGGACGCACCATGGTTGCGTCGACGTCTCAGCCGGCCGTGGCCGACGGTGCGAACGGGTTCCGAACGCGAACGCGCCCGTATTCCGAGCCGTCCTTCATGTCCTCGCTCCACAGCGTGGTGCATTCGCTGGCGCGCGCTCCAGCCACGATGAGGGAATCGAACCACGAGAGGGAGTGCCGCGAGACCAAGCCGAGCGCATCGAGGGTCATGGCCTGGGTCCATGGGACGCGACACATCGGGAGCAGCAAGCTCTCGACGTACTCCGTGCACTCCCCGGGAGTTAGAGGGCGGGCAAACTTCCGTAGCGCTACGTTGACGAACTCGTGGATGACTTGGGCTGAGACCCGACCCTCCCCGGTGCGGATGGCGTCGCGGACCAACTGAACGGCTCGAGACTGCTTCACCGGGTCGGAAGTGTCGAACGTGTAAATCAATATGTTTGTGTCAAGGAAGCACGTAGTCACCGCTGGTTCGCCTCATCGCGTGAGAACGTTCGACCCGGTTGTACGTGGCTCAGGGAGGCCATGAGCTCGTCATAACGAGACGCTCGCGCTTCCGACTCGACGTAGCTCTCAAGCCACGCTCGGAAGACCTCGTTGAGCGTGCGGCCCTCGGCTCGGGCCCGGGCCCGGGCGCTGGCGATGGTCTCAGGGCGGGCGGAGAACGTGACGTTCTGAAGCATGCGATCCTCCTCCATGGGATAATGCACGAGCGACGTGTACACGTCAAAGTCGCATTTTACACGCAAGTCGTTGTCGTCACGATCAACGCTGTCCCTCAGCAGATGGCGATTCCAGAGCTCCTCACGTTGGGCGCCGGACAGTCGGCGACGGATGGCGCGTACGCGCTGGTCGTGGGCGTTTATGCGACGCCTTCCGCACCAGCCCCGCTCTGAAAGGAAGTGCTCAATGAATCGGTGAAATTCGGCCGCCGGGGCGGTAGCATCGCGCGGCTCCGACCAAGGGGATCCGACCATGCGACTCCGTGCCCTGGCTTCCGCCTCCGTTTTGTTCGTGTCCGCCGCCGCGTGCGGTTCTGACGACCCGGCGGCGCCGGTAGTTTCCGACGACACGACGGCCGACGCCGCGACCGACGATACGGGGGACGACACCGACCAAGGCGACGCCGCAACAGACGACACCGCCGAAGATCCCTACGCCGCCTGGCCGGATCCCAAGACGGTCTTCCCTTGGGGCGCGATCGCGCCGGACCCGGACAAGCCGGCCTGGGCCGACGCGCGGTGGGAGACCGAGTCGTGGGGGATGGAAGACGCGACCATCATCGAATACGCGACCAAGACCCTCCAGCACTACCAGACCACGTCGCCCGACATCGCCTCGCACTTCGCCAAGACCGGCGCTGAGATCCCGCCGCTCGGCGACGGCCTCGTCATCTCTCTCGCCGGCGACATCCTCTGGGTCGGCGACAATTGGACGGCTTTTGGCGCCGGCGCGGCCCCGGTCACCGAGGCCGACCTCCGGATCGCCAACCTCGAGATGGCGACCTCCGCCGAGCACGAGGTCCAGCGCACCGGTGTCCCCGTACGTTTCAACGGCCCGCCCGAGCTGCTCGATCATCTGCCGTTCGATGTTCTTCAACTGAACAACAATCACTCCGTCGACATGGGCGACGACGGTGCGCTCTCGACGAAGGCCGAAGTGGAGAAGCGCGGCTTTGTGACGACCGGCCACGGCGAGCACGCGACCGTGGATGTGAAGGGCAAAAAAGTCGCCCTCCTCTCGTACACCTGGGGCGTGAACCGGCGCGACTACACGACCGCCCTCGAGCTCTTCGTCGTGCCTTTCGGCCACACGGACGGGCCGGTCGACCTCGGCATCGTGGAAGCGCAGGTCGCGGCCGCGCGAGCCGACGGCGCCGACCACGTGGTGGTGCTGCTCCACTGGGGCTACGAGTTCGAGTGGTTCCCCGCGCAGCACTTCCTCCAGCTCTCGCGGCAGATGGTCTCCTTCGGCGCGGACGTCGTGGCCGGCGAGGGCCCGCACGTCGTGCAGCCCGCCGAGCTTTGCTGGGTCAATCACCCCGAGAAGGTCCCGGGCGTCGGCACCTGCAGCGTGCGGAGCGCGGACGGCAAGCCTCGCCGCGCGGCGATCCTCTATAGTCTCGGGAACTTCACGAACGACATCGAAGACCGCATCGAGGTCGAGACCGGCATCGTCGCCAAGGTCAGCCTCGACGGCGACGTCACGGGGCTCGGCTGGACGCCGATCGTGCTGCGCCAAGACCCGGTCCGCGTCGAGCCGGCCGAGGCCCACTTGTCCGACCCCGAGGTGGCGGGCGAGATCGCGCGTCTCGAAAAGCACCTCGGCGCGGGCTGGCGTCTCCCCGCGCCGCTGCCGAAGGACCCGGAAGAGGAGGCGCTCCTCACCATCGACGAGACCGAGTCCTGGACGTTGCCGGGCCTCACGGGGCCCGCGTACGTCGTCCGCACCGAAGCCAACGTGCCGCACGTCTACGCTCGCACGCGCGAGGACCTGGGCCGCGTCCTCGGCTTCACGCTCGCCCGCGATCGCTTCTTCTTCATGGAGCTCCAGCGCCGCTACTCGCTCGGCACCATCGCCGGCCTCCTCGGCGACGCCGGGCTCTCGAACGACATGAACGCGCGCCTCACTGGCGTGTCGATGGTCGCCGACCGGCTCACGGACGCGGTCCGCGGCGACATGAAGCTCTACCTCGAGGCCTTCGTCGATGGCGTGAACGCCTACATCGCCGCGGTCAAAGCCGGGAAGATCAAGGGCCCGAGCGAGCTCGACATCGCGGCCCCCCTCCTCGGTGCGGAGAACCCGACCGACCTGCTCACGCCGTTCACGCTCCGCGACGTGCTCGCGATCTCGGCGGCGCTCCTCTTCGAGACGAACTTCCGAATGGACGACGTCGAGCGGTCGCGGAAGCTGGCCGCTCTCGACGGGGCCTTCGACGGCGTCGACGCTTCCGCGCTCCGCGAGGCGGGTTTTCTCGGCGACATCTGGGGCCAGTTCCGCCCGCTCGCGCCGGGCAACGCGTCCGCGCCCGGTTTCGGCACGAGCGGCCTCGATCAGGTCGTGACCGACGACACGACGACGGCGGCCGTGCCCAAACACATCGAGAAGGGCCTGCTGAACCGCATCGCCGCCCGCACGGCCGAACTCCAACGCGGCATCACTCACGAGGCCTTCGGCGCCTACGGCTCGAACGCCTGGGCGGTCGCGGGCTCGAAGACCGAGACCGGCGGCGCGCTCGTCGCGGGTGACGGCCACCTCTCGCTCTCGGTGCCGTCGCTCATGTACCAAGTCGGCATGGACACCCGGGCGCTCGGCAAGGGCTCGATTCACCAGCTCGGCTCGTTCCTCACGCCCTTCCCGATCCTCGGCGTCGGCACCAACGGCGAGGTCGCGTGGTCGATGGTGAACCCTGTCGTCGACGTGACGGACTGGTACCGCGAGGAGGTCCAGCTCACGGCCGGCCTGCCGAGCGCGAGCAAGTTCCAAGGCGAGTGGAAAGCGCTGAAGGCCATTGAAGAGACCTACGTCATCGCCGACGTGCCGGTGCTGGGCTCGGTGGGCCGAACCGAAAAGTGGCTTCGTTACGAGACCTTCGACGGTCGTCGCCTGCTCGACATCGAGGGGACGCCGGTCCCCGAAGACGCGGCGCCGTCGGGCCCGATCGTCCACCTCGGCGCGACTCGCATCGTCCCCGGCGACGTGGACGGCGACGGCGTCGTGACGGCCGTGACCTTCGACTTCTCGGCCTTCGACGCCAAACACTGGCCGGAAGGGCTCTTCAACATGGGCGTCGCAGGCGACGTGCTCGACTACCGCGACGCGACGCGGGCCATCGTCGGCGGCGGGCTCTTCATGGCGGCCGGCGACAAGCTCGGAAACGTCTTCTATTCCAGCTATCAAGCCATCCCGTGCCGCGGCTACCTCCCGCGCGACGGCGCGACCTTCGAGCCCGGCGCTCACCCGGCCTACCTCCTCGATGGCACTCGCTTCGGCGGCTTCACCATCCCGACCGACGACGACGGCCACGCCGACGAGGCCC
>JADMJS010000202.1:0-8173 GCA_018780435.1 Myxococcales bacterium
CGGCATCCCGTGGCACGCCCCTTGCCAAGAGCGTGTGCAGGCCGTCACGGCCAGCCCTCTCGAGCAAGGAGTCACCCGATGAATCACCCCATGGGCTTCCTCTCTTCCGCTTCCCCCGTCGCCGTCTCTACCAAGTCGTTCTTCTCGCGCGGCGTCATCGCGTTCCTACTCCTCGCTCTCTTGGCATTCACGGGCTGTCTCGAAGGCGGCGCCGTCCGCACGGGCCGCCTCCTCCCCGCCAACCCTCCCGGTACGCCGGTCGACGTCTACCTCGACGCCAATCCGCAGGTCCCCTGGGAGGAGATCGGCCGCGTCTACAGCGAAGGGACCCACTCCAGCGCGAGCCTGCCGGCCGTCCTTCGGGTCCTCGAGGATCAGACCAACGAGCTCGGTGCGGACGCCGTCCTCGTGACCGACCACTGGGTCGAAGAGGAGGTCTGGGTCGACAGCTACGGCATCTCACACGTCGAGCGCCGCGTCTTCGCCGAAGGCATCGCCATCGCCTATCTCCGCTGATGCGCGCCCCGGTGCCTTCTCGGACGCGGCGCCACGTCACGACATTGTTCCATCTCGGAGACCCGCGTATGCTCCCGCCCGCCGACTTCCCGTTTCCGGCTGGAGCCTTCGCATGCGCGCTACCTTCGCGATCCCCCTCTTCGTTCTCGCCCCCGCCGCCCTGACGCCGGCGTTCGCCGAAGTCCCCTCGGGCGAGACGAGCGGCAGCGGCCGCCCACCGGCTCTCGAGTTTACCCTCGGCGACGTGACGCTCCAGCTCTCCGGGCGCGCGCAAGTTCAAGCCGCGCTCTGGGTCGGTGATGACGCCCGTCTGTCGAACGGGCAAGCCGCTGAGGACATGGGCTTCCGCCTCCGGCGCGCTCGCTTCGGCGTCGGCATCGAATACAACGGGCTCGAGGTCGTCGCCGAGACCGACCTCCTCGAATCGGAAGGGACCGCACTCCACGAAGCCTTCGTGGGCTGGTCCGGCAAGTGGGGCAGTAACGGCTTCCACACCGCCGTGGGCCTCGTGAAGGCGCCGATGTCGCGCACGGCCGGGCTCAGCTCGGAGTCGGTGCAGCAGGCCGAGAAGTCGATCGTCACTCGCTCACTCGCGCCCGAACAACAGCTCGGCCTCACCGTGCAGGGCGACTTCTGGGACGAGCGAATCCGGCTCGAAGCCGGCGTCTTCAACGGCATGGAGCGCGGGGCGACCTTCGCGTCCGGCTGGGCGCGTATCGACCCGAAGGTCGGAAACCGCTTTGGCGGCTGGGCCGTGTCCGCGCGCCTCGACGTCGAGCCCCTCCCGAACGGCTCGCTCCTCGGCGACGGCGTCTCGGACCTCGGCAAACGGGAGAAGCCCGCCTTCGGCTTCGGCGGCGGCTTCCTCTACAACGACGGCGGGTCGATCACGTCGACGGCGTGGTCGGCTGACCTCGCCTTCAAGGGCTGGGGCGTCGGCTTTCTCGCCGAGTTCATCGAGCTGACCACGGCCCCACAAGATGTACCCACCGCGGGCGCGAGCCTCGACGCCCTCGAGATCACCTCCCGCGGCATGACCGGCCAGCTCGGCTACACCATCCTGAAGGACCACCTCGACGTCTCGGTCCGCGTCGATTGGTTCGACCGCGAGACACGTCTCGACAACGAAGGCGACTTCATCGGCGTCGGCGGCGCCATCTCGGGTTACCTCTTCGAAGGTCGCCTGAAGCTCCAACTCGACTACGAGCACCGTAACGAACAACACGGTCGCGTCCTCGACAACGACGTCTTCATGGCGCAGGCCGAGGGTCGCTTCTGATGCGCGCGGCCCCTTCGGTATCGAGGGAGCCCGGGCTCGGCTGGCGCACCCTCCTCGTCGCGACGACCGTGCTCGGGGCCATCGCGTGCCGCGACGAGGACGAGTCGGGCAAGCGCCTATCCGCACGCCCGGTGGCGTCGAACGCCGACCTCATCGGCGGCCCGCTCGCGCATGGGCAAGTCGGCGACTTCATCATCGAGAACGAGTCCGTCCGCTTCATCATCAGCGGCGCCCACCACTCCTGGGGGCCCGGCCTCTTCGGCGGTACGGTCGTCGACGCCGATCTCCAGCGCACCGATCCCGAGTTCTCGGGGCTCCGCGGCAACGATCACTTCGCCGAGCTCTTCCCGACCGTGAACTTGCTCGTCGGCAACCCGACCAACACCGAGGTCCGCGTCCTCTCGGACGGCTCCGACGGCAAAGCAGCCCAGGTCGTGGCCGAAGGCGGCGGCCTCTTCTACCTCGACGGACTCTCGTTGCTCGACCCCGAGCGCTCCGACTTTTCGTTCATCTTGAAGGGCCTCGACCTCAAGACGGCGCTTCGCTTCAAGACCATCTACACGCTGCGACCAGGCACTCGGGTGCTCGAGATCGAGACTGAGGTCGTCCGTCCCGAGAGCGCGATCGTCGCGGGCACCACCTGCGCAGAGAGCCTCGACGGCTGCGGGCTCACCTGTGACGCCTATCGTCGTGACCCGGCCACCGGCTGCTTCGTTTGCGAATGCGACGAAGGGACCGAGCTTGAGCTCCTCACCGAGTCGGTGCCGCTCCTCGCCCGCATTCTCGGCGACAACATGTCCTCCACCGGCGCGCCGAAGTCCCTCGAAGCCGGACTCATCGGCGGCGACTTCCTCTTCTTCGGCGGCTCTACCGATGTCTTCGCGCCCGGCTTCGGCTTCGACGTGAAGGGCCCGATCTTCGAGAACTTCTTCCGGGGCGTCGACACCATCACGAACCCACTGACCTTCGACTGGGTTGCCGCGCGCGGGAAGAATGTCTCCTACGCCATGTACACGAAACGCGACACCCGCCCGACCGAGTGCCTTCACCGCGTCGTGCTCACACGCCTCCTCGAGGGCGCCGACGAAGCGGCGCTCAACGCGACCCTCGCCGCGTCCGGCGTGTCCAGCTCCCGGCTCAAGATCGGGCTCGCCGGGCTCTCGCAGCAGAAGATCCCCTTCGCGGTCGAGTTCGCGGTGGCGCCGGCCGATCTCGACGCGCGGGTCGCGGCCGTGGAGACCCTGGTCGGTGAGAAGGTCCGGGTCGGCACGGAGTTCGACGGGGACTGCCGCCCCGAGAAGGTCCTCGTCCCGCTCTTCACGTCCTCGGCCACGATGCTCGCGGGCAGTGGCTCCTCGTGTCTACTCAGCGACGACGACGATGCGACCTGTGATAGCCGCGGCCGCTTCCACTTCAAACGCTACCTCGTCGTCGGCGACGGCGATGTGAGCAGCGTCACCGCTCCGATCTTCGAAGCCAAGGGGATCGCGACCGGCAAGGTCCGCGGTGTGGTGTTCGACACCACCCTGGGCCGTCAAGAGGCGAGCGCCGATGTCTACGTCCTCCGCGATCCCGACAGCTCCAAGACCTTCGAGACCTACGACGCGCTCACGCGAGCCAACCTCGATCAGTTCGGCTCCTTCGGCATCGAGAACCACGCCAAGGCTGACGTCGGCACGGACCCTCAAGAGTCTGGACGCTACACGGTCACGTTGCCGGTGGGCACTTGGTTCCTGGTCGCGCGCACGTCCCAAGGCGTCGTCTCGAAGCCCGAGCGTGTCGAGGTCACGGCCGGTGGCGAGCAGGTGCTCCACCTCCAAGTCGTCGCCCCCGGCTCCATCGACTATCGCGTCGTCGACGGGGCCGGAAACCTCGTCCCGTCCAAGCTCACCTTCCAGGCCCTCGACGAGAACGGACAGCCGCTCTACGCCGACGGCAAACGCCGCCCCGAGTTTGGTGACGGGCGCTTCGACGACGGTATCTTCACCATCATCTATAGCCCCTCGGGCAAGGGCACGCAGAAGCTCGAGCCCGGGGAGTACCGTGTGACCGCGAGCCGCGGGATCGAGTACGCCATCGCGCAGCAGCGCATCCGTATCGAGCCCGGGCAAGTGACGAGCTTCAACGCGTCGCTCCCACGCGAGGTCGACACGACCGGCTACATCAGCGGCGACTTCCACTTGCACGCCGAACCCAGCATGGACGCCGGGATGGATCTCGGTCTACGCGTCATCACCAACGTCGCCGAAGGCGTCGAGCTGCTCTCGAGCTCCGACCACGACGCCATCACCGACTACCGACCGAAGCTCCTCGAACACGGCCTCGACCGCTTCGCGACAACGCAGGTTGGCCTCGAGGTGTCGACCCTCGAGCTCGGCCACACGCTCGCGTTCCCGCTCGGCTTCGACTACACGAACCTGCCGGTGCACGGCGCCATCGACTGGGTCTGCCAGCAGTACGACCCGATCTTCCGCGCCGCCCGCGCGCTCGGCGAGTTCGGCCCTGAGAGCACGGTGCTCACTGTCGCTCACCCGCGCGACGGCTTCCTTGGCTACTTCGACCAGTTCCGGCTCGATCCGTGGACGCTCGAGCGGGGCCCGGGAGGCCTGGAGTCGAATAACCCGCTCTTCCGCACGCTCTCGTGCGACTTCGACTCCATCGAGATCTTCAATGGCAAGCGCTGGGAGCTCATTCACACGCCCACGCAGAGCGAGATCAACGACGTCAACCGATGCTGGGGCGAGATCAACGCCGCTTCGACGAACGACGCGATCATGGGCGTATGCACCTGGCTGCGTAAGCCGACGGTTTGCGCCGGTGGCGCCGAAGAACACCAAGGCAATCCGTGTTCGTGGTGGGACTCCTTTGAGGTGGACATCCAGGTCTGCAAGGACACCGACACGACGGGACAGTGCAAGGACAAGGTCCGTAACGCGCTCACCCGACTCACGATACGCCGCCTCCTCCGCCGTACCGAAGCCGAACAGCTCGCGTGGCGGGACGCCTCCCCGGAGGCCCGAGACGCCGACGAAGCCAAGTGTTCCCCGCCGTTCCTGAAGACGCTGACCGCGTGCCCCGGAAAGAAGAAGGCCGCCGACGAGAAGGGCGGCAAGCCGGTGCTCACGACGGCCGAGTACGAGGCCCTCTGCGCCGAGGAGAACGGCTGGCTCGCTTCCGAGAACCCCCTCGAGGACGCGTTCGACGCCCCGTGCGCTCAACACCAAGGCGTGGCGGAGGACTGGTTTCAGCTCTTGAACTTCGGCCTGAATGTCACGGCGATGGGCAACTCGGACTCCCATGGGACCACCCTCGAGCCCGGCCTCCCGCGCAACTACGTCGCGAGCAGCACAGACGACGCGTCGCAGATCGACAAGCAGGAGATCGCGAAGAACATCAAAGCGATGAACGTCGTCCCCACGACGGGCCCCTTCGTGACGGCGACCATCGCCGGCAAGACCTTCGGCCAGACCGCGACGTTGAGCGGCACGGTGACCGTGCACGTCAAAGTCCAGACCCCGAGCTGGTTCGGGACGAGCCGCATCGAGATCTACCGCAACGGCTATCTCGCCGCTTCGCGCGACTTCGACGTCCCGGCGTCGCAGATCGTCGACTTCGACGGCGACATCGACGTCGGTACGCCCAGCGAAGACTCCTGGTACGTGGTCGTAGCGATGGGACTCGACGACGAGGACTTCCTGGCGCCGGTCTACATGACCGTGGCGCTCGGCGATCTCGGCCTCGACAAGATCACCTCGCTCGCCTTCGGAAACCTCGGCGCCCTCGCGACTCTCCTCGACTCGGAGCTATCGCTTCCGGACTACTTCCCGTCCATCCCCTACGCGATGGCTAACCCGATCTTCGTCGACGTCGACGGCGGCGGTTACGCGGCGCCCGCCGGCCCGCCGCCCTTCTGCCCCGTCGCCTGCACCCCCGGCGAGAAGGGCGAGAACGGCCAGTACCCACAGGCGGACTGCCCCGACGGCGCCATCAAAGACGAGAAGCAGGTCTGTTATCCCAACGCGGTCGTCGGCCGTTCTGGCGACGGTGGCACCTGCGGACGCGACATCCCGGGCGAGTGTGGGCTCGCGTTCGTCCCGCCCGAAGCCGCGACCTCGGGCGCGCTCGTCACCGGCGCGCTCACGGTCGCGCCCGACGTCAGTGGGCCCCATGGCCAGGAGAGCCCTGTCCCGAGTCGTCCAAGCGTCCCGCGCGCGCCGCCTCAGAACGAGGCCTCTCAGAACCACCTGAAGCACTCGGTAGGCCGCTACATCTGGAACGCCTTCATCCACGGCTTCCACGTCCACGACCGGCACTGACACACGACGACCGAGCGAGGCCGAGCATGAAAGTGATCCTCACCTGCGCCCTCACGGGCGTGCTGACCGACCCCAAAGACCACCCGGTCCCGGTGACGCCCAGCGAGATGGCGGAGGAGGCACGGCGCGCTTACGACGCTGGCGCCGCCATGGTGCATGTTCACTTTCGCCGGCAGGAGCCCGGTATGGGGCGCCTCCCGAGCTGGGATCCCGAGGTCGCGGGCGCCATCACGGACGCCATCCGGGCCCGCTGCCCCGGCATCCTGATCAACATGTCGACCGGCGTCGTGGGGCCGGACCTGTCCGGCCCCCTCGCCTGCTTAGAGCGCGTTCGGCCGGAGATGGCCGCGCTCAACGCAGGCAGCCTCAACTACCTTCGAACGCGGTCCGGTGGGCCCGCCGTCGATGGCGCGAAGCCTCGCCCGGTGTGGGCGTGGCCACCGATGGTCTTCGACAACTCGGTCGAGAAGATCAAGACCTTCGCCAGCGCGATGGCGGCTCTCGGGGTCGTGCCCGAGTGCGAGTGTTTCGACACGGGGATCGTCCGTAGCGTGGGCATGTTCGAGGAGGTCGGTATCTTGCCACCACCCGTCCACATCTCGCTCGTGATGGGCGTCGCCAGCGGCATGCCGTGTAAGGCGGAGTGGCTCCCGCTCCTCACGGCCGAGCTGCCGAAGCGCGCGCACTTCCAGACCATCGCCATCGGCCGTGCCGAAGTCTGGCCCGTGCACCGACGGACCGCCGAGCTCGGCGGCCACCTTCGGACCGGCCTCGAAGACACCTTCTATCTCCCGAATGGCGACAAGGCGACGAGCAACGGCCAGCTCGTCCAGGCGCTGGCTCAAGTGGCCCGCGAGTGCGGCCGCGAGCTCGCGACTCCTGACGAAGCCCGAGAGCTCATCCGGCACGCCTGACGCACTCGATGCCCTCGGCGAAAGCCCAACACCCCCGCGATGGCGCCCAGGTCCGGGAGCGTCGTCGGCCCTCCTCGACGTAGGTCAGGGCTACGCCTTCGTCGGCCCTCCTCGCTCCCGAACCTGGGCGCTGGCACGCGCGGGTGCAAGGACCTCCGTCGAGGGCATCTATTTCGTCGCAGCCGCTGCTCGGTCAACGTCCGCAGCGCAGCGCACGCCCACCACGGAGAAGCGGTTCCATCCCCGGTGGTGATTGCGGTAGGTGACGCGCATTCCGAGCGAACCCGTCGCCCAGCTCCCGCCCCGCATGGTGCGGTGGTTATAGCCCTTGCAGTTCAGCTCTCCGGGACACGGCCCCAGTGGATCCGTGGATGGCCCCTTCGAGTAGAGCTTCCCGTCGTACCAATCTTCCGTCCACTCCCAGACGTTGCCGGCCACGTCATAGAGGCCGTAGCCGTTCGGTGCGTAGTTGCCCACGGGCTTAGTCCCGTAGAACTGGTCGAAGAGCGCGCGCGAGCGGGTCGGCGAATCGTCGCCCCACGGGAAGCGGGCGCCCGCGATCCCGCCACGCGCGGCCCACTCCCACTCCGCCTCCGTCGGGAGGCGTCCCCCCCGCCAGACCTCGCAGTAGAGTTTGGACTCATCATAGTTGACGCACGTCAGCGGGTGCTCAGGCGGCCCAAAGGGCATCTCCTGATTGCAGTACTTGAGTCCCCAATTGTCCTTCTGGGTCGGGCCGAGCGGCACGATGGGCTTCGTCCGTTCGCGCCGAGGGTAGAAGCAGACGCCTGCCTTCACGCAGGCCGCGAAGTCGCCACGGGTGACCTCGTACTGGTCGAGGTAGAAGCCGCGCGTCAAGGTGACTTGGTGCGCCGGCCGCTCATCGTCCTCCGGGCCACGATTGTCGCCCATCTTGAACGTGCCCGGCGGGATGTAGACCATCCGCTTGCCCGTGGCGTCGATACGCACCGCCTTAGCGGGGGGCGCCTCCGGGCCTTTCGTGGCCTCTGGAACCACCGCCTGGGCGCCTCCGACGACCGCCACACACGAGAGCAGAAAAGCGAACGCCACCGCATGATTAGACCGCATCTGCGCAGCCTAACCGGACGCGGGCGACTCTCAAGAAAGTCGCTGTGTGGGAGGGCGTC
>JADMJS010000202.1:8183-8741 GCA_018780435.1 Myxococcales bacterium
GCGACGAGGCGGGATCAATTCTCGAGGAGACCGTCTTCGATGAACTTCGACATGATGGCCAGATCGTCTGGGGAGACGCTGCCACCGAGCGGCATGCTGCCGTCATCGATGCGGAGAACGGCGCACTCGGCGACCGTGAGGCCTTCGCACTTCGCGATGTTCGCAGGCTTGACCGCGTCGGCATACGACGACGCGAAGTTCGTGCCACCCGAGCCGCCACCCGAGTGGCAGCCGCCGCAGGACTTGAGATAAGCGGCCGACGCCTGGACGAAGGTCACGAGATCGGCGCCATCGGCACCCTCGACACCGTCCGTCGCATCGACCGCGTCCGTCGCATCGACCGCGTCCGTCGCATCGACCGCGTCCGCCGCATCAACTTCGTCGCTGCCATCGGCGGCGTCGGTCGCGTCCACCACATCCACTTCGTCTACGCCGTCCGAGCCATCGGCGACGTCGGTCGCATCCTCGGCGTCGGTCGCATCGGTGTCATCGGTCGCGTCCGCACCGTCGGTCGCGTCCGCACCGTCGGTCGCGTCCGCACCGTCGGTCGCGTCCGCA
>JADMJS010000249.1:0-6482 GCA_018780435.1 Myxococcales bacterium
GGGAGCGCTTCGTCGATGACCGCGAGAAGGTCCCGCTCACCGCCGAAGACGAAGCGCTCGCGCGTTTCCAGTTCGACCAACCAGGCCGCTTCCACCGGATCTGCACTCTCGAGATCGCCGGCTGGGAGGCCGAGGCCGACAGGGCCAAAGCCAGCGGCGACCTGAACGGCGCGGTCGACCTCCACCGCCGCATCGTGTCCTTCGATGGCCAGGACGGTGACAAGCGGGCCGCACTCATGGAGGCGCTCATCGACGCGGGCCGCTTCACCGAGGCGCGCGACGTGGGGCAGACCGTCCAGAATGACGAGGCCGGCGCGTCGGGCGTCCTGCGGGCGCGCACGTCTGTTCGCCTCGCCGAGCTGCTCTGGCTCGAAGGGCGCCAAAGCGAGGCCGACGCGGCTTGGAAGGCGCTGGCCGGCGTCCCGCTCGACGACGCGACCCGGCGCCGGTTGCTCGTCTTGATTGGGCTCGCCGCGCACGCGGACGCCACCTTCAAGGCGCCGCTCATCGAGTATGTCATCCGAAGCTCGCCATCGGGCGACGCCGCGACGGAGATGTTGTCCACGATGGCGCTGAGGCATGAAGCGGAGCCCCTGCTCCTCTACCTCCTCGGCCGCCGCCTCGACGGCGCCCGAAAGAACGAGGAGGCCGACAAGGTCCTCGGGCGCGCGCTCGACGGCGGGCTTGAGCCCGCGCCGCTCCGCTTCGAGACCAAACGACTCCGGGCGCAGCTCGCGTTCCGACTCGACCGGCTCGACGACGCGGAGGAGCGCTACGCCGCGCTCGCCGCCGAAGCGACGTCGCTTGGGCTCGCCGGCGAGCTGACCGAATGGGCGGAGCGGTGCCGCTTCTTTCGGGACTATCGCGCCAAGTAAAGGCGCGAAACGTCAGCCGAAGTGAACGCCCGTGATGGCTTTTCCGAAGACGTGGCCGCGGAAGGTGACCTTGCCGAGATCGGCGCCGGCCGCGCCCGCAACGACCATGAGCGGCAGGAGATGCTCTTCGCGCGGGTGTACGGCCCGCGCCGACGGCGCCTGGCTCCACGCGGAGAGGCGCTGGTCGCGGTCCACGGCGGGCAAGCCCACGATCTCGCGTAGCCAGCCGTCGAACGCCTCGGCGTGTGAGACGGCGCGTGGGTCTCCGAAGCCGCGCATGTTGTGATAGCTCATGCCGCTGCCGAGGATGAACACGCCTTCGTCCCGCAGCGGCGCGAGCGCGCGCCCCATCGCGACGTGGACGGCCGGATCGAGCCCCGCCTTCAGCGAGAGCTGCGTCGTGGGCACGTCCGCGTTCGGCCACGAGAGCTTGAGCGGGACGAAGGTGCCGTGGTCGTACCCGCGCTCCGCGTTCACGCCGGTCTCGAAGCCCGCCGCGCCGAGCAGCGCCCGCACTCGGCTCGCCAGCTCCGGGGCGCCCGGGGCGGGCCACTGCACTTGATAGGTCTCCGGCGGAAAGCCGTAGTAGTCGTAGAGCATCGGGGGTCGCGCCGCCGTCATGACGGTGGGCACAGCCTCCTCCCAGTGCGCGGAGATGACGAGGATCGCTTTGGGCGCCACAGGGGCCAGCGCGGGCACGGCGCGCAGGTACGCGGCGAGCGGCTCCGTCTCGGACTTCGGGAAGCCCATCTCTGCAAAGGGCCAGGGTCCACCGCCGTGAGGCAGAAACGCGACCGGCATTCGGGCTGGCGTCGTCACTCGGGAGACCTCCTTGGTTTGTTCGACGCCATCCGGCGGCGCTGGCGGTAGGGGGGCGGTCGGTGTGGTGGGCGGTGCGGCCGGCGCCGACGACACCGGAGTTGCACCCGCATCATTCTGGCGACACCCAGCGGCGGCGCTCACGAACCCGGCGCCCGCCAAGAGGAGCGCGTGACGCCGACTGATGCTCTCTGCGTCGTGACTCATGATCGCGCGGTCCTATTCGAAGGGAGAGTCCCGGAACTCCTTGCCATCGTGGGTCCAGAGCCGGGTCTTGTTCTCGATGAGCGTACGGAGATGCACCGGGCGGCTCCACACCTTGTAGATGTTCGAGAGCGTCTCGCGGCCCCAGCGCTGGTCGAGATCGACGCCGTCGTGTCGATGCCAGAGCAGCAGCTCACCGCGGTTTCCGTAGTTCGCCTCGTCGACGTAGATGTAAGGCTGCCCGAAGTTGGTGAGCTGGGACAGCAGCTTGTTCTTGATCTCTTTGAAATCTTTACTGAAGATCTCGAATCCCTGCCGCTTCTTGTTGTACTCGAACGTGAAGAGCTTCTGCCGCCAACAGAACTCCGGCGTCAGGAACTCGTCGAGGAAGGTCACGTCGTTATGAATACGACGCACCTGGAAGATCTTCTCGCGCCCGAGGCCGAGATGCCGGTTCCAGTGCAGCTTCTCGTCGAGATCCTGGCACTCGTCGTATTCCTTGCCGAAGCGGCCGCGATCCCAGCGATCCTCGATGTCGCGGAAGAGCTCGATGCCGATCTTGTAGGGGTTGATCCCGCCCGGCGAGACGGCCATCGTCGCCGAGTGGGTCTCGGCAAAGTCGATGATCTCGGAATCGTTGAGCGAATGACGCGTCATGATGATCGAGTGCCAGTAGCTGGCCCAGCCCTCGTTCATGATCTTCGTCATACCCTGCGGGGCGAAGTAGTACGCCTCCGCGATGACGATGTTCATGACGTCTTCTTGCCACTTCTTGAGCGGCGCGTTGCGCGCAAGGAAGCTGGCGACGTCGAGCACCGGCTCGACGGGGAACTTGCCTTCGAGGTGAGTCTGCTCGGCTTCGAGCCGCTGCCGCTCCTTCTCGATGACGTCGCCCGGATTGACGTAACGCTCCATGTAGCTGCGGCCGGCGATGAGCTTCGGCGCTTCGATGGCGGCGGCGTCTTCTTCTTCGACGACACGGGTCATCGGCGCGCGCTGTACGTAGGGCGAGTGTCGGTCGATGAGGTTGTCGAGCGAGAGGCACACGTCGAGGAAGGACTCGACCTCGTCGACGCCGTATTTGTCCATGTAGCGACGGACCCGGGCCCCGTGGTTGGCCATCTGGTCCATCATCTTGCGGTTCGTGTGCGAGAACCACTGATTCGACTTGAAGAAGTCGCAGTGCCCGTAGACGTGGGCCATGACCATCTTCTGCTCAGTGGTGCTGTTCCCTTCGAGCAGATAGGCGTAGCAAGGGTCGTTGTTGATGACCAGCTCGTAGATCTTGTGGAGGCCGTAGCTGAAGGACTTGGCCATCCGGTCGTATTCCATGCCGAAGCGCCAGTGCGGATACCGCACCGGGAAGCCCCCGTAGGAGGCCACTTCGTTCATGCGCTGGTAGTCCACCATCTCGAAGACGGTGTCGAAGAAATCGAGGCCGTACCGCCGAGCGTGGCCCTCGATCTCGATCTGCAGCTCACGCAGGTAGGGCGGGAGGGAGAGCATCTTCATGGGGTCACCGGCCCTTCCCGAGGAAGTCTTTGATCGACTGAACGATGCCGTCCTTGTTCTTGATCTCGCTCGTGATGACGGACTCTTCGCCGGAGAAGTGCTCGCGCAGGTCTTTGATGAACTGCCCGGAGCCGTAGGGCGACTCCACCTGCCCGTAGCAGAAGAGGTTCGACTTCGTGAGCACGCGCTCTTTCAGGATGCGCACACACTCGAGCGTGTCGTCGACACTCCAATTGTCGCCGTCCGAGAAGTGGAAGGGGTAGATGTTCCACTCGGACACGGGGTATTCGTTCTCGATCATGTCAGCGCAGAGTTTGTACGCCGAGCTGATCATCGTGCCGCCGGACTCTCGCGTGTGGAAGAAGGTGTCCCGGTCGACCTCACGAGCGATGGCGTCGTGGATGATGTAGCGCGACTCGATCCCGTCGTATTGGCTACGCAGCCACGTGTCGATCCAGAAGGACTCGATGCGTACGATCTCCTTCTGTTCGTCACCCATCGAGCCCGAGACGTCCATCATGTAGATGATGACGGCGTTCGAGTGAGGGAGCGACTCCGTCTTCCACGAGCGGTACCGTTTGTCGTCGCGGACCGGGATGACGATCGGGTCTTTGGCGTTGTAGATGCCGCTCGATATCTGACGCAGCAGCGCTTGTTTGTACGTGCGGCGGAAGTGGCGCAGCGACTCGGGGCCGACACTTCGAATCCCGATGTAGCGCTCGCGCGTGGTGTGAACCTTGTCGAGGCCTCGCGGCTGAATACGCGGCAGCTCGAGCTCTTCACCGAGGATCTCGGCGAGATCGCTCAGGTTGACGTCGACGTCCATGCCGTGTTCGCCGGAGTCTTTGCCCGCCTTTCCCGGCTCGCCGTCCTCCGGATCGCCCGGCTGCACCTGATCGCCGACCTCACCGTCCCCTTGCCCGACGCCACCTTGCTGCTGACTGCCGAAGCGGAAACGGGGGATCTCGATCTGAGGCACGGGCACCGTGACGGTGTCCTTGCCCTTTCGGCCGATCAGCTCGCCTTTGGTGATGTACTTGCGGAGGTTCTGCTTGATCTTGCCGCGGACGATCTCCCGAAATCGGGAGTGGTCTTTCTGGATGTTCAGGATCGACACGACGCCTCCGAGGACCTTCCGATGTTGGGCGAACGTGAGCTCGGCGAGAGGAGGCGGCCTCGGCGTTCGTCACGCCGCGGCCGCCTATGACCCGCATCAGCCCTTGGCGTCGCCTCGCGCGAAGATGCTCGCGACGAAGTTGAGGACGTCGGTCGCCGACTCCTCGTTGTAGCCGTAGTTCTTGATGAGCCGGCCCTTCACGACGTCGATCTTCTCCTGCGTCTCGCGGTCGACGACGCTCGAGACGATGGACGTGAGCTTGATCGTGTCCTTCTGGTCCTCGAAGAGCTTGAGTTCGAGGGCCTTGTGGAGCCGCTCGTTCGTGCGGAAGTCGAAGATCTTCCCCTCGATGGCGAGCGCCCCGATGTAGTTCATGATCTCGCGGCGGAAGTCGTCTTTGCGGTTCTCCGGGATGTCGATCTTCTCTTCGATAGACCGCATCAGGCGCTCGTCGGCGGCCTCGTCGCGTCCCGTGTAGGGGTTACGGACCTTCTCACGCTGGGTGTACGCCTTGATGTTGTCGATGTAGTTCGCGCACAGCCGCGAGACGGCGTCTTCGTCGGCCGAGATCGCCCGCTGCACCTCGTTCTTCACGATGTCGGCGTACTCGTCGCGCACCACGGAGAGGAGGTTACGGTACTCGTCGCGCTCGTCTTCGTTCGTAATGAGCGAGTGACTGCGGAGGCCGCTGTCGAGCTCGTTCATGACGATGAAGGGGTTGATGTGCGTAGCGCCGCCCTTCTCGGAGACCAGGGCGTTCGAGATCTTGTCCTGGATGTAGCGCGGCGAGATGCCCTGCATACCCTCGCGTGGCGCCTCCTTGCGGAGCTCCTTGATGTTGTCCTGCGTGTAGCCCGCGAGGGTCTTGCCGTCGTAGAGCTTCAGCTTCTGCAGGCGCGTGAGCTTGTGCTTCTTCGGATCGTCGAGGCGCGTGAGGATGGCCCACATCGCGGCTACCTCGAGCGTGTGCGGGGCGACGTGGATGCCCTGAACGCGTTCGAGGCCGAAGTCCTTCTGGTAGATGCGCGTCTCTTCGGTGAGCTTGGTGATGTACGGGATGTCGATCTTGATGGTTCGATCCCGGAGCGCTTCCATGAACTCGTTGCCGAGCAGCTTCTTGTATTCGGCTTCGTTCGTGTGACCGAGGATGACCTCGTCGATGTCGGTCTGCGCGAACTTCTTCGGCTTGATGCGGTGCTCCTGCGTGGCACCGAGCAGGTCGTAGAGGAAGGCGACGTCGAGCTTCAGGATCTCGACGAACTCGATGATGCCGCGGTTGGCGACGCAGAACTCGCCGTCGAAGTTGAACGCGCGCGGGTCCGAGTCCGAGCCGTAGATGGCGATCTTGCGATAGTTGATGTCGCCTGTGAGCTCGGTCGAGTCCTGGTTCTTCTCGTCTTTCGGCTGGAAGGTCCCGACGCCGATACGGTCCTGTTCCGAGAAGACGAGGCGGCGCACGCGGACGTGGTGCTTGACGACCGCGGCCCAGTCGCCATCGTACTTCTTCATGAAGAAGTCGAACCAGTAACGGCAGTGGGGGTTCAGGTCGCCCCTCACGTCGATGGGGTACTTCGAGCGCTCCGGGTTCAGCTCCTCCATCGCCTTCTTTCGCCAAGCGAGGGGGATGAGCTTCAGCGGGTCTTCGTTCATGGGCGACGGCATGTGCTCGACCGTGCCGTTCTCGTTGTTCATGACCCAGTCGAAGGTATAGAGCGCGCCTTGAGCCGTGCGCGTGTAGCGCTCGAGCCCCTTCTTGACGAGGCGAGCGATAGTCGACTTCGAGCTGCCGACGGGGCCGTGCAGCAGGATGACGCGCTTCTCGGGGCCGTAGCGATACGCGGCGGCCTTGAAGACCTGGACCAGCTTCATGAGCGGCAGGTCGAGGCCGAAGATGGCGTCTCGCCCCTTCTCCGGGACGTCGTCGAAGAAGTTGTAGTGGATGATGGTCTTCTTGT
>JADMJS010000249.1:6582-41402 GCA_018780435.1 Myxococcales bacterium
CGCCCCTTCTCCGGGACGTCGTCGAAGAAGTTGTAGTGGATGATGGTCTTCTTGTTGTCGACGTACTCGCGCGTGCCGGCGGCGAGGATCATGTCGTAACAGCGCTGGTAGGAACTTCGCGCGACGTCCGGGTTCGCCTTGACGAGCTGGAGGTAGTCGTCAAAGGAGCCGGTCCAGTTCAGCTCCTGGAACTCCTGGAGATCGTGGAGTTTCTTGATGCTGTCGATGAGCGAAGCCATGTGGACCCTCTTCGTCGCGAGTTGAACGGCGCTGTCCGGTGGGGCTGTCCCCAACGTCCGGGTGCGGAACGACAGCCACCCGGGGCCGCGAGCGTAACGGTGGTGGCGGTGCCCCGCAACCTTCCGCCTGCCTTTCCCGTGGGTGGGGCGAACGGGCGATACCGGCCCCTCCCCTCGCCGTGGACGCGAGCGCAGCGACGGTGCACATTGAGGCGCATGTCGCCCCTCCCGCCACCGCTTCCTCAGCCCTCGCGTCGTCGACGAAATCTCCTGAGAGTCGCGTTTCTCCTGGGCGCGATCACCTCGACTCTGGCCCGGCCGAGTCTCGCCGTCTCGCCGCCGTCTCTGGGCGCCGTCTTGGACCCACTCCCGGCCATGGAGACCTACTTCGAAGGGGAGGAGGACGCTGGCGCCGTCTTTCTCGGCGTGGGTCTCGCCGCGCTGGCGGCGGGTTCGGGGCTGGCCGCGAGCGGCGACGAATCGCGGACCGCGTTTCACGCCGCCTGGCCTACGCTCACGGTCGGCCTCGTTCAGTCGCTCGCAGGCGTGATCCTGCTCGCACGCAGCCAAGGCCAGCTCGCCGAGCGGCGGGGGCGTATCGCTGCCGATCCGGCCGAGTTCCTCCGGGTCGAGAGCGAACGCCTCGACGGCATCCACGGCGACGTCACCGCGCTCATCTGGATCGAGGTGGCGCTCGTGGCCGTCTCGGCGGGGCTCGTCGCGGGCGGCATGGCGCACGACCTCGACCCGATGACCGGCGTCGGTTACGGGCTCGGCGCGCAGAGCGTCGCGATGTTGCTCTTCGATTTGGCGGTCTCGGACCGAGCGGATCGTTATCGCGCTGGGATGGCAGGCAGACGCACGCCGTGACCGTCGCCGCCGATCCGCAGGCCCTCTCGCTCTCGGGAGTGAAGAAACATTTTCAGCCGAGCGCCAGCTTCGGGGAGCTCCTTCGAGGCAAGCTGCGTCGACCGCCGGTGGTCGCGCTGCACGGCGTCGACCTCGCGATCACACCCGGCGCCTTCTTGGGGCTCGTTGGGCCGAACGGCGCCGGCAAGTCGACGCTCCTCCGCATCGCAGCGGGCCTCGTGCTCCCGGACGAGGGGGTGGTCTCCGTCTTCGGCCTCCTCTCGGAGCGCGACGACGTCGCCTTTCGCCGCCGTGTCGGCTACGCCGTCAGCGACGAACGCAGCCACTTTTGGCGTCTCTCGGGTCGCGAAAACCTGCGTTTCTTCGCGGCGTTACAGGGCGTCCCGGAAGATCGCGCCGACGAGGCGCTCGCCGACGTACAGCTCGAAGCCGCCGCCGGACGGGCCGTCCGGGAGTACTCGACCGGGATGCGCCAGCGCCTCGCGCTCGCCCGGGCCTTGCTCGGCGATCCGGACGTGCTGCTGCTCGACGAGCCGACGCGCGGCCTCGATCCCGGCTCGGCGGCCCGCTTTCGTCGTTTCGTGCAGGATGAGCTCGTCGAGAGACGCCACAAGACCGTCCTTTACGCGACCCACGACCTCCTCGAGATGCGCTCGCTCTGCCCGGAGCTCATCGCCATCGGCGAAGGACGCCTCCTGGACCGCGGCCCGTGGGACCGGCTCGAAGCCGGGCTCGCGAGCCTCTTCGGAGAGACGCTGTGAGCGCTCCCAAGGCTCCCACGGGCCCCGGGGTCACCCGCACCGGCGCCATCCTCGCCGCGTTCATCCGCCGCGACGCCATCGACGCGACGTCGTACAAGCTCGTGCTCGTCCGCGAGCTGTCGTCGCTCGTGTCGACGCTGCTCTCGGTCTACTTCCTCTCGCGCCTCATCGACGGAGGCGGCGCGACCGGCCGCGCCGCCTCGGTGAGCGCCCAGAGCCTCGCCCGCTACGGCGGCGACTACTTCGAGTTCGCGCTCATCGGCACGGCGCTCGGCGACTACGTAGCCACCTCGCTCTCGGGCATGAGCCGCGGCCTCCGCATCGCCCAGACCCTCGGCACCCTCGAAGCCATGCTCGCGACCCCAGCCCCGCGGTGGACCATCGCCGTCGGCTCTGCCGCGTACCGGCAGCTCTGGAGCCTCGTCCGCGTCGCACTGTACATCCTGATCGGCATGGCGCTCGGCGCCCGCTTCGAAGGCGCCTCGTGGGGCGCCGCCCTGGTCGCGCTCGTGCTCTCCTTGCTCGCCTTCTCGGCCATCGGCCTCCTCGCCGCGGCCACGGTGCTGGTCCTCAAGGCCTTCGAGCCCATCACGGCGCTCTTCACCGGCCTCTCCTGGCTCCTCGGCGGCGTCCTCTACCCCCCAAGCGCGTTGCCCGACTGGCTCGCGGCCGTGGGCCAAGCGCTGCCGCTGACGCACGCGCTCGAAGCGCTGCGCCGTACGGTCCTCGCCGGCGCAAGCCTTGGCGACGTCTGGCCCTCGCTGGCCATCCTGGCGGCCTTCACCGCGGTGCTCATGCCCATCGCCGCGTGGGCGTATGCCGCGGCTATTCATCGAATTCGAGTCGAGGGCTCGGTGTCGCACTACTGATCGGTCCTTGGTCGCCCCCACATTTGGGTCTATGCTCCCGCGCCGCGCGGCGAGCGTGCAGGTGGGGAGCTCCCCCAACAGCGCCGAATCGACGCGCGTGACCCAGCGAGGACCCGAATGAAGATCGAATTCCGCCAGCGCGACATCGACCAGGCCGAGACCCGAGAGTGGCTCGCGTCGTTTGATGCCCTCGTCGAGACCCACGGCATGGAGCGCGCCCACTTCATCCTGGTCTCCCTGCTGAAGCGCGCCGAGATCGCCGACGTCGAGCTGCCGGCGCTGGTCCAGACGCCCTACGTGAACACCGTCCCCGTCGACCTCGAGCCGGTCTACCCGGGCGACGAGAACCTCGAGCTCCGCATTCGGCGTTACATCCGCTGGAACGCCGCGGTGATGGTCATGAAGGCCAATCACCACTTCCCGGGGATCGGCGGTCACCTCAGCACCTACGCGTCGGCTGCGACCCTCTATGAGGTCGGCTTCAACCACGTCTTCCGCGGTAAGGACCACCCGGGCGGCGGCGACCACATCTACTACCAGGGCCACAGCTCGCCCGGCATCTACGCGCGCGCCTTCCTCGAAGGCCGCATCAATGAAGACCAGCTCCTGCACTTCCGGCGTGAAGTGAAGCGTGGCCAGGGCCTGTCGAGCTACCCACACCCCTGGCTGATGCCGAACTTCTGGGAGTTCCCGACCGTCTCCATGGGCCTCGGTCCCATCGCGGCCATCTACCAGGCGCGCCTCAACCGCTACATCCACAACCGCGGCTTCAAGGACACCTCCGACCAGAAGGTCTGGTGTTTCATGGGCGACGGCGAGTGCGACGAGCCCGAGTCGCTCGGGGCCTTGCACGTGGCGGCGACGGAGCGCCTGTCGAACCTCGTCTTCGTCATCAACTGCAACCTGCAGCGCCTCGACGGCCCGGTTCGAGGGAACGGCAAGATCATTCAGGAGCTCGAAGCGGGCTTCAAGGGCGCCGGCTGGAACGTCATCAAAGTGGTCTGGGCGCGCGAGTGGGACTCGCTCCTCGCCGCTGACGAAGACGGCCACCTCATCCGGCGCATGGGCGACGCGCTCGACGGCGACTACCAGAAATACTCCGTCGAATCGGGCGCCTACATCCGCGAACACTTCTTCGGCGCCGATCCGACGCTGCTCGAGCGGGTCGCGCACCTGTCGGACGAGGACCTGAAGCGCCTCCGTCGCGGCGGGCACGACTTCCGCAAGGTCTACGCCGCCTACAAGCTCGCGATGGAGGAGCAGGATCGACCGACCGTCATCCTCGCCAAGACCGTCAAGGGCTGGGTCCTCGGCGACGGCGCCGAAGGCCGCAACGTCGCCCACCAGACGAAGAAGATGTCGGTCGACGAGCTGAAGGCCTTCCGCGACCGGCTCTTCCTCGACATTCCGGACAAGGCGCTCGACGACCCGCCCTTCATGCGATTCCCGGAGGACAGCCCCGCGTACGAGTACCTCGTCGAGCGACGGCGCGCCCTCGGTGGCTTCGTCCCGGAGCGCCGAGTCACCAAGGTCAGCATCCCGGCCCCGAAGCTCGACTACTTCAAGAAGTACTTCGAGGGGACCGGCGACGGCGACGCGTCGACGACCGGCGCCTTCGCGCGCCTCCTCGCGCAGCTCCTCACCCACCCCGACATCGGCCGACGCATCGTCCCCATCGTGCCGGACGAAGCGCGCACCTTCGGCCTCGACGCACTCTTCCGCCGCCACGGGATCTACTCGGCCCGCGGACAGAACTACGTCCCGGTCGATGCCGCCCTGCTGCTCAGCTACCGTGAAGCCAAGGACGGCCAGATGCTCCAAGAGGGCATCAGCGAAGCCGGCGCCATGGCCAGCTTCATCGCCGCGGGCTCGGCGTACGCGACCCACGGGACGCCCCTCATCCCGGTCTACGCCTTCTATTCGATGTTCGGCTTCCAGCGCATCGGCGACCAGGCGTGGGCGGCCGGTGACCAGCGCGTCCGCGGCTTCCTCATCGGGGCCACCTTCGGACGCACGGCGCTGAACGGCGAAGGGCTGCAGCACCAGGACGGCCACAGCCACCTCCTGGCGTCGACCAACCCCGCCATTCGCGCGTACGAGCCGGCTTTCGCCTATGAACTCGCGCTCATCATGCAGCATGGGCTCCACGAGATGGTCGAAGAGCACAAAGACCACATCTACTACATCACGGTCCACAACGAGGCCTACCCGCAACCGGCGATGCCGGCCGGGGTCGAGAAGGCCGTCCTCTCGGGGCTCTACCGCTATCGCACGGGCAAGGAGGGTCTTGAGCCGCGAGTCCAGCTCCTGGGCAGCGGCGTGCTCCTCCGCGAAGCGCTGCGTGCCCAAGAGCTCCTCGAAGCGCGTGGCGTCGCCGCCGACGTGTGGAGCGCCACGAGCTACAGCGAGCTCCGCCGCGACGCGCTCGCCGTGGAGCGCTGGAATCGCCTCCATCCAACCGCCGAGCCTCGCATCTCGACCCTGGAGCGCGTCCTCGCGGGCGTGAGCGGTCCCTTCATCGCCGTATCGGACAACATGGCCGCCGTGCCGGACCAGATCGCACGGTGGGTCCCGGGTGGACTCTTCTCGCTCGGGACCGACGGCTTCGGCCGCTCGGACACGCGCGAGGCGCTACGTCGCCACTTCGAAGTCGACGCCGAACACGTCGTCGTCGCCGCGCTCGCTCAGCTCGCACGCCGCGGGCTCTACGCCGCGGCCGCTGTCGATGCGGCGATCGCGGAGCTCGGTCTCAATCCGGACGACATGGATCCCGCCTACGCCTGAACCCGTCCCAGACGAAGTAGCCGCCACCGCAGACCTCGCCTCGCCGCACCCGACCGTCTCTCGCCGGGAGACGGCAGTGATCACGGTCGCTCTCCTGGTCTACGCCCTCGCGTGGTTCTGGCCGCTCCCCACGGCAGCGCAGAGTTATGTCGTCAAGGGGCTGCACTACTGGGATCAGCTCCTGAACAGCTACCTCCTCCCGGAGGCGCGGCGTGCGCTCCTGATGGCGCTCCACCCCGATCACGGGCTCATGGATGCGTCGATCCTGTTCCCGCATACGGGCGTCCTCGCGTGGTCGGAGAACCTCTTCACGCTCTCGGCGCTCACGGCGCCGCTGGCCGGTCTAAAGGCGGTGCTCGTCCACAACCTGCTCCAGATCGCCGCCTTCGTGCTCACGGGCCTGTCCGTCTACCACTACGCTCGCCGCCACGTCCGCTCCCCCTGGGCGGCGGCCGTCGCCGCCTTCGCCTTTAGCTTCGCGCCTTTCCGCCTCGGGCTCATGAGCAAGCTGCAGCTCGTCTTCATGCCGCTCATCCCATGGCTGCTCGGTGCGCTCGAAGACGCCATCGAGAAGCCGACCCGAAAGCGTTGGCTCCTCGCGGCGGGGCTCGCGGTGGCGCAGATCGGCGTCTGCATCTACTACGTCGTCCAGTGGCTCTTCCTCCTCGGCCCGGTGCTCGCTGTCGCCTTCGTCCGCTTTCGCCACCGCCTCCTGCGACGCGACGCCCTCCTCTCGCTCGGATTCGCGGGTCTCTGTGCCGCGCCGCTCGCGTACCTGCTCCTGCGGCCCTACTCCACCGCCCGTACCGCGATGGGCTTCGTGAGGCCGCGCCAGCTTCTCGAAGTGACGTCCGGCCGCTGGAGCGATCTGCTGACGACGACGCCGATGAACCGCTTCTTCGAGGACCACGCGTGGGTCATCGAGCAGGGACAGTCTCGCGAGCTCATGAGCTTCCCGGGCGCGACGCTGCTCGTCCTCGGCGCCGTCGGCGCCCTCCTCACGATGGCCGCGCGTGCCCTCACGCGCCGCGCCGCTCGCCCGAGTGGGTCGGACGAAACGGAGATTGAGCGTACACCGCGCGATTTTCGAGGGAGCGAGTTGGCGCCGACAGGCGCGTACTCGAGCGACGAAGGCGGGCTGCATCGCCCGGCGAGGAGCGAGAGCAACTCGATGCTCGAAAATCGCCGGTGGACGCCAATCGGAGTTTTGTCCGACCCACCCAGTGGCGCGTTCCGCTTCGGCGTCTTCACGTGGTCCACGTGGCTCGCCCTCAGCGTCGTCCTCTACCTCGGGACGGGACCGAACGCGGTCTTCGGGGAGAACGGGCTCTATGCGTGGCTGCTCGACCACGTCCCGGGGCTCGACGGCCTCCGGTATCCGAGCCGCTTCGTCATCCCGGCCGGTCTGTGTCTCGCCATCCTGGCCGCGTTAGGCGTGGATCGCCTGCTCACGTGGCTTGGGCCCCGCCGGGCCCGCGTCGCCGGGCCGCTCCTCGCCGTCATGGCGCCCATCGAGCTGTGGACCCACCCGCTCCCGCTCGCCGAGGCGACCTTTCGGCTGCCGAAGCCGGCGCTCGTCGACGCGCTCCGCACGGGCGAGGTCTTCATCGAGCTGCCTTACGACGTCGTCGATCGCGTCGGCACTTACCAGGACCACCTCGCCCGCGCCGCCCGGCGCCCGACACCGAACGGCTACACCGGCTTCGACGCGCCTCTGTGGAAAGTGATCCAGGATCTGACGGACGGGTTCCCGACGGACGTCGGCCAGCAGACCGTAAAGGCGCTCGGCGTCGACCGAGTCTACTTCCGAAGCCGGCCACGCCCCCTCCCGCCGTGGCTGAAGCAGCTCGCCCGGGATGGTCGTGAGCTCGTCGCCGCTGTCACGGACGTACGGCCCGGCACCGGCGCCGGGATCGCACGCGAGGTCGAGCGATACCGGCCGGAGCCGCCGCCCGAATCGAAGTGGATTGCCGGCATCTCGCTGTCGGGTGCCCTCCACCCATCGCTCCTGCCGAACCTCCTCGATGGCGACCCCAAGACCACCTGGCGTACCGGAGCGCCGCAGGTCGAGGGCCAGCTCTGGTTCAAGATCACCCTGCCCGAACCGGCCTCCGTCAAAGCCATCTGGCTCGACACCCGCGCCGAACCCGCCGACCTCCCCCTCGGCGTCCGAGTGAAAGGCCGCCTTGGGAGTGGCCCGTGGGCGACCCTCACGACGGAGACGCCACACCTCCCCGTCGTTCGTCTAGCGGCGGCTCCCGCCCTCACGTGGGACGTCCTCCACTTCCCGAGCACGACGGTCACGGAGCTGCTCGTCGAGACGACCTTCACCGCCAAGCGGCGCTGGGGTTCTGCAGCGGAGGTCCGAGTCGAACGGGAGTGACCGAGTGGCGTCAACATGTGTCGAGTCCCCGGCCGGGTGACTTCGGGCTAATCTGACGCCCCCGAATGGCCGAAATGGGTCCCCATGCCTGACACCGCGAGCGCATCCGACATCAGCCGACCTGACGCGACTCGGCTCGCCGCCGCCTTCGGGGTCACCCTCGCTCGCGCTCACCCCGTCGCCACGGCCACCCTCGAGCTCGTCTCGGCGTCACAAACCGTGCCGGTCCCCCTGAGCGGCGACAGTAGACCATGGCTCGATACGGTCGCGGCCTTCCTCGGTACCGCTGATGTTTGGCAACTTCGAGTTCGCGTTGACGGTAGTCACTTTCCCGTCACCCTGACCCGCGACGCCGACGGACGAACTCGGTTCGATGGCCCGGCCGAGCTCGCCGCGCGCGTCAGCGACGTCACCCATCACGTCCTCCCACAGCTTCAGGCCGCCACGCCCATCGAGGCGCTCGATCTCATCAGTGACGCCGAAGCGGCACGGCTCGACGCATGGTCCGGCGACGATGGCGCCTATCCCCGCGGCGAGACGGTCGCCTCCGTCTTCGCGGCGATCGTCGCGGCCCACCCGCAGAGGCTCGCCATCGAGGCAGAGCAGAGCCTCACGTACGCCGCGCTCGCGGATCGCGTGGCCCGCCTCGCGGGTGAGCTCTCCGCGCTCAAGGTCACGGCCGGCGACACCGTCGCCGTATTCCTCGACCGGAGCGCCGACCAGGCCGCCGCGCCGCTCGCCATCATGAGCCTCGGGGCCGTCTACGCCCCACTCGATCCCGGCTACCCGACGGCTCGGCTCGCCCTCATGCTGGAGCTGAGCGGCGCGGTCGCGATCGTCACGACCTCCGCCGCACGGCGGACCCTCGACGCGGCGCTCACGTCCCGTATCGCCGTCCTCGAGGTTGATGGCCCGAGGGCCGCCGTCCCGGTCACGAGCCCCGCCCCGTTACGCCCGGAGAGCCCCGCCTACGTCATGTATACGTCGGGATCGACCGGCCAGCCGAAAGGCGTCATGGTCCCGCATCGCGCCATCCTGCGCCTCGTTCGGGATCAGACGTTCTGCTCCTTCGCGTCCGGTGATCGCGTCCTCGCCTACGCCCCGACGGCGTTCGACGCCTCGACCCTCGAGCTCTTCGGCCCGCTCCTAAATGGCGGGACCGTCGTCATGCCACCGCCCGGTCCCGCCGACCTCGGCGCGCTGGCGTCATTCTTGCGCGCTCGCCGCATCGACACGGCCTGGCTCACCGCCGCGCTCTTCCACGCGCTCGTCGACCACGCACCGGAGGCCTTCGGCGGATTGCGTCAGCTTCTGGCCGGAGGCGACGTCCTCTCGCCGACCCATGTCGCCCGCGCTTTGGCGCTGCTCCCGTCGGGTGCCCGTTTCATCAATGGTTACGGGCCCACCGAGAACACGACGTTCACGGCCTGCCACGTCCTCGCGGCGGGGACGGCCCAGCCCGAGTCGCTCTCCGCCATCCCGATCGGCCGCCCAATCCGCAGTACGCGCGTGTGGCTCGTCGATCCCACCCCGCGTTCGGGGCCGCTCGTCCGAGTCCCGTCTTTTGGCGTCGGCGAGCTCGTCACGGGCGGCGACGGCGTGGCCCTCGGCTACCGGGACCAGCCCGAGCTCACGGCCGAACGTTTCGTCACCGTGCCCTTCGCGCCGGGGACGAGCTATCGCACGGGCGACCTCGCCCGATTCGCGCTCGAGTCGAACACGACCCCGCCGCCGCTCGAGTTCCTCGGCCGCCGCGATCAGCAGGTCAAGATCGGCGGCCACCGTATCGAGCTAGGCGAGATCGAAGCCGCCCTGAGAGCCCTGCCTGGCGTCCGTGACGCCGTCGTGCTCGCCCGCACGGTCCAGAGCTCCGAAGACAAGGCGCTGCACGCCTGGGTCGCCCCAATGGCCGGTGTGGAGCTCGACGCCCACCGCCTCCGCGCCGCGCTGGCCGAGGCGCTCCCCCAAGCGATGGTCCCAACCCGGATTGGCGTCTTGGATACGTTTCCCGTGACCCCCAACGGCAAGCTCGCCCGAGACCAGCTCCCGGAGCTGCTCGCCGGGCGACCCGAGCTCCAGACACCCTTCGAGCGCCCCCGCCCCGGCCTCGAGAGCCAGGTCGCGAGCGCCTTCGAAGAGACCCTCGGCTTCGCGCCGGGCACCGTCTCGGCTCTCGACAGCTTCTTCGACCTCGGCGGCACCTCGCTCCTGGCGATCCACGCCACGTCGCGCTTGAAGCAGCGCCTCGGTCGTCCCGTCCCCATCGTCGCGCTCTTCGGCTCTCCGACCGTACGCGGCCTCGCGGCGCGGCTGTCGGGCGCCGCGGCGGCCTCACTCGCAGCGCCACGTGCCGACAGGCGCCACGGCGACCGCACCGACATCGCCATCATCGGGTTCGCCGGACGTTTCCCGGGCGCCGCCGACGTGAACGCACTCTGGACCGCTCTCCTCGCCGGACGCGAGCTCATCAGCTTCTTCGGCAAGGACGGCAGCCCTGGCGTTCACCCGGACGCTCCCGGCCGTGACGACGAGAGCTACGTCGCCGCGCGCGGCATCGTGGAGGACGCGGACCACCTCGACGCGCCCTTCTTCGGACTCTCGCCTCGCCAAGCCGAAGTCATGGACCCGCAGCACCGCCTCTTCATGGAAGTGGCATGGGAAGCGCTCGAACACGCCGGCTACGCCGCCCCGGTCGCCCCGGGTGCGGTCGGCGTCTTCGGCGGCAGCGACTACAACACCTATCGCCCGCGCTATGTCGATCAGCGCCCCGACCTCGAAGCGGCTTTCGGCGCCCTCCAGATCCGGTTCGGAAATGACAAAGATTACGTCCCAATCACGACAGCGCACCGACTGAACCTCCACGGGCCCGCCGTCAGCGTCCACAGCGCGTGTTCGACCTCGCTCGTCGCTATCGTGCAGGCCGTGAACGCGCTCCGCGCCCACCAGTGCGAGCTCGCGATCGCCGGCGGCGTCAACGTCGTCGTCCCGTCGCGGAGCGGCCACGTCTATAGCCCAGGCGGCATGTACTCAAGCGACGGCCACACGCGCGCCTTCGACCAGCACGCCTCCGGCACGGTGTTCAGCGACGGCTGCGCGATTTTGACCCTCCGGCGACTCGAGGACGCAGAAGCCGCCGGCGACACGATCTACGCGGTCATCCGCGGTGTCGGCATCGACAACGACGGCGCCGAGAAGGCCAGCTTCACCGCCCCGTCGGTCTCCGGCCAGGCCCGCTGTATCGCGATGGCGCTTCGAGACGCCGACGTCGCGCCAAACGACGTGCACTTCGTCGAAGCGCACGGCACCGGCACGCCGATCGGCGATCCGATCGAGGTCGCCGCGCTCACCCAGGCCTACGCCGAGGTAGCCGCGGAGAGGGGCCTCCCGGCGCCGGTCGGGACCTGCGCCATCGGCTCACTCAAGAGCAACATCGGCCACTTGACCGCTGCCGCGGGCGGGGCCGGCCTCATCAAGGCGGCCCTCGCGCTCCACCACCGCGTCCTGCCGAAGACGCTCCACATCACCGCGCCGAACCCCGCGATCCCATTCGAGGAATCCCCATTCCGAGTCGCCGCGGCGGCCATCTCGCTCGCCGGGGCTCCGGATCGCCCGCCGCGTGCAGGCGTCAGCGCGCTCGGCGTTGGCGGCACGAACGCGCACGTCGTCCTCGAAGCGTGGCGGCCGCCGGTGGGGGCGCCGCCCCCCTGTCGCTCAGACCGTCGCGCCCAGCTCCTCCTCCTCTCGGCCAAGAGCCCCGCCGCCCTCGACCACGCGACCGAGCGCCTCGCGGACGCGCTCACCGATCTCGACGACGCCGCCTTCACCCTCGCGACCGGACGCGCCGCCTTCGAACACCGGCGCGCCGTCGTGGTCCATTCGACGCCCGGGAACCTATTGCCCGAGGGCTCTGATCCCGGCGCCGCCTGCCGCACCCCCGACCTCGACCGCGTCCGGGCCCACCGCACCCTGACGGAGCGCCCCGGCGACCGGGTCCGCACCGGTCGCGCGGCCGGGAGCCCCCCGATCATCGCGCTCTTCCCCGGCCAGGGCTCCCAGACCGTCGACATGGGCCGCCAGCTCTACGCGACCGAGCCCGTGTTCCGCCAAGCAATGGACGCCGTCTTCGCGGTCTTGCCAGCGCTGCGCCCGGTGCTCTACCCGGACAGCGACCCGCGCGTGGGCGCCGAGGAGCGCCTCCGTGACACCACCTGGGCCCAGCCGGCGCTCTTCGCGGTGGAATACGCGCTCGCGCAGCTCACCCGGTCGCTCGGGATCGAGCCGGCCGCCTACATCGGCCACAGCGTGGGCGAGTTCACGGCCGCGTGCCTCGCTGGCGTGATGCCGCTCGGAGACGCCGTGCGCCTCGTCGCGCTCCGCGGCCGGCTCATGGCCGCCATGCCGCCGGGCCAGATGCTCGCGGTGCGTCGGGGCGCCGCCCAGCTCGAAGCAGGGCTCCCCGCGTCCCTTTCGCTCGCGTGTTCGAACGCCCCTGAGCTCGCCGTCGTCGCCGGACCGGAGGACGCCATCACGGACTACGCGGCGTCACTCGCCGCTCAGAACGTCAGAACGACGCTCCTCGTCACGAGCCACGCCTTCCACTCGCAAATGATGGACGGCGTCCTACCCGCCTTCGGGGACGCCGTCGCAGCCATCGCGTCGGTCCTGCGCCCGCCCGATCGCCCCATCTTCTCGACGGCGACCGGCGCGCGCCTGACTGACGCCGAGGCCACGGACCCCGGGTATTGGACCCGCCACGTCCGCGCCACGGTCCGCTACGCCGAAGCCGTCCAGAGCGCCGTCGCCCACTTCGACACCGAGGTGCCGCTCTGGGTCGAGTGTGGCCCCCGCGCCACCGCCGCGACCTTCACGCGGCAGACCCTCGCGAGGCTCGCCCCCGGCAAGGCCGGCGCCGTCGTCACCTTGCTCGACCTCGTCCCCGCCGGGTCCGCGCCGGACGAGAGCGGCGACCCACCCGACTCCGAACACCGCGCGTTCCTATTGGGGATCGGCGAGCTCTGGACCCGAGGCGCGCCCCTCGACGGCGCGGCGCTCTTCGCCGCCGAGCGGCGCCGTCGCGTCCCGCTCCCGACCTATCCCTTCGAACGCAAACGATATTTTGCGGACCGGCTCCACTCCCCGGCCGCCCCCTCCCCCTCGCTCCCGGAGGCCCCCACGCCCATGCCCGCTCCGGCCACTCCCGCCCCTGCTCCCGCCCCTTCGGCCGCCGCGACCGACGCCCATCGTGCCCGACTCCGGGGAGAGCTCACGGCTCTCGTCGCCGACCTCTCGGGACTCCCCGAGGAGTCGCTCGATCCGGCTCGCCGCTTCGGTGACCACGGCTTCGACTCGCTCTTCCTGACCCAGCTCGCCCAAGATCTGTCCCGTCGCTTTGGCCAGAAGTTCGCGTTCCGCGACCTCGCGGAGAAGTTCGCGTCCGTGGATGCCCTCGCGAGCCACCTCGCGTCGCTGCTTCCGGCGACCGCCGCCCCAACGCCGCCCCCGGCCGCCGCCGCTGCGCTGACTGCCTCGGCAGTGATGCCGCCGGCCCCGACGCTGCCGCCGGGCGCCACGAGCCACTTGCTGCTCGGCCAAATCGATCTCATCAGCCAACAGCTCGGCCTCCTGCGCCAAGTCGCCGCGTTCGCACCCACGCCCGCGGCGCCTGCGCCGGCCGCGCCCGCACCGGAGACGGGCCACCCGGTCTCCGCGCCGTCGCTCGCCGCGCTCGCCGCCGCCGTCCCGCCGCAGAAGCCCGCAGGAGCCGGCGACCCGCGCCCGACCAAGGTGCGCAAGTGGTCGGACCTCTCGGATGAGCAGGCCGGCGCATTGCGCCAGCTCATCTCGGACGTCTCGACGCGGACGGCGGCCTCGAAGGCCCACGTCGACGCCCACCGGGCCCGCCACGCGGATCCGCGCACCGCGGCCGGCTTCAGCCCGGTCTGGAAGGAGATGGTCTATCCACTCGTGGTCGCGCGCTCCAAGGGCGCACGGCTCTGGGACCTCGACGGCAACGAGTACATCGACCTCCTGAACGGCTTCGGCCCGAACTTCCTCGGCCACGCCGATCCGGGCGTCACCGCCGCCGTCGCCGCCCAGCTCGAACGGGGCTTCGAGGTCGGGCCGCAGACCCCGCTCGCGGGCGAAGCCGCCGCCCTCGTGTGCCAGCTCACGGGCATGGACCGCGCCAGCTTCACCTGCACCGGGTCGGAGGCCGTCCAGGCGGCCATCCGGTGTGCGCGCACGGTGACGCGCCGCGACGCCATCGTCGTCTTCACGCGCGACTACCACGGCAACTTCGACGAGGTGCTCGTGCGCGCGGTCAACACCAAGGCGGCGCTGAAGACGCTCCCGAGCGCCCCCGGCATCCCGAAGCGAG
Organism: Myxococcales bacterium; assembly: GCA_018780435.1. Lineage (GTDB taxonomy): Bacteria > Myxococcota_A > UBA9042 > SXOO01. The sequence continues at coordinate 20,865 of JADMJS010000249.1, forward strand.
CCGTCGGCGATGTCATCGTCCTCGAATATGGCGCCGACGCGTCGCTCGACATCATCCGGCAGCTCGCCCCGGAGCTCGCGGCGGTCGTCGTCGAGCCGGTTCAGAGCCGCCGCCCCGAGCTGCAACCGCGCGCGTTCCTCCACGAGCTCCGCTCCATCACCCGAGAGTCCGGGACCGTCCTCGTCTTCGACGAAGTCGTGACCGGCTTCCGCTGCCACCCCGGCGGCGCCCAGGCCCACTTCGGCGTCGACGCCGATCTCGCCACCTACGGCAAAGTCGTGGCGGGCGGCATGCCGATCGGCATCGTGGCCGGCCGGCGCCCCATCATCGACACGTTCGACGGCGGCCCGTGGCACTTCGGCGACGCCAGCGGCCCCGAAGCCGGCGTCACCTTCTTCGCCGGCACCTTCGTCCGCCACCCGCTCGCGATCGCCGCCGTCCACGCGACCCTCACGCGCCTCGTGAACGAGGGCCCCGCCCTGCAGGAGCGCGTCTCAGCGCATACCGCCGCCTTCGCCAAACGCGCGAACGCGCTCTTCGAGCGTTTCGAAGCCCCTTACGAGCTGCCCCACTTCGGCTCGCAGCTCTACCTCCGGAACCTCGATCCCTCCGACCTCGGCGTCCTCTTCTGGTACCACCTCCGCCTCCGCGGCGTGCACATCCAGGAGACCTTCCCCTCCTACTTCACCGTGGAGCACGGGAGCGCCGAAGTGGACCGCTTGATCCAGGTCTTCGAGGAGAGCCTCGAGGCGATGGCCGACGGCGGCTTTCTGCCCCCGTCCACGTCGCGTCGAAAGACCGCCAAAGCCGTCGCGAGTAACGGCATCTCGTCCACGCCCCCCATCCCCGGCGCCCGCCTCGGCAAAGATCCGAGCGGACGCCCCGCGTGGTACGCCCCTGACCCGGCGAGACCCGGGCAATACGTGAAGGTGAGCTGATGGCCAAAAACACTTCCGAGTCGCTCGTCCCGGTGGACGTGGCCTTCGATCCCTTCGGCGGTGGCGCCCTCGCCGCCGTCGCGCCCGCCACGGCGCCACAACGGGAGGTCGTCCTGGCGTCGCGTTTTGGCGACGACGTGAGCCTGGCTTTCAATGAAGTCGTGAACTTGCGACTCGTGGGTCCCCTCGACCGACCCGCGCTCGAAGCCGCTCTGCGCGCCCTCACCGTGCGCCACGAGTCACTCCGCACGACCTTCTCGCCCGACGTGGAGCTCCTGATTGCCGAGCCCGACCCCGCCGGGGACGTCCTCGACGCCCCCGTTCTCGACTCCCGCAACCGCGCGCCGGCCGAGGCCGAAGCGGACGCCGTCGAGCGGCCCTTCGCGCTCGAGACGGGGCCCCTCTTCCGGGCCGAGCTCGCGCGTTCGGGACCCGAAGACCACACGCTGGTCCTCGCGGCCCACCACGCCGTGCTCGACGGCTGGTCGACGGGCGTCATCCTGAAAGAGCTCGCCGCGCTCTACTCCGCCGCGGCCGCGCCCGGCGGGGACGTCAGCAAGGCGGATTTGCCGGCCCCCGGGAGCTGGACCGACTACGCCGCCCGCGAGCACGCCCGCGATGATCAGGCCGACGTCGCGTGGTGGCTGGAGCAGCTCCGCTCACCCGCGCTGCCGGGCCCCCTCGATCTCCCCGCCGACCGCCCGCGCCCCGCGGTCCGCACCTACGCCTCCGCGCGCGTGGACGTCCATCTTGAGAACGCGCTCGTCACGCGCTTCGAAGACGCCGCGCGCGCCGAAGGGGCGAGCTTCTTCGCCTGGCTCTTCGCGGGCTTCACGGCCTTGCTGGCCCGCGTCACGACCCCCGAAGGCGACGGCGCCGACCTGGTCGTCGGCATCCCCGCCGCGGGCCAGGCCAGCGAAGGCCGCGCCGGACGCCACCTGGTCGGCCACGCCGTCCAGCTCCTGCCGGTCCGCGTCGCGGTCCTTCCCGACTCGCCCTTCTCGGCCCACGTCGCCGCCGTCAAGGACCGCCTCTACGCCGCCTTCGATCACACCGGCGTCACCTACGGTCGCCTGCTCGAAGAGCTCGCCCTGCCGCGCGATCCCAGCCGACCGCCGCTCGTCGCGGTCCAGTTCAACCTCGACCAGGCCCTTGAGCCGTCAGCGCTGCCCTTCCGAGGACTCGAGGTCACGCTCCGCACCGTCCCGCGCGTGTCGGAGAACTTCGAGCTCTTCGTGAACGCCCAACGCGCCGCCTCGGGGCTCCACCTCGAATGCCAGTTCAACACCGGCCTCTTCGACGCCACCACCATCGCGGCGCGTATGGCGGAGTTCGGCTCCCTGCTCACCGCCGCCGCCGAGACCCCGTCCCTCCCCGTGAAGGCGCTGCGGCTTCTTGCGAGCGCCGAGCGAGAGCGCCTCGAACGCCTCGGCGAGGGCCCTGCCCTCACGGCCGCGGCCCTCAGGACCGTACCGGAGTCCATCGCCGACGCGCCCGCTGCCGCCACCGCGCTCACGGACGAGACCGGCACCTGGACCTACGGCGACCTGAACGTGTGGGCGAACGCCCGTGCCCGTGAGCTCGTCGCCCTCGGCGTCGTGCCCGGCGACGTCGTCGGCCTCGCCATGGCGCGCTCACGTGAGCTGGTCGGCACCGCGCTGGCCATCCTCCGCGCCGGCGCCGCCTACGTCCCGGTCGACCCGGACTACCCAGAGTCCCGCGTGCAGTACATGGTGGAGCACAGCCAGGCCCGCCTGGTCGTAGCCGACGCCGCGACGGCCGCGCGCCTCCCACCGCTGGCCTCGCCGGTGCGCGTCCTCACTGGCGACTCGCGCAGCGACGCAGCGCTCCCGGCCGGGGATGGGGCGCGCCTCATGTACGTCATCTACACCTCCGGCAGCACGGGCAAGCCGAAGGGGGTCGAGGTCCCACACAGCGCCGTCGCGGCCTTCCTCGACAGCACACGCGGACTCCTCGGCCTCGGCCCCGCGTCCCGCGTCGTCGCGGTGACGACGCTCAGCTTCGACATCGCGGTCCTCGAACTCTGGGGCCCGCTCACCGCCGGTGGCACCGCGATCATCGCCAGCCGCGAAACCGCCCAAGACGCGCGCGCCCTCGGCGAGCTCCTCGCGCGCAGCCGCGCCACGGCGATGCAGGCGACGCCGTCGACGTGGCGGCTCCTCGTCGAGTCCGGGTGGACGCCGTCCCGCCCCTTCGCTGCCTGGGTGGGCGGCGAAGCCTTCCCGCGGGATCTCGAAGCGCCCCTCCTCGCCCGCGCGGACGCCGTCTGGAACCTCTACGGCCCGACCGAGACCACCGTCTGGTCGACTGCCTATCGCCTGTCAGCCGACGAGGCGACGCGCGCCACCGCCCTCCCAATCGGCCTGCCCCTCGCCGGCGAAGCGGTGCGCGTCGTCGACGCGACGGGCGCGCCTTGCCCCATTGGCGTCCCCGGCGAGCTGTGGATCGGCGGCGCGGGCGTGACGCGGGGGTACCGCTTCGATCCGGCGCAAACCGCCGCGCGTTTCGTGAACGACGATCGCGGCGCACGTTGGTACCGCACCGGCGATCTCGTCCGGTGGCAACGGCACGCCAGTGGCGCCCGGCTGGTCTTCGAACGCCGACTCGACAGTCAGGTCAAAGTCCGCGGGTTCCGCATCGAGCTCGGTGAGATCGAAGCGGCACTGGCCGGCCACCCCACCGTCTTGGCCGCCGCCGCGAGGGTCGTCGAGCCGCGCCCCGGCGACACCCGCCTCGCCGGCTACGTCGTCCCACGCGAGGCAGGCCGCGCCGATCTTACTGAGCTTCGCCGCGTCCTCGGCCAGAAGCTGCCGCCCTACATGGTGCCGCAGCACCTCTTCGCGCTCGACGCCCTCCCGCTCACTCCGAACGGGAAAGTCGACCGAAAAGCCCTGCCCTTCGTGCTCGAGGGTGGCGAGAGCGCTCGCCCAGTCATCCTACCCGTGACCCCGACCGAGAAGGCGCTTATCTCGGTCGTCGCCGAGGTGCTCGGCCTTCGGCGCGTCTCGATGGACGCGGACTTCTTCGACCTCGGTGGCCACTCGATCCTCGCGACCCGCGTCGTCGCGGGCCTAAGGCAGTCTCTCGGCCTCGAGCTGCCCCTCCGCCGCATCTTCGAGACCCCGACCCTGCGGGCCCTAGCCGACCACCTCGAGGCCCTCGCGGGCGTCGCGGCCCTCTCCACGGCGACGGACGGCGACGCCGACCTTGAGGAGCTGACCCTGTGATGACCCTGAGTGAGCTTCTCGCCATCCTCAAAGAACGCGGCGTCACCCTAAGGGTCGAGAGCGGCGACCTCAAAGTGCAAGCCCCGAAAGGAGCGCTCGACGCGGCCCTCGTGTCGACGCTGAAACACCACAAACCGGCGCTCATCGACGCGCTCCTCGGCGTTCAGGCGGCCGGCGACGTCGCCCGCGAAGCGCCGGTGGAACGAAAACACCAGTCGCGTTACCCACTTGCGCTCCCCCAAGAGCGCCTCTTCCTGGCCCAACAGCTCGATCCGGGCGGCACGGTCTATAACCTCCCCGGCGCATGGCGCCTCGACGGCCCCTTCGACGCGGAGGCGATGCGCGCGGCGCTCGAGGCCTTCATCGACCGGCACGACCTGCTCCGGAGCCGCTTCGACGTGGCCCAGGGGAGCCCGGCGCTCGTCACCGAAGCCGGGCTCCGAGCCTCCATTCTCCCGGACGTCGATCTCTCCGGCGACGCCGACCCCGAGGCCGCGCTGCAGGCGGCTCTCGGCGCCGAAGCGAACCACGCCTTCGACCTTACAATCGCCCCACCGGCGCGCTTCACGGTCTACCGACTCGGACCCGAGGTACACGTCCTCTACGTCGTCACCCACGCCATCATCTGGGACGGGTGGTCCTTCGACCTCTTCTTGAACGACATCGCGACGCTCTACGCGGCCGAGCTCGCCACACGGACGGGCTCGCCCGCGCCAGCACCGCTGCCGGAGCTCCCAATCGCGTATGGCGACTACGCGATCTGGCAACGCGAACGTGTCAGTACGCTCCGCGTCTCGGCGCAACGCGACACCTGGCGGCAGATCCTCGCCCCCCCGCTCCCCTTCCTCGACTTGCCAACCGACCGCCCTCGCCCCGCGCTCGTGGGGCATCGGGGTGAACGCGTCTACCTGCGCTTCCCGGAGTCGACGGTCGCGCCGATCGCCGCCCTCGCTCGCGCGGAGTCCACGACCGTGTACACGGTCCTCCTCGCCGCGTGGGAGGCCGTCCTCCACCGCTACTCCGGCGCCACCGACGTCATCGTGACGACGCCCGTGCGCGGCCGCGAACGACCCGAGCTCGAGCCCGGCATCGGCATCTACACGAACACCCTCTTCGTCCGCGCCGACCTCGCCGGTGATCCGACCTTCCGCGAGCTCCTGGCGCGAACACGACGCGCGAGCGTCCTCGCAATGGACAATCAAGACGCGCCCGTCGACGACGTCATCGGCGAGCTGTCGAAGCATCAGGATCTCTCCCGCTCCGCGCTCTTCCAAGCCCAGTTTTCCTATCAGAACACCAACAACCGCATCACGATGGTCGGCCCGTGCACATGCCGCTTCGTGCCGCAGGACATCTTTCACGTCTACGCGGACCTGAACTTCTGGGTCAAAGACGCTCAAGGGCGCCTGCTCGGCGCCGTCGACTACCGCAGCGAGCTCTACGACCAAAAGACCGTCGAACGCCTCATCGCGCACCTCGAACAGCTCCTCATCGAAGTCGGCCAGAACCCGGACCGGGCCATCAGCACGCTCCCGCTCGAAGAAGGCGGCCACCCGGGGCCGGCTTCGACGGTCGGCGAGCTCGGCAAACGCGTCGACGACGCCACGAGCCGCACAGCGGAGCTGGCCTTCGAGACCCCCGACGTGATCGCGATCGCCGATGAGGCGGGCGAGCTGACCTTCGCAGACCTCGAGACCCAGGTCCGAGCTCGCGCCAACGACTTGCTCGACCGAGGCGTGCGTCCCGGCCATCGCGTCCCCGTCGACCTGCTGCGAAACGCGAGCGCCATCGTCGAGTCCCTCGCGGTCCTTCGGCTCGGTGCGGCCATCGTGCCGCGACGTCCGAGCGACCCGCCTGCGCTGACCGAGGCGCTGTGCGCCGCCGCCGCCCAGCTCGAAGGGCATCCCACCGGGATCGCGGTGGTCCTCTTCCCGCGTGCGATCGATGCGAGGCGAGGCGTCTCGGCTGGAGACGCGACCCTGGTTCGAACCGAGGCCCTCCGCTGGGCCACCTCGGCGCTCGGTGTCCACGTGGGCCTCGAAAAGGCGCCGCGACGCGTCCTGTCGACGAGCCGCAGCGGCCTCCCGCTCCTCGTCGAAGCGCTCACGGCGCTCGGACGCGGCGCGACGCTCGACCTCTGCCCGGACGCGACGCTCGACGACGCGTGGGACCTGCGCGACCGACTCGAGACGCATCCACCGGGCGTGGTCCTCGGCGATCCGCAGGTGCTCCGCGCCATCGTCGATGAAGGCGCCCTCCCAGAAGGCGCTCGCGTGGCGCTCTTCGGGGCCCCCGACGCCGCCTTGGTATCGGTGCTCCCGGCTGACGCGACGTGGATCCACGGCCCCGCCGAGGCGGCCTATGTGCTCTTCGCCGAGCCGGTCCACGCGTGGGCGCAGGCCGGTGGCCCTATGGGCAACACGCCCTTGCCGTGGAGCAACACGCCGCTCGTGGGCGCGCGTGTGTCGATCATGGGCGCCCTGGGCGTCACGCCCCGTGGGCTCCCGGGCACGATCGCCTTCACGGTTCCGGGGAGCCGGCTCATCACGACTCGAACGCCGGCTCGTGTCGTCTCGGGTGGGGCCGTCGCCCCCCGGGACGGGACGTGGCGCCGACGCAATGGCAAGGACGTCGACGAGAAGCAGGTCTCGGCGGCGCTCGCGGAACAACCGGGCGTCGCCGCGGCCTATGTCGGCTTCGCCATGGCGGCGGTAGGCGACGCTCGTCTCACGGCGTGGGTGCGAGGTGAACGGTCATCGCCGCCCGTCACGACCTTGAGAGAGGCTCTGGCACGACGTCTCCTGCCCGAAGCGGTCCCCGGCGCTATTGTGCCGCTGCCCTCGACCGAGTCGGGCACGGCGGCCGGCGGCGCGTCTACGGCGAACCCCGTCGCCATCGACGTCCGCACGCTCCCGAACCCCTTCGAGGGCGCCGATCGCAGTGCGGCCGAGCTCAAGACCCCCGCGGAGCGGCTCATCGCCGAGATATGGAGCCAGCTCCTCGGACGACCGACGCTGCCCGCGACGGCCAACTTCTTTGAATCGGGAGGGAGCTCACTGCTCGCGCTCAGAGCGGTGCTCGAGCTCGAACGGCGAAGTGGCTGGCGGGCCGATCCGCGACTGCTCTTCTATCAGAGCCTTCGGGACCTTGCCGCGCGCGTGCCCGCGACGTGATGGGCGCCGTGCCTGGGTTCCAGGCACGGCGCGACCCGTTCAGTAGTCGCGGTTACGACGACGGGTTGGATACGCCTTCCACGGCGGGTCGGCTTCGGGTTTGTCGGACGCCGAGTTCGCGGGGCCCGTCGACGACGACGCGGCAATAGCCTGAGTGGTCGGCTCAGGATCAGCCTGGCGCTTGCGGCGACGGACCGTCGAATGCGTCGGTTCCGGGGCCGGCGGCGTCATCCCGGCGAGGGCGAAGCGGTCGCCAAAACGGGTAAGCTGTTCACGAACCCGCGTCAGGCAAATCTTCACGGCGTGGCTCGGATCGCTCGCCGAGGTCCAGCCGTTCTCGGCCGTCGCACGCACGATTTCAGCCTCGGTCAGCCCACCGGGGAAGCCAGCGAGATACGTCTTCATGCTCTGCCAGAGCGCCCCGGGGCGGTGGCGCTTCTTCTCAGCGCCACCGGCCTCGACACCCGAGTCGTCGCCATCCGCGCTATGCGGGGTCACCGCCGGACGGCCGCCCGGTAGAGCGATACGTCCATCACCGAGGTCGACGAGCTCACCCGCCGACAGCTTCTTGCCAATTGCGATCTTGGTCGCGTGGTCCGGGTCGCGATCGGTGAGACCGCTCTTGATGACCATGTTGAGGATAGCCTCGCGGGACTGCGGGCCCTCACGACCGATCAGGTCCTGAATGCCTTCCCAGACCCGGCCACGACGCTGGGTCGACTTGGGCGCGCTACCCGTGTCCTCGCGCTTCTGCCGGCCTCGCTTTCGCTTCGCTGGCTCGCTCTCCGCGGGAGCCGCTGAGACGACGGTCACCGCCGCCAGCCGATTGAGAGGGGGACGTCCCCGACGGGCCGGTATGACCGCTGCTTCCCGCGCGGCGGGCGCGGCGGTGGGCTCCTCGTCAGGGGCGCCCTCACCGAGCGTCCGCAGAAGGGAGAGCAGGTCACCGAGCTCACGCGTCGGCAATGTGAAATGGCGCTCGCCGCGAACGATCGTCACGAGACGACCGATGACGGCACCTTCGAGGTTGGCAGAGCGAGCAGTCTTCATATGGCTTTGTGCCTCACGCAAGTTGGAAAAGCCCGCCCGGGAGCATTCGGGGGGCGTCGTTGCTTTGCAGCACCGGCTTCCGCCGCGGTCACGTTGGCACCGCGCTACGGGCTGAACAGAGCGCACTCGACCCGGCTTCGAGTATGCCCCTGAGTCGACATCGCAGGGCCAAACACCCCTTACTTCGGCTCAGTCGATAGAACGAGAGGGATCCTCCAACGCGCTGCGGTGCAGGATGCGGCGAAGCCCGGTCGACAGTCAGGACCCGGCTCCGATGTCCGTGGTGGTATCACACTTCGCGGCATGGTCAATCGCCGACTGCCGAGAATCTGCGGCCTCACAGTGTGATTTATCGATGTAATGAGAAAACCTCTGCGGAAATCTCTCTATAACTACATCGACTTGGACAATAGCGATCCACAGTGCCTCACGGACAGACCTAGCGCCGATGCTCGTTCGGCCGAAAGCCACACTTCACTGCCCGGCCCGCGAAATGCCAGCGTCCACTCGCATGGCGGGCCCTTCGGACCGAAGCTGGGCCATTCGAGGACCAACGCGTCTGTTCGCACGTCCTTGAGTATGGCGAGAACTCGATCTTCTTCGTCCATTCGCTCGAGTTTGGTGAAGCGGGTCTCGGCCACGAATGACACTGCCTCCGCGACAGAGGGCTCCACGTTCAAGCGGCCGTCGATAATGGTGCGGATCCGAGGGTGTAGACGGTGCAGTAGATAGCTGCAGTAGCGCGCGTGGCAGAAGATGGTCCCCTCGAAGCCGCTGGCCTCGAGATAGTCTGCTGCCGCCACGGGGAAACGACGCTCGTCCACGGGCGCCTGGGTGGCCGACCAAAGTCGGGCGATCCCCCCATGGAGCGACTGTACGTTCGTGTGCCAGAAACCCAGCAGCAGGAGAGCGGCCCCCGCCGCGATCCCCCAGCGGCGCCAGCGGTCCGAGGCGTACTTGCCGTCGCGGCCCATGTCCGGGAGCGCCGTCATCGAGGCCCCATTGGAGAGCGGTGCCACCAGCAGCGCCACTGCGGGGACGGCAAAGTAGACGAAACGTGCATACAGGAGCGACAGGCCCATCATACCGATGGCGACGCCAAACGAATCGGCCGTGAGTTTTCCAACTTGATGACGGACGACCATCACGATGACTGATGACATGACGAGATATGGCAACAAGCCAACGAACGCCCGCGCGGGGTTCACCGACTCTTCGAAGAGATACGCGATGGGTGGGCTCCACTCTCCGATGAGCCCCCCGGTACTCTGCACGAGGAAGAGGGCGTGAAAGGACCCGGTGACGAAGTTCGGGACGACGGCACAGGGGAGCAGTAAGGCGACGAAGCGCCGGACCGCGACACCGAGGTCGGGCGCCTCCCCGACCCTCGCGGTCTGGCCTCGCCAGGACGGCCAGACCCGCTCCATGAACGCGCCCAGTGGGACCGCCGCGGCGAGGATGAGCGCGATGAAGCACCCACCCGCGTGAACGCTGGCCCAGAGCGCCATGAAGGCCGCGATACCGACGTGAGCCCAGCCCCCTGGCACCTCTCCGGAACCGCGCCAGCCGGGCGAGAAGCGCCAAGGGAGCATCCACGGCAGGACCACGGAGAGCCCCAGCAAGTTCATGAGATCGGGCCGGACGTTGATGCGGTCCTGGTACGTCACGAGCAGGAGCGCCGTGAAGAGGGCGGCGGCGGCCCCCCGGCGCTCGCGACCACCGATCTCCAGGCGCGCGAAGAGCCCGTGAAAGCGCCAAAACGACAGCAAGAGGACGAGCGCGTGCGCGAGCCGGACGCCGGCCCAACCGGTCTCGCGATAGAGCAGCTCTGTGAGGACCTCGTAACCCCATTGGAACGGAACCCAGGGGCGAGTGGGGTCGAGGCCAAAGATGTCCGTACTCGGAATGCTGCCGTCGTCCAGGATGGCGCGCCCGGCCGCGAGGTGCCAGAAGATGTCGATGTCCCAAACGGGGCGGAGAAAGATGAGCGCGAGGAACGCGCCGAGCACCAGCGCGAAGAGGCTACCGAGGCCCCACCGGTGTGGGCGACGGGTGACCTCTGCCTGGGAGGGCGAGCGGCGTTCGGGGCCCTGTCGAGGCACTTCTTCCGGCGGAGAGGACAGCGGCGGAGAGGACAGCGTCACGACGCGCGAGTATGCTCGTTTCTATGGACGAACGCGACCCGTCTGGTGACTTCAGCATCATGGTCCATGGCAAGCAAGTCCCCGGCTGCATGAGCCTCACCTCGCGCGCCGGAGGTCACGGCCCTGGGCCCGCTCGGCCGGGGCTCGCCCATCTCGGCTGGTCGCTCCTCGTCGCGACACTCTTTGGGCTCCCCGCCTGTCGCAAAGCGCCGAGCGAAGCGCCGTCCGGAGCAGAGCCACCGGTGACCGCGCCGTCACCCGCCGATGGACCCGCGGCGGCCCGAGGACCCGCCGCCGAGACCCGGCCGGTCGCCGCCGCGGAGGACCCGGCGCCGACACCGTCACCCGAACCGGCGACGTCGACGCCTCCCCCGGCACCGTCGAAACCCAGCCCGGTCGTGGACCGCCTCCTCGACGGGATCACGGGGGTCACGGTGGCACGCGGCGGCGCGGCCATCGCCGTGACCGCCGGGCCTCGGCGCCTTCAGGTCTTCGACGGCTCTCGCGGGCGACTCCTCTTTGAGCGCCTCAGCCGCTACGACGTCGTGTGTGAGGGCCGCCCTATTACGCCCGACGGTGCCCGCTCGCTCTGGCTCGCACCGGGCGAGTCGCCTGGCTCCGTCTCGCTCGTCCTCCGCTCCTTGACCGACGACCGCGAGCTCGTGCGAGTCCCTGCGCCCGGAGGTGGGCGCCCTCAGTGCGCCATCTCGCTCGATGGGACGGCCGCCGTGGTCGCCTCGCCGGCGGAGCTGCGGGTCTACTCGTTGCCGTCCGGGGCCATGATCGGAGAGCCGATCGCGCTCACTGGTCTAACCCGGATTCACCGTCTCTGGACCGACGAGCGCGGCGCCGCCGTCGCGTTGCTCGCGGACGAAGCCCCGGTCGGCGAGGTCCCGGCGAGGACCACTCTGCTCGCGTGGGGCGGCGACGGCGGGGCCGTCGTACGCCGACTCCGCAGCGTCCCGGAGTTTCACGGCGCCGCCATGAGCCCATCGGGCCATCAGCTCGCCGTCGAGGTCGAGGGCGCCGTGGAGCTCTACAGTCTCTGGACGGGCGAGAGGGTTCGCGCCTTCCCCGGGCGGCGTTGGGTCTTCGGATTCGTCAATGGAGACGCGGCCTTGCTCACGGGGACCATCGAGAGCGACACACCGGGCGACGTTCAACTCGACGCGATGGAGCTCGAGCGGGTTGGCCTCGAGAAGGGCGACGTCGAAGCGACCTGGGCGCTTCAGCCGGCGAGCCCAGAGAGCCGCTCCGGGCGCGCCGCCGAACTTCGGGTCACCGTCTCGGACGATGGACAGCGGCTCATCGTCGTGCGCGAGTCCGAGTCGAGCGTGACCGTCGCTCAATACGGGACCACGGGCGAAGCCCGCTTCGAGCGCAATCAACTCCGCCGGCCGATCTCGGCACTGTCCTTCGTCTCCGGGCAAGCGACGCCGCCGGCCGAGCGGCTCCGCGTTCAGGCGGGAAACCTGCAGTATGACGCGGATCTTGAGACCGGTGACCCACTGGCCCCCTCTCGTCCAGAGCCCTTGAGGACTCGCGTGGACATCTCGGGCGGCGACGTGGCGGTCATCGCTGGCGAGGGCGGCTCGCGGCCGCGCGGCTCCGTGCTCGGCGGCGTGCGTCGCCCCTCCGCTGTGCGGTCGGCCTTTCTCCTTCGCGAGCCGATGGACACCGCCGGGATCGCCGACCTCCTCGTCATCGACGACGCCGGGGCGTCACTTGCCCGCCTCGACGGGAGCGACGTCCCGTGGCCTGCCCGGCTCCCGGATGGCACTCCGCACGATCCGCGCGCGGTCGTCGACGCGACGCCTCTCGGCGGACGCTCAGGGCTCTCACTGTCCTTTCTACAGGCCGGTGCCCCCGGGCAGGTTTGTACCCTGAAGGCGTCGCTCTCAGAGGCGCGCTGCGAGGACATCGGGACCGTGACGCGTGCGTCGGCCGATCGGCTCATCGCCGCCAGCGAAAGCGGTGACTCGCTGCTCATGACCGAGAGCGGTGGCGCGGTCGCCATCGACCTCCAGACCCTGACGGTGATCGGCCGCTTCCGAACCGGACCCGTGGTGGCCGCTGCGATTCTCGGCGCCGTGGCCGGCGTGTCGGGTGTCACGATCGCGGTATCGGACGGGACGGACGTGACCCTCCATAGTGGGATGGGCGACGTACTGGCCCGGCTCTTCCCGATGACGGACGGGCTCGTCGTTCAGAGCGGGGACCGGTCTCGGGGGCGGCTTCGAGCGGCGGAACCCTTCTTGCGCTTTCAACGTGATCTCGACCACTTACGAGACTCTTCCGAGCTTACACCCTTGGTCCTGGCCTACGGCCGTGAGCCCGTCCGGCTGCGAGCCCCATTCGGGAGCACATCCCGAGCGCCGTGAGGATCGACCAGGCCGTCCCGCAGCAGGACGTCCGCGACGAGGTCACCGATGAGCGCGTGCCCGGCGGCGTTCGCGTGAACCGGATCCACGAAGAAGCGGCGTGCCTCGGCGCCGTGGGCCTCGAAGAGCGCGCACACATCGACTCGAGGTTCGCGTGCGGCGTCGCGAAAGACGCATGCGGCCCGCCCCGTCCCCTCCAAATCGACGGTCACTTGGCTGAGGAATACGGCGCGAGCCCCAATGCCCTCAGCAAAACGCGCGATCGCGTCGAGGTTCTGTTCGCGTTCGTCCGTCGGGACTCGTTTGCCCGCGATGGGGGTCCCAGGGCGTAGGTCGGGCGCTCCGCGAACGAGACGCCGAATGAGCCGGTACAAACCGGAGCTCGCCAGGAGCCCATCCGTCTCCATGGCCCAGGGTGGAGGCGCCTTGGTCGCAGCGTCCGCGTCGGGGAGCGGGTATTCGGTCGTGAGCGCGAGGGTGTCGTTGACCCCCAGATCGGCGATGACCAAATCGGGCTGAAATGGGGCTCCGTGGGTCTCGAGGTAACGTCGCCCTTGAAATGACGAGTGACCGGGTACCGAGGCGTTGAGCACCTCCCAGGTCCCATCGCGGCGAAGGCGCGACTCAAGGACACCGGCCCAGCTCTCGGACGCTCGGACGTACATCCCCATCGGGTGCGACCCGCCGAGCACGAGGACCCGCTTCACGCCCGCCGGCTTCTCGACGGGCCGCTCTGCCCCGCGGTGGCCAGAGGAGTTCACTCGGAGCGGCTCTCCGCCCCAGAAGTGCGCGCCTTCGTCTGCGCCCTCATAGCCGGGTTGAAGTCGCCAGAGGCACGCCGGGTCCCAAACATAGAGACCATCGCCGAAGGAGAGCTTGGCCTGAACCACCCAATCCCGAAGGTCCGCGCCCGTCGGCGCCTCCGGCCGAAACGCGACCGCGAGGACGAGCCGAGACACGCTCTCGAGGACCAGAAAAGCGAGAAGATTCGCCATGATGAGGGCGCCGATTCGGCGCAATCGAGAGAGGAGCCGCGGCCGAAGCGCCTCGGCGTCGTCGGCCGGGATCACGGCCCTTCCGGGGGCGCAGCAGGGAGTGGGCAGAGCCGCTCGATACGATCGCGGGCCCGCCCTTCGAACGCCGCTTCGAGCGACGCTTCCACCCACGCGGCGGCCCATTGTTCGGATGTCTCGAAGCCCCAACGTCGCTCTAGCGCCGTCAGTGCCTCGGCATCCAGGCTCGCGCCGGTGCGCCGTTCCGCGCAGACCAGCTCCTCGTAGGCCCGCAGCAACGCGTCGTCTTCGGGTGGGGTCGACGGCGGCGGCGCGACGATGACAGGCGTCGCGGCGAGCGTGAGCTCGGCCCGGAGCAGGTCCACCGCGTTCTCGAGCGCCGCGATTCGTTCGCTCGTGATCGCGCGCTCCTGCTCGGACCGGAGGCCGAGCGCCGAGAGCTCCCGAGCCGTCTTGATGAGCTGAGCCTGTGTCGAGAGGAGCTTGTCCTTGTTGAGCTCGATCTCTCGGGTGCTGTCGTCACGAAGTCGCTGCAGCGCCTGCTCGAACTCCGCCCGCAACGCCGACGACGGCTCGTTCGACGACTGACATCCGATCCCGATCAGGATTGGGAGCGCCCGAGTCGCGACTCGGTGAGGCCATTTCGGGAACGCGCTGGGGGAAGTCACGTCAGCAGGATACGCCGGGAGGCGGCGCTTGTCTTCGCCAGTGAGCGACTCGGCCGCGGCAGCCCGGCGCCCGAAGGCGCCGAGCCGGCCACTGAGTCCCTTGGAGTGACTCAGATGGGGGTGTAGCCGGCGCACACAGCGAAGGCCGGGTTGCAGTACTCCGCTCGGCAGTCCGAACAACCCTGCGACTTCGGATCCTCAACGCACTGGGCCACGCAGTTCGAGATCGTGCAATTGATGAGGTCCGCGAAACACGAAGAACAACCATCGGTCAGGCCCGTCTCGGTCATGACGCACGCCTTGGCGCAGCCTTCCGACTGCCCGAGGCAGCCGAAACCACAGGCGCCTGCTTTGTCGACGATCGCGGGATCCGAGACGATCGTCTGGTCCGCGGGGCCCATGCACGCGCCGGCCGTCGTGCCATCGGTCCCGTCAGTGCCGTCCGTCGCGTCGGTCGCGTCGGTGCCGTCCGTCGCGTCGGTGCCGTCCGTCGCGTCGGTCGTGTCCGTCCCGTCCGTGCCGTCCGTCGCGTCGGTGCCGTCCGTCGCGTCGGTCGTGTCCGTCCCGTCGGTGCCGTCCGCCGCGTCGGTCGTGTCCGTCCCGTCCGTCGCGTCGGTCGTGTCCGTCCCGTCCGTGCCGTCCGTCGTGTCCGTCCCGTCCGTGCCGTCGGTCGTGTCCGTCCCGTCCGTGCCGTCGGTCGTGTCCGTCCCGTCCGTGCCGTCCGTCGTGTCCGTCCCGTCCGTGCCGTCGGTCGTGTCCGTCCCGTCCGTGCCGCCTTCATCGACCTGCACCGAGAGGGAGTAGCCGACGCGAGTGACGGGCGAGTCCCAGCAGCCGAGCTCGATGACGTAGAAGGCCAAGTCGTTGCCCTTGAGCGTGAGCGTGCCCGTCTCGGTGCCAGAGGTACCTTCGGCGTAGCTGAGGATCATCTTGGGCTCGTAGTCCGGGTTATCGAGCTGGGCCGTGAGCAGCTCGGTCACGCGCAAGTCCGCGTCGGTGCCGGTCGCGGTCCAATTGAGCGTCAAGGTGACCTCACCTGCGGACGCGATGTCGAAGATGAACCCGTCGAACGGATAGGCGTAGACCGTCGATCCGTTGTCATCCGTGTTGCCGCAGTCGAGCACACCCTGAATGCACATGCCCGGCGCGACGATGGTCGAGAGGTCGTTGTAGGTATCGGGATCGTCGTTGGGCTCCTCTTCCTCGATCGCATCGAGGTCGGCGAGACACGCGACCGGCTCCGGCTCGACGTCGGTGCCATCGACACCGTCGACCGCATCGACCGCATCAACAGCGTCCACGCCGTCGACCCCGTCCACGACGCCGTCCGTCGCGCCGTCCGTTGCATCCGTGGCGCCATCGGTCGCGTCTACGGCGTCCGCCCCGTCCGTCGCATCAGCGCCATCTGTGCCGTCCGTGGCGTCGGACACGTCGGAGCCGTCCTGGCCATCCGTGCCATCGGTCGCGTCGCCACCCGTCGTCGCGGAGTCGCTCGACGACTCACACCCGTAAGGCGCCACACCGATCGCCAGAGCCGCCATCCACTTCGTCGTTCGATTCAGCACAATAACCTCTCTTCTCGCCCAGCGATTCGCGTCGCTATGGCGCTCGTCAGGGCCTCTCGGCCACCACCATCCTCGTCGCCGTGCGCTCCCACCCAGGACGCCGACATCTCTCTGCCACCACAAGGGGTAGCGACGGCTCGGGCCCACCCGAGCGAGTCGTTCAGTTTGCTAACCCGTTGCTGTCGAGTCAATTACACGTTCGATCGGCCAGCGAGGTCATCCGGGCGCGGGCGGCCGTACCCGGCGTCACCTCAGGCTGGGTTCTTACCCCGACCAATGGCGTAGTAGCCGAAACCGAGACCCGTGAGCTTCTCGCGCTCATAGAGATTGCGCCCGTCGAAGACGACCGGGCTGCTGCCCATCGCGCCCTTCACGCGCTGCCAGTCCGGCGTTCGGAACTCATGCCAGTCGGTGATGATGAGCAGCGCTCGCGCCCCGGTGAGTACGTCGTAGGGCGTGCGGGCATAGCGGATCCGGTCCCCGAAGACGGCGTGCGCCGTGTGCGCGGACTGCGGATCGAAGGCGGACACGACCGCACCTGCCGCGAGCAAGGCTTCGATGATGACGATGGACGGCGCCTCGCGCATGTCGTCCGTCTGTGCCTTGAAAGCGAGCCCCCAGACAGCGATGTTCACGCCCGCGAGCTGCCCGCCAAAGCACGTCGAGACCTGCTCGAACATCACTTTCTTCTGCTCGTCGTTTACACGCTCCACAGCGTCGACGACCTGGAGGTCGATGCCGTGTTCACGACCCGTCTTTTGCAGCGCCCGCACGTCCTTCGGGAAGCAGGAGCCGCCATAGCCGACGCCGGGGAAGAGGAAGGCGGTCCCGATGCGCTTGTCGGTGCCGATACCGCGCCTGACGTTGTGCACGTCAGCGCCGACACGCTCGCACAAGTTCGCGATCTCGTTCATGAACGAGATGCGAGTCGCGAGCATGGCGTTGGCCGCGTACTTCGTCATCTCTGCGGAGGGGATGTCCATGTGGATGATCGGCGCGCCGGTGCGGACGAGCGGCGCGTAGAGCTCATCCATGGTGCGGCGCGCGACGTCGGCTTCGGCGCCCACCACGATGCGGTCCGGCTTCATGAAGTCGTCGACCGCCGCGCCTTCCTTCAGGAACTCGGGGTTCGAGACCACGTGGAAGGGGACGGTCGCGAAGCGCGCCACGATCTCTTTCACCTTGAAGTTGGTCCCGATGGGCACGGTGGACTTGCAGATGACGACGGTGTCGGCGGCGCGGAGGTGCTTGCCGATGACTTCGGCCACCGCGCAGACGTAACGGAGGTCCGCGCTTCCGTCGTGAGACGAGGGGGTCCCGACCGCGATGAACACGGCTTGCGCCCGTTCGATGGCGGGACCGGCGTCGGTCGTAAAGGAGAGGCGCTCCTCACGGACGTTGCGCTTCACCAGATCTTCGAGCCCAGGCTCGTAGATCGGGATGATCCCGTTTCGGAGCGCTTCCACCTTCGCGACGTCGACATCGATACACACGACGTCGTTGCCGAGCTCGGCAAAACAGGTCCCCGCAACGAGCCCCACATACCCGGTACCCATCACTGCGATCTTCAAAGTCGACTCCTGCGCTGTGGCCAACGGCGCGAGGGGCGGTCCCTCGGGCCGAACGGGCGAGCCGGCGGGTCTACCGAAGGCGAGTCAAAGACGCAAGCCCAGTTCGAACAGGATCACACTCGAGCCGTGCGACCGGCGAGCCGCACGCCCGGCGCGTGACTCGCCCCCTCACCCCAAACGGTGTAGCGTCACGGTCATGTCGAGAATCTGGTGGTACGCTCTTGGTTACTTCCTCTGCTATGTGCCTTTCGGTGCTCTGACCAAAGCGGCGTCGGAGGGCCTCGTCACCGACGGCCAGAAGATCGCGGGACTGTCTCTGCTGCCGGGCAACGCCATCGCGTCGATGCTCGTGATGATCACCTTCCTCACCGTCTCGGGTTGGTGGCGTGCCGCCGACCAAGTGCGCGTCGGGCGCTTCAGCGTCCCTGTCCCCGGTCGGGACACGCTGCTCTCGGGGCTCTGTGTGGCGTTCATCACGACGACGACGATGCTCGCTTATGCCATCGAAGGGGTGTCTGTCCTCTTCATGATGCTCCTGATGCGCGGCACCGTGCTCATCCTCGCCCCGATCGTGGACCTGCTCTCGGGGCGCAAGCCGCGCACCGCGGCGTATTGGGCGCTCGGGCTCTCCCTCATCGGCGTCCTCCTCCCGATCGTCGACGCGAACAGCTTCAAGATGCCCTTCTGGGCCACAGTCGACCTTGCGGTCTATGTCGCGGCGTACTTCCTGCGTTTCCGGTTGATGAGTAAGACCGGCAAATCGGACGCGCCCGACGCCGGGCGCCGCTACCTCGTCGGGGAGCAGATCACGTGCTCCATCGCGGTCCTCCTCGCTACGGTCCTCCTCGCCGTCATCGGTATCCCAGGCACCTCGTCCGCTGTCGCTCACGGCTTCTCGATGTTGCTGGTCCCGGCGCTCGGCGGCATCGCGCTCCTCATCGGCGCGCTCAGTCAGGGCACGGGCACCTTCGGGAGCCTCGTCCTCCTCGACGGGCGCGAACACACCTATTGCGTCCCAGTGAACCGAGCGTCGAGTGTGCTAGCGGGCGTCGCGGCGACCTCGCTGCTCGCCCTCGTGGTCGACACGACGTGGCCCTCAAGGGACGAGCTCATCGGCTCCACACTCGTCATCGTGGCCATCGTGCTACTCGCGCGGGCTCGATAGAACGCCGGAGGCGCGAGAAGGTGGCCGAAAGCGGCCGCCTGTCAGCCGAGATCGCCGAAACGATGTCGCAGGATGGTGAGGGCGACGAGCGGCGCCGTCTCGGCGCGCAAGACCTGCGGTCCCAAGTGGAATGGGAGGAAGCCGGCGCTGTGAGCGGCCTCGACTTCCGCGTCCGTGAAGCCCCCTTCCGGACCCGTCAGGACGATGGCCTGCTCGATCGCGCCGGTCGGCAGGACCGCGCGCAGAGACTGGTCGGCGTGGGGAGTCGCGATGAGCCGAAGTTCGGTCTTGGCGTAGGCCTGCAGGCACTCGGCAAACTCGATCGGCTTGGCCACGTCCGGGACTACCGGGATGCCGCACTGCTTCGCCGCCGCCGTCACGATGCGCGACCAACGCCCCGGATTACCGCTGTCCTTTCGGACACTTCGAGCCGCCCAGACCGGCTGCAGGGCCCCAGCCCCCATCTCGGTGGCCTTCTCGAGCAGGATATCGATGCGACCGCCTCGCGGCGGCGCGAAGGCCAGCACCACGCCGACGCCCGTCAGCGGTGGCAAGGTAGTGCGCTCGTCGAGGGACAGGTGGTGTTCGTCCACCAGCGATGCCCGCCACGCGCCACCACGACCATCACGGACCTCGATGGTCGCGCCGATGCCGAGCCGAAGTACGCGGTGTAGATAGTGGGCCTCGTCTGGCTCGAGGCGGAGGCGCCCGCCGCACGCATAGATGCGGTCTGCCGGGACGAGGACGCGCGTCACGCGGGCGCTCCGTGAGTCAGATGCAACGACAGCCAATCCCCATCTTGAACTCGCTCCACGAGACGGAACCCATGGCGGATGTAGACGTCGGTCACGGCGTCACCATCCGCGTCGAGAATCCCGCTGAGGACGAGGTGCCCTCCGGGCGCGACGCGCGCGACCACGTCCTCCGAGACTTCGATCAGCACGGACGCCAGGATGTTCGCGAACACGACGTCGTAGACGCCCTTCACGTCGGCGAGGAGCGTCAGCGACGGCGAGATGAGGCTTGCCACCCCGTTGCGTTCGCTATTGTCGACCGTCGCGTTGATGGCGTCCTGCTCCACGTCGATGGCCACGATCGAGGCGGCCCCGAGGAGCGCCGCCGCGACCGAGAGCACACCGCTCCCGCAGCCGACGTCGAGGACCGTCTCACCGCCCTTGATGAGCTGGTCGACGGCCCGGAGGCACAGTCGGGTCGTCTCGTGAGTGCCGGTGCCGAAGGCCATGCCGGGTTCAATCACGATCTCGACGTCCGTCTGTAGCGGCTCGGCGTGCGACTCCCAGGGCGGTCGCACGACGAAGCGCGGGCTGACGCGCGTCGGCTTGAAGAACTTCTTCCAGTTCTCCTTCCACTCATCGGAGACCACTTCGGGCGCCCCGACGAAACCGCGTTCGATCTGATTGGCCGCGGAGACCGCGAGCTCGATCTGCTCCGGAGTCACGTAGAAGCGGAGGAGGATACGACCCGGACGAAGTTTTCCGGCGTCCGGGACCAGCAAGGCCGCTCGGCGGTCGAGGATCTCGACGCCAATACCCGGCACGAGGTCGGAGACGAGCTCGGTCGCGGACTCTTCGTCGTCGGAGTCCACTTCGACTGGGATTCGA
>JADMJS010000229.1 GCA_018780435.1 Myxococcales bacterium
ACGCCGCCAACACGGCCGCCTGCGACGACGGCAACGCCTGCACCGCGGGCGACGTCTGCGCGGCTAAGGCCTGCGTCTCGGGCTCGGCCATCTCGTGCGACGACGGCAACGTCTGCAGCGACGACTCGTGCGATCCCGCGAGCGGCTGCGTGAACGCCGCCAACACGGCCGCTTGCGACGATGGCAACGCCTGCACCGCGGGCGACGTGTGCGCGGCCACGGCCTGCGTCCCCGGCAACGCGATCTCGTGCGACGACGGCAACGTCTGCAGCGACGACTCGTGCGATCCCGCGAGCGGCTGCGTGAACGCCGCCAACACGGCAGCCTGCGACGACGGCAACGCCTGCACCGCGGGCGACGTGTGCGCGGCCAAGGCGTGCGTCCCGGGCAGCGCGATCTCCTGCGACGACGGCAACGTCTGCAGCGACGACTCCTGCGATCCGGCCACCGGGTGTGTCCACACGGACAACACTGCCGGCTGCGACGACGGTGACGCCTGTACCGAGGTCGACGTGTGCCAGGGAGGCGCCTGCCAGCCGGGCGGCGGCTGCGCGGCGGAGGCGTCGTGTCTGGCGGGCCCCCGTCGCTGCGAGTGTGACTCCGGATACGCGGGTGATGGGTTCTCGTGTGCTGACGTAGATGAATGTATCACGAACAACGGCGGTTGTGATGGTAACGCGACGTGTGTCAACACCATCGGGAGCCGTACGTGCGCCTGCGATAGCGGCTACACCGGCAATGGCGTCACCTGCACCGACGTCGACGAGTGCCTCGTGAACAACGGCGGCTGCCACCCGCTCACGACCTGCACCAATTCGGCGGGCTCGTTCACGTGCGGCGCCTGTCCGTCCGGCTATACCGGGAGCGGCGTCAGCGGCTGCGTCGACGTCGACGAATGCCTCGATTCCCCGTCGTGCGTGAGCGGCACCGAGTGTGTCAACACCCCGGGCTCCTATGCCTGCGACGTGAACATCCCCGGCCTCGCGCTCTGGGTCTCGGCCGACGTCGGGGTCACCCTCGTGAACGACGCGGTCTCGAAGTGGGCCGATCAGAGCGGCAACGGCAATCACTTCCTGCAATCGGACCCCACCCGCCGTCCAACGCTCACGCAGTCGGGGATCGGCGGCCACCCGTCGATCACGACGAACGGCGCGCTCGGGCAGACCCTCATCACCACGACCAATTTCCAGGAGCCGGTCACCGTATTCGTAGTGGCTCGGCAAACGGGCAGCTACCGTGGGCGCTTGCTCGCGGGATACGCGAGCAACTGGCTACTCGGCTGGTACAACGGCAGCGCGGGGTGCGCGTTCTTCGACGGCTGGGTCATCGGCTGCCTCGGGCCGGAGCTTCGGACCCGGCTTTACACCGCCGTGCAGACGGGGAGCCTCTCGACGGTGTACCGAGACGGCGTCCAGATCGCGTCAAACTCGGGTGGCCTCGTCGGGCCGAACGGGCTCGTCATCGGTGGCATGCACAACTCCGAGTATTCCGACGCCGACATCGCCGAGGTACGTGTGTACAGCGGTGCGCTGTCCAACGTTCAACGGCAAGCGGTCGAGGCGCGGCTCAACACGAAGTACGGCATCTATGCCGACTGCGCCATCGCCAACGGTGGCTGCGGTGACGCGGCGGACTGTGCGAACAACGCCGGCGTCATCTCGTGTACCTGCAAGGCCGGCTACACGGGCGACCCGCGGGCCTGCAGCACCGTCCTCCCGACGCCGACGGCGCTGTGGCTCGACGCGACCGACGCCGACACCGTGATTCGAGATCAGGCTGGGCTCGTGTCTTTGTGGGCCGACAAGACCAGCCTCCATCGCGACGCCACCGCCCTTACCAGCGCGGAGCCTGTCTGGAACGCGACGGCGACGCCCAATTTGAAGCCCGCCATCCTCTTCGATGGCAGCGCCGTGCGGCTCGAGACCCCGGCCATCCCGTCGGCGCCCCAGATGACCATCTTTGTGGCCTACCGCATCGACGCACCGGATGCGACCGGCGTGCTCATGAGCCAGGGCGATGGCGCCTACTTCTCGCTCCATCACGCCGCGTCACAGGGCGATGGGGATCTCGTGTGGCAGACCAACATCGACGATCCGGCGCCGTCTCTCGCCATCGACGTCGGCCAGTGGAAGGTCCTGACCGTGCAGCAGACCGCCACGACGAGCGAGATGTACTTCTGGGCCAACGCCAAACAAGTGGTCACCCACGCACCGATCGCGTCCGGGACGTCCTCGTGGGTTATTGGCAATGGGCCGACAGATGGCCGCTCGATCGGCGGTTACATCGCCGAGATTCGGGCCTATTCGTCGACCCTGACGGCGACCGAACGCGCCGCCATCGAAGCGGACCTGCGCTGGAAGTACGACATCGCCATCACCGGTGGGGTCGGTAGCTACGAGAACCCGGGCACTAGCTGTCTCCAGATTCAGACGTCGATGGTGGCGCAAGGCCTGACGCCCGTGTCCGGAAGTGGCTACTACATCACCGCCCCGCTCGGTCAGGTCATCGAGGTCACGTGCGATATGACCACCGAAGGCGGCGGCTACACCTACTTCCCAGTCGCCAGCGGGAAGTCGTCCTCTCGCTACACAGACGACGACACGTGCAAAGATTATGGTCTGGCGATGGCGGTCCCGCGCAGCCAAGCTCACTGGACGTCGATGGTGGGCTTCTTCGGGACCACCTACTTCAACGTCGCGCCGGGCATCTACGGCACGGCGGCGGGCAACTACACGAACTGCGCGATGCGGGATCCGACCTACTACGGCGCTGGAAGCTGCAGCAATTGGAACGCTGTCGATGGCGGCCGCTGGTGGCTGCGAGACACGAACTATGGCGAGCCGAACGGCGACTACACGCCGGGCTGTTGGCTGGCGCTCGGGATGTGGGGGACCGTGAACCCGGCCAGCCTCGCCTTCAACGACGGCGGCTGTGGTTATTCGACCACCAAGTACATCTGCTCTACCAACGACAAGCAATAATTGGTCGTTGCGCTTGCGGTCACCCCTCTCGATGGACGCTCACCTCGGCGTCTGTCGAGAGGGGCTCGCCCAGAACCTACTCCGCCTTGAACTGATTGTTCTGAATCGATGATCGCATCGCTAGAGTGCAGCCTTGGCTACTCGGGCGTCGGCATCGGGCGGTCACCCCGGTGCCGGCGCAGATCGAGCGTGTAGGGCGTGTCCGGGTGCGGCGCGACACGCGTCACGGCCGCGGGCCACGGGGTCGGGTCGCCGAGTGTGAAGCGTTGAGCGCGGCGCGCGCCGGCCTCGAAGCGCGTGAGGGGAGGCGCCTCGAAGGCGCGGCCTTCCGGGTGCCAGACGTGGTAGGCGCAGGCGCCCATCGAACGGCGCGCCCAGGTGTCGATGACCTCGAAACGCAGCGGGTGATGAATCCCGAGGTGGGGATGAAGTGCGTGTGCGGGCGCCCAGGCACGGAAGCGGATGCCGAGGACACCCGCGTCGCGTTCGGCGGCGAGGCGGTCGAGGCTGGCCGTCGCGTTCGGGCGCAGAGGCACCGAGAGGCCGTTCACGACGAGCTCGTGGCGGCCCGGGACGAGGCCGCGGGCACGGACTTCGACGCGCTCGACCGACGAATCGACGTAGCGGGCCGTGCCGGTCCCGGTCGCTTCTTCGCCGAGGACGTGCCACGGCTCGAGTGCGCAGCGGACCTCGAGCTCGACCTCGGCGGCGCCGCTCGCGCCGAAGACGGCATGACCGACCTTCGGGCAACGGAGCTCCAGGAAGGGTAGGTAGGCGCTCTCAGGCAGTGCCACCCCGCGTCGCGCGAGCTCGGCCAGGGCGTCACGCAAGTCGCGCTCGAGGAAGTAGGGGAGGAGGAAGCGGTCGTGGAGCTGAGTGCCGAAGCGGACCAGCTCCCCGCGGTAGGGCTCCGTCGCGAAGGCGGCGACGAGGCCGCGGACGAGCGCGACTTGCGCGACCATCAGGCGCGGATGTGGCGGCATCTCGAAGGCGCGAAACTCGATGAGCCCCTGCCGGCCGTGTGGGCTGCCGGGATCGCAGAGCTTGTCGATGGCGACTTCGGTGCGGTGGGTGTTCCCGGTCAGGTCGACGAGGAGATGCCGGAAGAGCATGTCCGAGAGCCACGGTACGGGCGGGCCGTCTCTTCCGGCCTCGAACGCGGCGTCGAGCGCGATCTCGAGCTCGTAGAGGGTCTCGTGGCGGGCTTCGTCGACGCGGGGCGCCTGCGAGGTCGGTCCGACGAAGAGGCCCGAGAAGAGGTACGACAGCGACGGGTGGTGCTGCAGGAAGGTCAAGATGGACGCCAGCAGGTCCGGTCGCCGGATGAAGGGGCTCTCGAGGAGCGTCGGGCCGCCCAGCGTGATGTGATTGCCGCCACCGGAGCCCTGTTGGCGGCCGTCGAGGAGGTAACGTTCGGCGTGGAGGCCGACGCTGAGCGCGGCGTCGAAGACGGTGTGCGCGGTCTCCGAGAACGCCTTCACCGAACTCACGGGCGGGATGTTGACCTCGAGGACGCCGGGGTCGGGCGTCACGGCGAAGCGGAAGACCTCCGGGCCGGAGGCGGGGACGTAGCCTTCGAGCCGCACGTCGAGCCCGGTCTCGACGCGGGTCTCGTGGAGAGCCTCGAGGAGGAGGAAGAAGTCGCCGGCGCCGCCGAGGGGCGGCAAGAAGACGAAGAGCTCGCCGTTCCGGGCTTCGAAACACATGGCCGTTCGCACGACGTCGGCGGCGCAGACCTGCGGCGCGATCCGGAGCGACCCGGCCTCTCCCGGGACGGCGACGTGGAGCGCGTCCGGCTCGTCGTCCAGGCCGCGCCGGGGATCTCGCCTCAAGACGTCGGGTTCGACGGGCTCCGGAGCGGCCCGCCCGGCAGCCACGGAGCTCAGCGGGAGCCGAAGCCCCATGGGGCTGTCACCTTGCAGGAGGAGACACGCGCCGCGACGGAAGTGCCATGCCGAGGTGCGCCAGCAGCCGTCAAGTCGAGCCAGAGGCAGGACCCACCCGGCCGGGGTGGCGAGGCCGCGGCCGAGGATACGGGCGAGGCGGCTTCGTGTGGACGCGTCGTCGAGGGGACTCTCAAGCGGGTTCACGTCGATGGGGAGCGACGCCTCGTCCTGGAGGAAACGCCAGGGATCTTCGAACGCCGCGAAGGGGGGCGCGTCCGTGCCGAGGCGTGCCGCCAGGCGCTCTCCGAAGCGTTGCGCGTCCGCGTCGGTCACCGCCGCGCTTCCGCCGGTGAAGTCAGGCCACGCGGGGCGGCCGTCGCTTCGACCGACGATCTCGAGCGCCCAACGTGGCAGGGGCTCGCCGGGGTAGTGTTTGCCGTTTCGGCAGACGATGGCCGCGCCCGGCGCCATCCGCGCGGCCAGGGCGCTCGCGAGTGCTGTCCCGTGCGCCCACTTGGAGGGCCCGAGCGCGTCTCCGAGCCACTCCTTGCTAGTCAGGTCGTGGCGCGAGTTGAAGGTCGGTTCGCCGCCCGTCGTGAGGGTGAGGTTCGCGTCGATAATACGCGCGTCGAGGGCCTCGCCGGCGTCGAGGAGGGCGCGCCACGTGTCGTCCGTATAGGGTGCGGTGGGGCTCACTTCGTGCCCGAGGCGGCCCACGCGGGTCTCGAAGTGGACCTTCTCGGCGCGGGTGTCGCTCGACCCGTCGATCGGGGAGGCGAGGGCGGGCGACGGCGTGCAGGCGAGCGGGATGTGGCCTTCGCCGCAGAAGAGTCCCGAGGTGCCGTCGATCCCGATCCAACCAGCGCCGGGTAGGTAGACCTCAGCCCACGCGTGCAGGTCGACGACGTCGCGGTCCATCCCGCGAGGTTCGTCGGGGAGCATGCCTTCGTCTCGGACCTGAATCAGGTAACCACTGACGAAGCGGGCCGCAAAGCCATACGAACGCAGGAGGGCGACCAGGAGCACGGCGCTGTCACGGCAGGAGCCCCGGCCGGCGATGAGGCACTGCTCTGGCGTGTAGACCCCCGCTTCCTCTCGGATGACGTAACTGACGCCGTGGGCCACCCGCTGCGCGAGCATGACGAGGAAGGTCACGGTCCGCTTGCCGGCCGGATCGCCGAGGGCCGCCCGGAACGCGTCGAAGCGGCCGGTGGGCGCGCCCGGGCCGGCGTAGGCAGGGTCGTCCATGTCGAAGTAGGGGACCAACGACCGGGCGGTCTCCGCGTCGTAGTCCACGGGCACGGTCTCGGCGCAGTCGTCGAGGAAGAAGTCGAAGGGGTTCACCGGGTGGATGTCGACGGCGAGCTCGACGAGCACATCGAACGCCGTGACCTTGGCCCCCGCGCGGAAGGTGACGCGGGCGATCCGGTTGCCTTGGGGGCCCTCTTGCCAACTGACGCGGGCCTCATCGGGGCCGATGCGGAGCGTGTAGCTCTCGACGTGGGCCCGCGTGTGGTCGGCTGGCCGGAGCCGCACGAGGTGGGGACCGAGCGCGGCCGGGCGGGGATACTCGTACACGCTTCGGTGCTGAATGAGGAGTCGCATGGCCCGGCAGACTGCCAACGGAAGCCAGGGCGCGCAAGGATCGGCCCTCCCATCGCGTGCAATCATGCTTTTCGATGCTAACGACCTGCTTTTATCCGGTTTTGAGAACTCGTCGCGACCGCTATCCTGCTGGGGCGAAGGCCGCGTTCACGCGGCTCTGGCGCTGAATTCACGTTCGAAGGGGCCTGCCGTGATCGATCTCTACACGTGGCGCACGCCAAATGGTTTCAAGGTCTCGATCGCGCTCGAAGAGCTCGGGCTCGACTACACCTTGCACCCCATCGACCTCTTGAAGGGGACCCAGAAAGAGCCCTGGTTCCTGGCGATCAACCCGAACGGTCGCATCCCCGCCATCATCGATCGCGACGGACCGGACGGCGCGCCGCTTTCGGTCTTCGAATCCGGCGCGATCCTGCTCTATCTAGCTGAAAAGACGGGAAAGTTGCTGCCAGCGGATGCGCGCGGGCGCTCGGTCGCCACGCAGTGGCTCATGTTCCAGATGGGCGGGCTCGGTCCGATGATGGGTCAAGCCAACGTCTTCTACCGCTATGCACCCGAGAAGATCCCCTTCGCCATCGATCGCTACCAGCGTGAGAGCCGCCGTCTCCTTGAGGTGCTCGACGGGCGACTCCAAACGGTGCCCTACCTGGCGGGCGACGAGTACTCCATCGCCGATATCGCGACCTATCCATGGGCGAGCGGGTGGCAGTGGTCCGGGCTCAGCCTCGACGGGCTCGAGGCCCTGACGGCGTGGATGAGCCGAGTCGCGATGCGGCCAGCGGTCCAGCGCGGGATGGCGATCCCGGCTCCGGACGCCGTGGCCCCCTCCGGCTCCGAGCTTGCCGAGGCCGCGCGGAAACTACTGGTCTGATGGGGGGTGGCCGGGTCATTGTCCCGCCATGCGTCATCCAGCCCGCGCCCTCGCTCTCGCCGTCGCCCTCCATGCCTGCGCCTCGACTGAGGAGGCGACGACCCCGTCGGATGTCGCCCAGTCGGACGTTGCCCAGTCGGACTCTGCCCAGTCGGACTCTGCCCAGTCGGACGTGCCCGCGCCCGAAAGCGATGTCGATGAAGACGGGTCGGCGGCAGACGTGAGTGACGTGGCGGATACATCCGACGAGGAGGTCGTCGAGCTCACGCCGGCGGAGGCGTTCGCGGCGCTCCGCGACGCGTGGTGCCCGGCCTATGCGGCCCGCTTCTGCGCGGCTGCCGAGACCTGCGGGTGCGACGCGGCACCGGGTTATCCAGAAGAGAGCGCGTGCGTGGCGTCGTTCACGGCGCAGTGCGGCGATCAGCTCAAGGCTTACGAGGACGCCGTCCTGACGGGGCAAGCCACGGTACAGCTCGACGGCGTCGAGGCCTGTCTCGAGACCATCGAGTCGCTCGGCGCGAGCTGCGCGAAGCTCCCCGGAGACACCTTCTTCGTCGATTGCCCCATTCTAGTGCCCCCGGGCGGCCTCCCGCCCCTCCCCGGTGCCGGGGAGCCGTGCGCCGAAGAGGGGCGCTGCGGCGCGGGGCTCCGCTGTGCGGCCGACGGCACGTGCGGGCCGAGGGTGGCCGAGGGGGGCCCCTGTGCCATCGATCCCGACTGCGCGCCGCCCCTCCGATGTGCGGAGGGGACCTGCGCCGCCCTCGACACGTCCAAGGATGGCGACGCGTGTAAGCCCGCTGCCGACTGCGGCGATTTGGTCTGCACCGCGTCATCGAAGAGAGTCTGTGTGGCGATCGTTACCGGTGACTCCTGTCAGTCCGATGAAGACTGCGTCGATGTCGAATATTGCCAGGCCGGGACGTGTTCGCCGCTGCCCGGCGACGGCGCCCCATGCGGCAACGGCGCCGCCTGCGCGTCGGGGCTCGGTTGCGACGTCGAGACGACCCTCTGCGGCCCGCTCCCGGGGGACGGGGCGCCGTGCGCGCTCGGCGTCATGGGGCCGCTGCTCTGCGCCGAAGGGACCACCTGTCGCGATGGGCTCTGCGGGCCCGTCCCCGCCAAGGACGAGCCCTGCGCCATGGGCACCCCGGCGTGTGCGCCGGGGCTCGGCTGCGCCTTCGGACCCGAGGGCTCCTTCTGCCGCGAGCCTGCGCCGGAGGGCACCCCTTGCGAGAACGACCCGACCTGCGCGACGGGCCTCTACTGCGAGTTCAGCGAGAATACCTGCCGGCCCCTGTTGGACGACGGCATGCCGTGTAACGACGGCAACGAGTGCGGCCCCGACGGCGCA
>JADMJS010000149.1 GCA_018780435.1 Myxococcales bacterium
CTACGACCGCAACAAGGCCGTCTACGAAGCGCTTCGCTACGGGGTGAAGGTCCGAGGCGAACACGGCAGCCAGGCCGAGACGGTGTGGCTCATCGACTGGAAACATCCGGAACGAAACCGCTTTGCCGTGGCCGAAGCGCAATGTGTCGCTCATCTGCTGGGCCCGGACCCTCCCTAAACGTCACGCTGAACGATGGACGGCGACATCCCGCAGAGGACGCCCGGCGGCCGCTCTCTGGCCTCGGAGCTACACGCCGCCACATCGAGACGGAAGACTGCCGAGCGCTTGACGTCCGACCAACCCCAGAGCAGAGAGTTCGCCATGGCACGCTTGCTCATTCCCATCCCCGACCGCGACTTCGATGTGACCGAAGTCGCCGTACCCTGGAAGCTCGCGCGACGCGCCGGGCATGATGTCGTGTTTGCGACCGAACGGGGAGCTACTGGTGAGGCCGATCCCCTGCTGCTCACGGGCGTGATCTTCGGCCAGCTCGGGGCCGAGCCCGAGCCCAAGGCCTTCTATGCAGAGATGATCGCGTCGCGGGAGTTCCAGGCGCCAATCGCGTGGGAGGACATCCGCCCTGGTGACTTCGACGCCCTGGTGCTCCCTGGAGGGCATGCGCCCGGAATGCGGCAGTACCTCGGGTCCGAGTTGCTGCAGGACCGGGTGCGCGCCTTCTGGGCCCTCGAGCGCCCGGTCGGTGCGATCTGCCACGGCGTCCTCGTGTTGGCGCGCACCCGCGACGCCAATGGGCGCAGCGTGCTTCACGGCCACCGTACGACGTGCCTGCCGGCGTACATGGAGCGCACTGCGTACTGGCTCACCGCCTGGAAACTCGGCCGTTACTACCGCACCTACCCGGCATACGTGGAGACGGAGGTGCGCGAGGCTCTCGCGGGGGCACAGGACTTCGTTCGCGGGCCCTGGACGCTCGTCCGACGCGGCACTGACGCGGACGATAGTGGGACCTTCTTGGTCGACGAGGGCCACTATGTGTCTGCGCGGTGGCCGGGCGACGCTTATGCCTTTGCCCGGGCTCTCCTGGCCAAGCTACAGCCCCTGCCATAGAACGGTCCCTCGCGCGGCCAGCCGTCGGGGCGCTGCTGTTGGCAGACTCCGCACTCAAGGCCCAGGCCGACCGGTTCGCGGACGCCGTCGTCGCGACGCTGTATGGCGGTGTAGCGAAGGATCTGACGGCGGTGCCGGCGGCGCCTGTGTCGTGTGGCGGGCTGATGCAGGCCGCCTTTCGTCACAAATCGGAGGAGCGGACGGAGGAGCCAGCGGCCGGCGACCACGACACCGGCGAGCAGCCCCGCGACTTTGAGGGCGGAGAGCCATGGACTACCGCCGCTACCGGCCGCGGCCGTCGCGGGCGCAAGCGTCGGGAGTAAGGACCGGTTAGCTCGGCTGAGTACACCCCGAATTGGGGACATGAGTGCAGACACCGTCTTTGCCGCACGCATCGACGGTGCAAACCCACACGGTCGAGGGAGCCGTTCGGGCGAGCAGGTGCCACACGTGCTTCAGCGACCCCGCCGAGAAGGCCCTATCCGCCAGTCCCTGTTCGGGTCTATACCCTCGCCTCAGA
>JADMJS010000196.1 GCA_018780435.1 Myxococcales bacterium
TCTGCCAGGGCGCCGCCGGGAGCGTCACCGTGACGACCGTCCCGCCCTGCCCGCGAGAGAGTCGTTTGTGTCAGGCGGTGGTATCCGCGCGCACCAACTGACGAATCAGTTCGTCGCGGAAGGCCAGCATGGCGTCGTCGAGGCCCACCGAGGGGCTCGATGCGAGGACCCAAGCGAGCGTCGGCGGCGAGAATCCACCGTCCTTTCGTCCTGCGTCTCGAAGCGCCGAGTCGAGGCTGATCCCAGACCCGAGCAACGCCTGAACGTCCACGAGATCCCGCGGCGCCCATCGGGAGAGAAGGGCTGTGAGTTTGTTCGCCAGGATTTCGCGTGGTGTGTCTACCTGAACGCCGGGCGACACTTCAGTTGGCATCTCCACGCAGGGCGACGGGTCAGCGACTAGATCGACCGGGATGGCGGTCTGCGCGTCCGAGACTCGCAACTGGTGAAATCCAGGTGCGTGTTGAAGCGTGTCGACGGTGAGTCCGACGTCACGCAGTCGCCGTGCGATCTCCGCCGGCAAATGGTCGAGCGTCGAACGGCCATGCCAAAAGAGGTCGAGGTCGCGCGTCTCACGGTGGCCAAGATGAAACCCAGCGAGCGCGCCCCCACCCGTGAGCGTCCAACCCAGCCCGGCGACAACATCGAGGATGCGGTGCTGAAACGGAGAAAGACGGCTACGCACCTTCTCGGTTCCATTGTGCCGTAAGCCAGTCCCAGAATCCGGCGCTCTTGCCAAGTCGGCCCGAAAGCAGCGGCATCGCGGCAACGATGCGATCCGGGCCCAGCAGCGCGATGGCGTCGTCGGGCTTGGCCTGTCGAAGCGCCACTCCAATCCAGTACGCGCGGACCACCTCGTCCGGGTCGTCGAGGCGACGGAGGTAGTCCGCGAGGGTCAGGTCCACATCCCAGAGGAAGTACGGTCGACCGTCGGGGTCGCAGAGCTTTTCGGGAGGCGTGGGCTGAAGGTGCATCCCGCGAGGGTACCACTCGGATCGAATCTCGTCAGGGGGCACGCTATGCACAACGTTGGCGATGGGCCTTCTGTTTTTGACCCCGGCCCCCTATCCGCAATGGTCCCCGCGGTGCCCCCTACCGATCCTGCCCGACCACGCCTCGCGGGGCCTGCCCAAGAGCATCGCGGTCGTTGCGGAGAAGCCGTCGGTTGCGCGCGACATTTCGGCCGTGCCCGGGGCGACCAAGAAGGGCGATGGCTTCCTTCACGGCAATGGACACGTCGTGACGTGGGCCATCGGGCACCTGGTCGCGGGGGATAGGATCTTCGATTGGTTTCGCCAGCCAGCCTTAGCGAGACGCGGCGCCAGGAAGGTCTGCGGTATCGGCCGTCGAGTGGACATGGACGACTCCGCAGGAGGATGACCGGCGTTCGGTCAGGCGCGGTGAGTGCCCGTCGACCCCATAGACTACCTCCGGTCCGCAGCGAGCCCCGTCCGGTATGCGTACTGAATCATCTCGCCATTAGAGCGGACGCCGAGCTTCTCTCGGATGTGCACGAGGTGGCTCGAGACCGTGCTCGGCGACAGGTTGAGCTCTGCTGCGATGTCCCCGGGGGAGCGTCCCTCGGCGACCAGAAGGAAGACCTGGTGCTCGCGCTGGCTGAGCCGCTCGTGGGGAGCGCCGCTGCCGGCGCCCGCGCTGACGAGGGCGTCCGCGGCCGTTCCCGTCACGTAGCGCCGCCCGGCCGCGACGGTCCGGATGGCCTCGAGGAGCTCCGCGCTCGACCGGCCCTTCGAGAGGTACGCGGACGCGCCCATCCGGAGCAGCCGGACGGCGTACTGCGCCTCCGGGTACATCGACAAGACGATGACCGGCAGCGACGGTAGCGTCTCGCGCAGGCGCTTCAGCACCTCCAGCCCCCCGACGTCCTCCATCGACAGGTCGAGGACCAGCACGTCCCAGCGCTCCTGGGCGGCACGTTCCAGCACGTCGCGACCCTTGCCCGACTCGCCCGCGAGCTCCATGCCCGGGGTCTCGGCCAGGAGGCGCCGGAGCCCGTCGCGCACGATGACGTGGTCGTCGGCGATGAAGACTCGAATCATGGTGCGCCCTCCGCGGTCTGCCTGGGCGCCGCCGGGAGCGTCACCGTGACGACCGTTCCGCCCTGCTCGCGGGCGGCGACGCCGAAGGTCCCGCCGAGCGCCGTCGCCCGCTCGCGCATGCCGAGCAGCCCGAGCGAGACCGGGCGCCGCTGGTCCTCCGGCGGGAGCCCCACGCCGTCGTCCGTCACGGTCGCCACCAGAAGGACGGTGGGGGGCGACCCCCACACCCCCGAGTCGGCCGTCGTCAGCGCGATCTCGACGTCGACGCGGCGCGCATTCGCGTGCCGGAGGACGTTTGTCAGCGACTCCTGAACGATACGGAACACCCCGGTCGCCACCTCGCCCGGCACCTCGAACTCCTCCGGACGCGCCTCGAAGTGGACGTCCAGCCCCGAGCGCCGCGCCGTGTCCGTCGTCAGCCACTCGAGCGCCGCGACGAGCCCGAAGTCGTCGAGCACCCGCGGCCGCAAGTGGGCGAGGATGCTACGCGTCGAGGCCAGGGTCGCGTCGAGCAGCTCCTCGAGCTTCTCCTGCTGCGGCCGGATGTCTCCCCCGCGGGCCCGCACCGCCTCCGTGACGTCGAGCTCCATGCGGATGCCCGTCAGGAGCTGCCCGAGCTCGTCGTGAAGGTCCCGGGCCAGTGCGCCGCGCTCCGCCTCACGCAGGTCCTCGACGTGGGCGGCCAGCAGCCGCAGCTCGGCCGTGCGCGCGTCCATGCGGCTCGCGAGGCTCGACGACAGCGCCTCGAGCTCCTGCGTCCGCTCGGCCAGCGCCTCGAAGCCCAGGTGGCCGAGGCGCCAGAAGTGGTACAGCGCGTGGCCCGCGAGGACCGAGAGAATGTGGCCTCAGGCCATCGACACGACCTCGACTTGGGCACCACGACGTCGGGCATCGGCCGCTCGTTGCTCCAGGCTGGCCGCGACTGTGTCCTCGATCCATTGCTCGCCGCACTGATCGCAGACCGTGGCCGGAACCTGGCGCACGACAACCACGACTTCGCCAAGGTCAGCCGTGAAAGTCACTCTCCCGTTGACGCGAGAGCCCCCGCAAACGGGGCAAAGCTTTGAAGCGAACGTTCGCGTCACGGGGTCCTCCTCGTCTTGAAGTCCAGCTCGAACTTGTCGAGGCTGGGTTCGTAGACCGTGATGATATACGTGTCGTCGGCCGACTCGTCGAAGGAAAGGACGACGTGCAGAGGGCGACCTTCAACGAACCCCAACACGAGGGCACTGGGGTATGGCGAGTCTTCTGGATAGTCCTCAATGGCGTCACCCGCTATGACGGCTCCCAGAACGTCGCTTCGACCGACTCCGCGTTCGATCATTCGTCGGAGGACATGGGCACGCCAGATCACACGCCCGGCCTGCATTGCGGCGACCGCTGCGGCAAGCGGAAAGTCCCTTCGTCCACCTTCATCGTCCAAGGTCAGACTCCATCGCTCGTACCAGGCTCACAACTTGACTACCGTGAGCTTTGCGGGCGGGGTGCATGTCGGCTAGCTTGCCCTTCGCTGCGGTCCACGGCAACGCCCCATGGCGCCGAGTTCCACGCCCGTGGTGGCTCGCCCGCTCGACCGACGGGATCCTCCAACCAGACGCAGGAGCGTTCGGGCCGGCCACGACGCTTGGTTGTGTCGCATGTATGAAGTGCCGAGATGTGTAAACCTAGCGGCCGGCTCCGTGTTCAGCTACCGTCGAAGGAGTGGATTTGTGCGACGATCATGACCGGCTGCTCCCACCAGGCCTCGGCACACGATTCGCTTCGTCCTTGCGGGCCTTCTTGGAAGGTTGGCGGGCACTCAAAGCCGATAGTAGCGCGGTTGTTTCCAACGAACGCGATTTCGCCGACCAGTTTGAACGGTTCGTCGCTGCTTGGGGTACTCTAGCCACACCGGATGTGACCACCCCACAGACGGTCACGGCGATGTTGCACGCTCCTTCGGACGAGCCCCTCCGACCTGAATCATCCCTGCCCCAACGACGATTCGACACCAACGCTTTCCGGGTGTTCGTCGCGGCGTTCCCGTCGGCGCTCGCAATCCGGCGACGCAGCGGCATCGACTTCAACGTTTGGGAAGTGGCCGGACTCGAAGCCAACGAGCTTAGGATTGCCCGCGTCCTGGGACGACTGCTCGACCCTCGCGGACCCCACGGGTTGGAGGCGTCCCTCCTACGCGCCATCCTCGAACTCCTGGAGCGGCGGGTGGCGGCGTTGTCCGCAGAGCGGGACGGCCGCTTTCCTTCCGCGAAGGACGTAGATGAGGCTGGCTTCTTCCAGGTTCGCGTCGAGTTTTGCCCACTCGGAAGCTTGGACGACCGTGTAGATATCGAGATCGAGGCCTCGACCTTCCTCCTGTTCATCGAGGTCAAAGTGTACGCTCCTGAGGGCCAGCTGCAGCTCGACCGCTACGAGACAGCGGCTCGAATCAAGGCGCGAGGCCGTCCGTGGGGCGTCCTGTTCCTAACCCGTCCAGGCTTGGTGCTTCGCACTCACCAGACCCACCCGACCGTCGCAGACGCCTCTTGGAAGGACGTCGCGGCTGCTCTGTCTCGGGTCGCGCAACGACACGAAGGCACCATTTCGCCGTTTCTCGTCGAGTCCGCTCGCCACTACGCCCAGTTCATCTCCAACCTGTGAAGGACACCCTAGTGGAAAATCCCAAAGAAGCCGGCGCCCTCGTCATCCGTCACATAGCCGTCCTCGATCAAGCGGAAGCAGTGCGAGAGGAGGTTGAGCGCATTCTTTGGGATGCTATGGTCAACTCCGTCGAAACTTGGGCTTCGAAGGCAGGTTGGGACGTCAATTTCAGCGAACTGCATGACGATCGAGGACGTTGGATTGCGGATCAGCGTTGGCGTGCGCCACCAGACAAAGACTCCGGCCCTGCAGCGTATTTCAGCCTCGAACGCGCTGGAAGTCCGGCCGCCTACTGGCTGACAAGCTTCTGCGGGGCTTCTTCGGACCGGGTGGGGTTTCGCTGGGAGGTGAACGTCAGCGCCATCGCCGCGGGCCGAAAGCCGGCGGCGGCATGGAAGCGCCTCGCTCAGACGCTGCACGACGCAGAGGCGGCCTTGACCCGGCGCGGTTTCGAGCTTGAGCGGGAGAACGGGTCGTGGTTCTTGCCGTTCCGACTCGACGCCGAGGCTCTGGTCGAGGCGTACTTGAAGGACGACTTCGAGACGGCTCTCATTCCGCTCCGGGATGCCCTTCACGGTTTGGAGGACACGGTGGAACTATTCACACAGATTCTCGACCGCGCGAGGGTGGAGTTACCTGGGGCGTCCTCCACTCCGCTCAGCACGGTTGGACGCTGAGAACGGTGCTGTATGCGAAGCTGTTCGAGGCGTGGTGTACTCGGTATCGGAAGGCGGCAGCGTTGGACGGCTACCGCTGGATACGTCGCGAGACCATGGCGATGGGCTTGGCGCCGGCGGAAGGTGACGATGGCTCAGGGCTCGTCGAGGCCACCGTTGGCACCCTGACCGTCATCCTCTGCCTCCGCGGGCTGGATTTCCGCCGATCGGCCAAGGAGTTCAACCACATACGTCGTTTTCTGGCCCTGCAGGACTATGGCCGCTCCAGCGCTCAGAATGGCGTGACCCTTTCGGTTGGGTTCTACGCGCACTCGTTGATGGCCGGCATTGCCAAGCGCTCCGCTGTCCTCATCCGTGTGAGCGAACTGCGGGACGTCGACCTTGAAGATCTACGAGAGGCCGTCAACTTCGACCACCTCACGGTGCAGTCCCACGTGGAACCGATGACGCTGGAACTGGGTGATGAGTTGGGGCTTGCAATACACGAAGACTTGACCTTCGACGATGAAGACCTACCGACCGAATACTGGGTCGACGAAGACGGCAATTTGCAGTTCGGCATCTACAGCGAAAGCGACGACGAGAGCTGAGTGTGACGACGAGACGTCCCACGGTACGGCTGGGCAGCCTGTTAGCTGAGGGGCAGGGGATGTTATGACAAGCGACCAGGGGCCAGCGGACCTCTGGGGAGACCTGCGTGACCTCATCAACGGGGCGAAGCGATGCGCGGCGCATGCGGTCAACGAGACTCTCGTCCTCCCGTACTGGGAGGTCGGCCACTTCATCCATGGCGAACTCCTGCACGAGGAGCGCGCGGCCGATCCATGGCCAGCAAATTGTCTCGACGCTGTCGAGACTCTTGTCGGGGCGCTACGGCCGCGGGTCTAGCCGGCCCAACCTTCACCGCGTGGTGCAGTTCGCCACGGCGTTCACAGACGAGGCGGTCGTCGTCGGACAGGATCTTCGATTGACCTTGCCAGCCAGCCTCAGCGAAACGCGGGGCCAGGAAGGCCTGCGGTATCGGCCGTCGAGTGGACATGGACGACCCCGCAGGAGGATGGCCGTCATTCGGGCAGGGCGGGGAGCGCCCTTGGGGCCCGTAGACTACCTCCGGTCCGCGGCGAGGCCCGTCCGGTATGCGTACTGAATCATCTCGCCATTAGAGCGAACGCCGAGCTTCTCTCGGATGTGCACGAGGTGGCTCGAGACCGTGCTTGGGGACAGGTTGAGCTCTGCCGCGATGTCCCCGGGGGAGCGTCCCTCGGCGACCAGCAGGAAGACCTGGTGCTCGCGCTGGCTGAGCCGCTCGTGGGGAGCGCCGCTGCCGGCGCCCGCGCTGACGAGGGCGTCCGCGGCCGTTCCCGTCACGTAGCGCCGCCCGGCCGCGACGGTCCGGATGGCCTCGAGGAGCTCCGCGCTCGACCGGCCCTTCGAGAGGTACGCGGACGCGCCCATCCGGAGCAGCCGGACGGCGTACTGCGCCTCCGGGTACATCGACAAGACGATGACCGGCAGCGACGGTAGCGTCTCGCGCAGGCGCTTCAGCACCTCCAGCCCCCCGACGTCCTCCATCGACAGGTCGAGGACCAGCACGTCCCAGCGCTCCTGGGCGGCACGTTCCAGCACGTCGCGACCCTTGCCCGACTCGCCCGCGAGCTCCATGCCCGGGGTCTCGGCCAGGAGGCGCCGGAGCCCGTCGCGCACGATGACGTGGTCGTCGGCGATGAAGACTCGAATCATGGTGCGCCCTCCGCGGTCTGCCAGGGCGCCGCCGGGAGCGTCACCGTGACGACCGTCCCGCCCTGCCCGCGAGAGAGTCGTTTGTGTCAGGCGGTGGTATCCGCGCGCACCAACTGACGAATCAGTTCGTCGCGGAAGGCCAGCATGGCGTCGTCGAGGCCCACCGAGGGGCTCGATGCGAGGACCCAAGCGAGCGTCGGCGGCGAGAATCCACCGTCCTTTCGTCCTGCGTCTCGAAGCGCCGAGTCGAGGCTGATCCCAGACCCGAGCAACGCCTGAACGTCCACGAGATCCCGCGGCGCCCATCGGGAGAGAAGGGCTGTGAGTTTGTTCGCCAGGATTTCGCGTGGTGTGTCTACCTGAACGCCGGGCGACACTTCAGTTGGCATCTCCACGCAGGGCGACGGGTCAGCGACTAGATCGACCGGGATGGCGGTCTGCGCGTCCGAGACTCGCAACTGGTGAAATCCAGGTGCGTGTTGAAGCGTGTCGACGGTGAGTCCGACGTCACGCAGTCGCCGTGCGATCTCCGCCGGCAAATGGTCGAGCGTCGAACGGCCATGCCAAAAGAGGTCGAGGTCGCGCGTCTCACGGTGGCCAAGATGAAACCCAGCGAGCGCGCCCCCACCCGTGAGCGTCCAACCCAGCCCGGCGACAACATCGAGGATGCGGTGCTGAAACGGAGAAAGACGGCTACGCACCTTCTCGGTTCCATTGTGCCGTAAGCCAGTCCCAGAATCCGGCGCTCTTGCCAAGTCGGCCCGAAAGCAGCGGCATCGCGGCAACGATGCGATCCGGGCCCAGCAGCGCGATGGCGTCGTCGGGCTTGGCCTGTCGAAGCGCCACTCCAATCCAGTACGCGCGGACCACCTCGTCCGGGTCGTCGAGGCGACGGAGGTAGTCCGCGAGGGTCAGGTCCACATCCCAGAGGAAGTACGGTCGACCGTCGGGGTCGCAGAGCTTTTCGGGAGGCGTGGGCTGAAGGTGCATCCCGCGAGGGTACCACTCGGATCGAATCTCGTCAGGGGGCACGCTATGCACAACGTTGGCGATGGGCCTTCTGTTTTTGACCCCGGCCCCCTATCCGCAATGGTCCCCGCGGTGCCCCCTACCGATCCTGCCCGACCACGCCTCGCGGGGCCTGCCCAAGAGCATCGCGGTCGTTGCGGAGAAGCCGTCGGTTGCGCGCGACATTTCGGCCGTGCCCGGGGCGACCAAGAAGGGCGATGGCTTCCTTCACGGCAATGGACACGTCGTGACGTGGGCCATCGGGCACCTGGTCGCGGGGGATAGGATCTTCGATTGGTTTCGCCAGCCAGCCTTAGCGAGACGCGGCGCCAGGAAGGTCTGCGGTATCGGCCGTCGAGTGGACATGGACGACTCCGCAGGAGGATGACCGGCGTTCGGTCAGGCGCGGTGAGTGCCCGTCGACCCCATAGACTACCTCCGGTCCGCAGCGAGCCCCGTCCGGTATGCGTACTGAATCATCTCGCCATTAGAGCGGACGCCGAGCTTCTCTCGGATGTGCACGAGGTGGCTCGAGACCGTGCTCGGCGACAGGTTGAGCTCTGCTG
>JADMJS010000621.1 GCA_018780435.1 Myxococcales bacterium
CCTTCGAGGAGCTCCGTCACGATGAACGGCCGGTCGTCGTCGGTGAAGCCGTAGTCGATCACCTGCACCGTGTTCGGGTGCCGGAGGCGGCTGAGCGCGACGGCTTCCCGCCGAAATCGCTCTTTGATGCGTTCATCCTGGCCTGGGTCGGCCGGGATGTGCGCGAGCAACTTCACAGCGACGTCGCGCTCGAGGCCGAGCTGGCGCGCGAGGTAGACCTCGCCCATGCCACCCGAGCCAATTCGCTTACGAGCCTCGTAACGCCCGCCGAGGACGCACGGGAGCTTCAGCGATATCGGTCCAAATCCTGCCACTGGTCGCACGATAACAAAGCCGGCCTCGCCTTGAAAGCGATGGAGGTCGCCATCTCGCGACAGTCCTTCGGAACTCATCCTGTCCGTCGCCCTGCCGGGGTGGTATCGTCGCGCCTATGCGCTCCTCCTCGCTCGTTCGCCTCCGTGCCACGTTCACTTTTGTGGTCGCTTGCCTATGGGGCCTCGTCGCGTCGGCCGCCGACACTCGCTGGCACCAGGTCCCCGGTCGTCCGATCTGGGTTGATGTCCCCCTCCCGTGGGAGGTGGCCGCCGATCCCGTTCGCACCGTGCTGGAAATGAACCACCCGCGGGGCGGCGAAGTTCGGCTGGTCATCACGCCGACCGACGGGGCCGAGTCCACGCTACTGCTGGAGTCACGCCGGCTCGAGTCCAGCTATCGCTCCGTGACCCTCACCGCCACGCCGGAGGCCACGCCCGGTCTCGGCGGGGGCTTCGACGGGATCGGCTTTGCCGGCGACACTCGCATCGCGCTGCGAATTGCGCCGACCACGGTGACTATCCCCGATCCAACCGGCGAGCTCACGCTCCGCGTCTACCTCGTCACGGCCGCGTCGCCGGCGAGCGCGAAAGACGTCCGCGCCCTCTCGGTGGGGCTCCTCGCCGGTGCCCGAATCCAATGGGAACGCCCCGGTGGCGCGTGGACGACCGTCCCCGGTACCACCATGCAGCTGCAGCAACCCATCGCGGAGTGGTCGGCCAAGGTGTCGGCGGACGTCCTGATCATGAAGAGGAGCTCCCGAGACGGCGAAGTGCAGGCCCGCTTCGTCGTCGCCGGCGCCAAGCCCGATGGCGTGGCGTCGTCGACCGATCTCGACGCTCTTCTGAGCCGCTACGCGAAGGGAGTCGCGGCTCCCGGCCTCGTTCCGAGCGCTCCGGCGGCCGGCCCCAAGTCGGCCCCCAAGGGGACCCGAGTGGTCCGGGGCGAAGCCCAGGTCGAGATGCAAGGGACCGGGCCGGCGCCCGCGCGGCTGGTCGTCGCGGGCGTGCCGGTCAAAGGCGGCGCCATCTTGCTCATCGCGAGCGCGTTCGGCGACGCGGCCCCAACCGTCGAGGCCCTCGAGGCCATCGCTCTGACCTTGAGGGCTACGACCGAGCCATAGCCCGGCGCGCGCTTGCCCCTCGCCCCTCGTCTCCCTCCCGGATGTGACTCCCCGATGGAAAGGCCCGACCTCCGAACGGCGCTCGTGGTGTTCGTTCTCACCTTCGCGACCTACGCGCTCTTCGCGTTCGACCGCCTGAAGGCGCC
>JADMJS010000290.1 GCA_018780435.1 Myxococcales bacterium
TCTGCCTCATCAACGGCACCCAGACCATGACCGCCATTGGAGCACTGCTACTCCAGCGCGCGGACCGGGTGGCGAAGACCGCCGACCTGATTGGAGCATTGTCGCTCGAAGCGCTGACTGGCACCCCGCGCGCCTTTGACGCCCGCGTCCACGAGCTCCGCCCCTTCGACGGACAACGCCGCGTCGCCGAGAACGTCCGAAACCTGCTCGCTGGGAGCGGCGTCGTGCTCAGCCACGCCGACTGTAAGCGCGTCCAGGACCCGTACAGCCTCCGCTGCATCCCCCAGGTCCACGGCGCGGTCCGCCAAGTGCTTCGGCACGCGTCCGAGGTCCTCACCATCGAGCTCGACGCGGTCACGGACAACCCCCTCGTCATGGCCGATGGCGACATCGTGAGTGGCGGCAACTTCCACGGCCAGCCCATCGCGTTCGCGCTCGACTACCTCGCCATCGGGCTCGCCGAGCTGGCCAGCATCTCTGAGCGGCGCATCGAGCAGATGGTGAACCCGCACCTCTCGGTGGGGCTCCCGGCCTTCCTGACGCCGGACGTCGGGCTCAACAGCGGCTTCATGATCGCGCAAGTCACCGCCGCCGCCCTGGTGAGCGAGAACAAACGACTGGCCGTGCCAGCGAGCGTGGACTCCATCCCCAGCTCGGCCAACCGCGAAGATCACGTGTCCATGGGCACCCACGCTGCCGTGAAGGCGCGCACCGTGCTCGAAAACGTCGAGATGGTGCTCGGCGTGGAGCTCCTCTGTGCGTGTCAGGGGCTTGAGTTCCGCCGCCCCCACCGAAGCAGCCCGGCGCTCGAAGCCGTCCACGCGGCGCTTCGTGCCCACGTGCCGAAGCTCGAACGCGACCGGGTGCTCTATCCGGACATGCGTGCGGCCGCGGAGCTCGTTCGCGATGGCGTACTTCTTGCTGAGGCCGAGGCGATCCTAGGCCCCTTGGCCTGATGACGACGCGGCGCCGAGCGCCTGGGAGTGCGAGATGATGAGAGCGAGTCCCTGTTCCTCGTGGCGCCACGCCTGGTCGGCCCTCGTGTTGACGCTCCTGCTGGCCGGCCCGGCCCAGGCGAACCGCTGGGGCATATTGCCGGTGGAAGGGCAGGGCCTCGCGCCGTCGGACGCCGAGACCTTCCGTAGCCTCCTCCAGGCCGAGCTCGGCAGAGCCCTGGGCAGCAGTGGCCAGGTCCTCCTCATCTCGGACCGTTGCGCCGACACTCGATGTGCCGCGGTCGTCGCGCAGAAGGCGGGCGCTGATCTCGCCGTGCTCCTCACGGTCGGCGGGCTCGGCCAGAAGCTCGTCACCACCGGCATCGTCGTCGACGCTCAGACCGGCGACACCATCCGCTCCGAACGTCTCACGGTCGACCGTGTCGAAGACCTCGAAGCGGCTGCCACACGGCTCGCGAGCGCGTTTGCGTCGGGTAAACACGTCGAAGCCACCGCCGAGCTCGGCGCCATCACCGAGAAGGAGGCCAAGCCGGCGATACGTCGCAAGGGCGACAGCGGACTCTCGGCGCGCATCGGCGGCATGGTCCCCTTCGGCGGCGGTCTCGCGGACCTCGGCGTCGGCATGGCATTCGACCTCGGCTTCTGGTACGAGGCGCCCGCCTTCTCCATTGAGCCCCGCGTCGGCTTCCGCTTCGACACGAACACCCGCGACGACCAGGCGTTCTACGTCGTGCCCATCGATCTGTCGGCCCAATACATCCTCGGCCTCGGCGACTTCACGCCTTACTTCGGCGGCGGTATGGGCGCGCGATGGACCTTCGAACGCCGCCGCGCGACCTTCGTGTCCGGCGGTGACATCCAGACCATCCACGAAGCGATGCTCGAAGAAGACGGGTGGGGCTTTGGCATGTTTGCGCGCGCCGGCGTCCTCCTCTTCCGAACCTACAGCGTGCGGATGATGCTCGACTTTTCGTACGATGTGACCTTCGTCGAGCTGAATGGCGCCGCCTTCCCCCAGACCTTCCAGTTCGGCCTCGGGGTCATCTTTTGAGCCACTGCACTGTTGAGCCACTGCATCGACGCGACTGTGACGTTGCCCGAGGAGCTTTCATGACGACCACCCGCCTCTCCTCCGCGGCGCTCGCGCTCGCCTTCTGCAGCCTCGGCTGCGAGCCCGTCGAAGACGCGCTCGCGAACTTCGATACGGTCGACACCTGCCGCGCCGACCTCGGCAATGCCAATGTCGCAGGC
The DNA here is from genome assembly GCA_018780435.1 of Myxococcales bacterium. Classification (GTDB taxonomy): domain Bacteria; phylum Myxococcota_A; class UBA9042; genus SXOO01. The sequence goes on from JADMJS010000290.1 coordinate 2,208, forward strand.
TCGTGGAACCTGAGCGGCACCGGCTCTCGCCATAGCTGCGGGGCCCCTTTCGAGCACCTGAACACCGATCTCTTCTCGCTATCGGCCCGGGGGCTCGTCTTCACGCAGGCGGCCGACGGCAAGCTCACCATCGGGTCGCCCACGGGCCTGCTCGTGGGGCTCACCGGCGAAGTCAGCGGCTCGTGCGTGCGCTTCACCGTCAGGGACACCGATCCACGGACGAACCTCGCCACCGACTACCGCTTCGACGGCGTCCTTCAGTCCTTCGGCGAGCTGGCGGGTGACTTCGAGATCGGCCCGGGTGCGGGCCCCGGTATCTGTCAGGGGGAGGGGCGCTTCGTCGGCAAGCCCTCGCAGTGATCTTTCACTTGAGCGTGAAGGTCATCTCGGTGTTCCCGATGCGGATCTCGTCGCCGTCCTTCAAGAACTGCTTGTTGATCTTCCGGCCGTTGACCCAGGTGCCGCTCGTGGAGTTGAAGTCGGCGAGCTCGTAACGCATGTCTTCGATCTTGATCCCGGCATGGCGCTTACTGACGGCGTCGTCCTGGATCACGATGGCGTTGCCGTCGATACGACCGATAGTGGTGACGTCTTCGGTGAGGTGAAAGAGCTCCCCGGCGAGCGGCCCCGACTTCACGCGCAGCTTCCCACGGTCGGGCCCGGTGTAGGCGGGCGCCGGCCCCGAGTCGTCCGTCTCCTCGACGCGATTGGCGCGCGCGGCGATGATCTTCTTGATGATCCAGATGATGAAGATGAGGCCGAGCAGCGAGCCGACGCCAATCCCGATCCAGGTCAGGATCTTGGTCCAGTCCGTCGGTGTCGGGGGGAGCTTGATGAGCTTCGGGTAGGTGTGGGCAACCTTCTCTTTGTTCGGCGTCTCGCCATCGACGCTCAGGTTGACCTTGTCCTCGGATGGGAGACCCGGGGCGGTCACATCGACCACGTATTGCTTCAGGAGCTGCGGGGCGAGATCGCGGACCGCGCTCTCGAGCGCTTCGGGCTCGGTGATACGTTGCGAGAAGCCGTTCGTGCGCTCGGCGGCCCGTTCGACGTAGGGCAGGAACTGGTCGTCCTGGAGCATCGCCGCGAAGGAGTAGATCTTGATGCCGGCGTCGTTCGCCTCTTCGATGATGCCTTCGAGCTTCTGGTCGATGAGCTTCTTACGCGCGCCGCTGTACTGGCTGACGCCGTCCGAAATGACGACGAGGAGGCGGCGGCGGGGAAGGTCGTCGAGCGCAGCCATGCCCTTCACGACGTCTTCGAGGTGGCGGTAGAAGTCGGGCGCTTGGATGCGCGCGTCGGCACCTTCGGCTTCGTCATCGGTGAGGACGACGGGCTCCGGCATGAGGTCGAGCTTCTCTTTGGCGCCCTTCACGTTCTCGGTGAACTCGACGACGGGGTCGCGGCCGACCTCGTTGTAGACGTCGATACGGATACGCACCTTCTGCTTGGTCAAGTTCTCGAGGAAGCCGCGTATACCCGCCTTCGCGAAGGTGAAGAGCGACGGTTCGCCGGGGCTCTTCGGGATGTAGCCGCGGTAGTTCGTGAATAGGATCGCGACCGCCATCGGCTCGCCGAGGTCCGAGAAGGAGCGCAGCTCGGTCCCTTTGAACTTGTCCGCCGGGAAGGGCTCGTTGTTGAGCCGGAAGGTGAGCTTGGTCGCGTCGAGGTTGTCGATGGGCTTGTTGGCCGAGTCGATGATGTCGATGTAGTAGCGCAGCAGGCCCCGCTTGCCGTACTCCGCGGTATCGACGTAGTCGATGAACATGCGGTCGCCCTGCGCCGACGCCGGCCGGGCGTACAGCGCCCCGAGCACCACGGCGACGAGCGTGACGACGTGCCGCCACGGACGCGCGTGCGGTGCCCTTCGAGCGGACGCCGACCCGAATGACGAGGATGGGGACTCTTCTACCATGACGTACTCTCACTCCGGCCGGACTGGTGCCCCTGCGACCTCGGACGGCACGTAGGTACGCGTCGTCGTCGTGCCCCCTGCCGTCATCGGCGTGGAGAGCTCGGTCGCACTGACGCACGGACGATACCAACGCTCACGCTTTCGAGCCAGTTGCTCCGCGATGTTCGGTACTTCATACTCGCGGCGGGAGCTTTGCCTTCGTGAGACGGTGCGTGGTGCTGCGTTTGCTGAGGGGGGCGCCCACGGCGGCAGGCACGTGAACCACCGACCCATCGGGGACGCGACGCTGGGAGTGCTGCTGTGAGTCGATTTGGCGCGTGTTCTTCTGGGTTGGTTCGGATCGTCGGTTGGGTCGCGGCGCTCGCCGTGGCGGCCTGTGGCGGAGACGGCCCGACCGAGGGCGGTGACGCCGCGAGCATCTCGGAGATCTGCAAGGAGCTCGCGAAGAAAGGCGTCAAGTGCGACATCGGAGACGACGTCGGCTTCCCCGACACCGGCGCCTCTCCCGACGCGAAGCCCGACGACGGCAATCAAGACTGTACGTCGAATCCCGGCGGCTTCGGGTGCCCATGCACCACGAACGGGACCTGCGACTCCGGCTTCTGTGTTCCAGACCGGGCAGGTGGCTCCATCTGCACCGACGTCTGCATCGACAGCTGCCCGACGAGCTGGTCCTGTCTCCTGATCTCCGTCGGCGGGTCCGACCCCAACTACTTGTGCATACAAGACAATCTGTCTCTCTGTAGACCCTGTGACTCCAACCTCGACTGTTCGGCGGGAGGACTCGGGAGCCCCATGGACAAGTGCGTGCGCTTCGGCGACGTGGAGGGCAGCTTCTGCGGCACGAGCTGCGGCGCCGACACGGACTGCCTCGAAGGCTACGTCTGCAAGGACACGACCGAGTCGGAGAGCGGCAGCGCGACACGCCAGTGTGTACCCGCGAGCGGCGAATGCGAGTGCAACGGCCGCGCTGTCGTCGAGAGCGCGTCCACGTCCTGCGAACGCGCCGGGATCTGTGAGGGGAAACGCACCTGCACCCCGGAAGGCCTCACGGCCTGCTCCGCGATCGAACCTGGCGAAGAGGTCTGCAATGGCCTCGACGACAACTGCAATGGCGTCATCGACGAAGGTTTCGTCAATTCGGACGGCGATCCCCTCGCGGACTGCGTCGATCCCGACGACGACAACGACGGCGCCATCGACGAGTCCGACAATTGCCCGGTCGTCGCCAACCCCGATCAGGCCGACTCCGATGGCGACGGCCTCGGCGACCCGTGCGACAAGGCGCAGACGCCAACCCTCGTCGCCGTCACGCCGCCACCACCGGCCAATGACAACACGCCCGTGCTCACTGGGACGGCCGAAGCGGGCGCCTTCGTGCGGATCTACGCCGACCCCTTCTGCGCGACGACGCCGATCGCGACCGCGGTCGCGTCCGACAACGGGACCTTCCAGGTGTCGGTCGACGTCCCCGACGACAGCACCACCCTCTTCCACGTCGATGCCGTGGTCTCGTCAGCGCTCCCGTCGGACTGCTCGCCCGAAGGACTCCTCTATGTCGAGGACTCCACCTCGCCACTGCCGCCGCGGCTCCTCGAGTCCGAGCCGCCGTCGCCCAGCAGCGTCCTCGCGTTCACTCTCGTGGGGGACGCCGAGCCCCTTGCGACCGTCGAACTCTACGGCAGCGTCGACTGCTCCGGTCCCGCCGTCGCGACCTTGACGATCCCGGAGACGGGCCTGCTCACGGTGGCCGCGGAAGCCGTCCCGAACACCGCGAGCACCTACAGCGCGCGGGCGGCCGACGCCGCCGGCAACACGTCCATCTGCGGCTTGCCCTTCGAGTACATCCACGACGACGTGCCGCCACCGCCGCCCCTCCTCCAAGGCAGCGCTCCAGTCTCGCCGTCGGGCGCGGTGACGACGCCGACGATTCTCGGCGCCGGGGAGCCTGGGACACTCGTTTGGCTCTATGACAATGCCGAGTGCACGGGAGAGGCCCTCGGCTCGGACGACACCAGCGACGCGGGCGTCTTCACCGTCCCCGTCATCGTCCCGTCCAACTCGTCCACGACCTTTTGGGGGCGTTCGGTCGATGGCGCGGGGAACACCTCACCCTGTTCGACCTCGTCCTTCACCTACGTCCACGACGACACCAGCCCGGAGGCGCCCGTCCTCACGGGGACCGTCCCGGGTAGCCCAGGGTCGACCAACGCCCCCTTCGTGAGTGGCAGCGGCGAGGCGGGCACCACGCTCTCCTTCTATTTGAAGGCCGACTGCACGGGCGTCGCCGTCGGGCAGGGGACCATCCCAGCCTCGGGCGAGTTCTCGTTCGCCGCCATCCTCCCTGCAAATGCCGCCGTCCTGCTCCATGCGAGCACCGTCGACGCGCTCGGCCACACGTCGCCGTGCAGCAACGGCGTCGGCTACATCCACGACGGCAAAGCGCCGAACCCGCCCGTCATCCTCGGGACCGAACCCGGTTCGCCGTCGGTCGAGACCAGCTTTGGCGTCGTGGTCACGGGAGAGTCGGATGGGACCTTCGAGGTCTTCGACAACGCGGAGTGTATCGGCGCTCCGCTCGGCGCGGCCCCGAGCGCTGCGGGCGTCGCGTCCGTCCCGGTCACCGTCACCGCCAATTCCTCGACGCCGCTGTTTGCACACGTCAAGGACCTCGCCGGCAACGTCTCGGCGTGCAGCACTGGTGACGTCGTTTACATCAATGACACGAGCACGCCAGACGCGCCGGTGTTCACGGGCACGCTCCCGGCGTCGCCGTCGTCGTTTCTCACGCCGCGTATCGAAGGCACGGCCGAAACAGGCACGACCGTCACGCTCTACGCCTCGCCGGATTGTTCTGGGCCGTCACTGGCCTCGGGCGTGGCCAGTGACGGCGCGTTCAGCGTCATCATCACCGTCGCTGCGAACAGCAGCACGCCGCTCTCGGCGACCACCTCGGATGCGGCAGGGCTCACGTCGCCCTGTGCCACGGGTCCCACCTACGTCCATGACACCGAACAACCGGCGGTCGTGTTCTTCCTCGGCACCGAGCCGACGTCGCCGACGAACACGTCGTCCACCCCCACTGTACTCGGCGCTTCGGAACCCGATGCGACGGTGCGCCTCTATCTGACGGCGGACTGTTCGGGCTTGCCGGTCGCCCTCGGGCCCACGGATGCGAGCGGCAAGTTCGCGCTTCCCGTGACCGTGTCGAAGAACGCGACGACGGTCATTTACGGTGCGAGCACCGACGCGGCGAACAACCCTGGCCCCTGCTCACCGACGCCCGTCACCTTCGTACACGACGACGTGTCTCCGCCGCCGCCCGTCCTCGAAGGCACGACGCCAGCGTCACCGTCGAGCGTGACCCTCACGCCGAGCGTCGTCTTCTCCGGAGAGCCAGGCGCGACCATCGCCTTCTTCACGGCGAGCTGCAGCGGGACCCCGGTGGCGTCGACCGTGGTCCCGGCGAGCGGCAACGGCTCTGCGCCGGTGACGGTCACAGCGAATCAAGCCACGGCGATCGTCGCCCACCTCGTCGACGCCGCGGGCAATATCTCGGCGTGTTCGGGCGCGCTCGTCTTCACGCACGACGGGACCCCACCGCCGGCGGTGCTGATCCAGGTCGTCGACCCCTCGGGGCCGTCGCAAGACTCCACGCCGACCGTGTCGGGGCTCTCAGAGCCGGACAGCGTGGTCTCGTTCTTCCAGTCCGGCGACTGCAGCGGGCCTTCGATCTCGGCCACCACCGCCGGCTCGGGCGGTGGCTTCAGCACCGCCGTCAGCGTCGGACTCAACCAGACGACTGTGCTTACGGCGCTCGCCACCGACGGCGCTGGCAACGAGTCGGTGTGCTCGTCCCCGGTGAGCTACAAACACGACGCCACGCCGCCTGCGCCCCCGGTGTTGCTCTCCACAGACCCCCCGTCGCCTAGCACGTCGCTCCAACCGGCGGTGTATGGGACGGCCGAGCCCAACACGAAGGTCACGATCTACATCGACGCCGCCTGCGTGACACAGGTCAGCCTGGAGACCGTCACGGCCAACGACGGCACCTTCGGGCTCACGCTCTCCGGCTTCGTCATCGCCAACACCGAGAATCGCCTCTACGGACGCGCCGTGGACGCCGCAGGCAACGTCTCGGCGTGCTCCGCGCCGCTCCTCTACGCACACGACGCCCTCGGCCCCGACGTCCCGGTGATTCAGGGCACCACACCGGCGTCGCCGTCGTCGGTCTCGACCTCGCCGATCGTCGCCGGCCTAGCGACAGGGGCCAAAACCATCCGACTCTACGTGGGCGTCCCTTGCTCCGGTCTGCCGGCCGCGACCGGGCCCGTGTCCGCCGGCGGCGCCTTTGGCCTGAGCGTCGTCGTCCCGGCCAATCTAGCATCGCCGATCTACGCCGACGCGCTCGACTCGGCGGGCAACCCGTCGGGCTGCTCTCTGCCGTTCACCTTCGTCCACGACATCGTCCCGCCGAGCACGCCGGGGATCGTCGCTGTCAGCCCGGCGTCGCCGTCGTCTGATGCGACGCCGACCGTGAGTGTCGAAGCCGAAGCGCTCGCAACGGTCTCCGTCTTTGGTTCAGCCGATTGTTCGGGCGTCGCGCTCGCGAAGTCGACGACCGACGCGTCCGGCAATGGCCAGGTGACAGTGTCCGTGAGCGTCAATGCGACGACCGCGCTCAGCGTTCGAGCGACGGACCCCGCAGGTAACCTGTCCCCCTGCAGCGCGCCGGTGACCTACGTCCATGACAGTACGCCGCCGCCGCCGCCCGCGGTCCTCACGACCAATCCGGCGTCGCCGTCGAGTGTCATGTCGCCCACGATCGGCGGCGTCGCGGAGCCGGGGTCGACCGTCGAACTCTATTACGACGCCTCCTGTCAGACCCCCGTGTCGACCCCGTCGGCCAGCAGCGCGTCGGGCGACTTCGCGATCACGCCGCTCACCCCGGTCGCGTCGAACGGCACGACCGCCATCCGCGCGGTCGCGACCGATGCGGCGGGCAACCGCTCCGCCTGCTCGGCCCCGCTGAGTTACACTCACGACGCCATCGGCCCGACGTCACCCGTGTTGACGGGGACCAACCCGACGTCGCCGAGCAGCGGCAGCACGACGCCGACGGTAGAAGGCACGGCCGAAGCCGGCACCACCGTCGAGCTCTACGTGGGTTCGCCCTGCTCGGGGGCGCCGGGCGCGATCGTGTCGGTGTCGGCCGCGGGGACCTTCTCCGCCACCGTCACCGTCGGGACCGACACCGGGACGCTCATCTATGCCGCCGCGATCGACGCTGCGGGCAACCGGTCGGCGTGCGCGAGCCCGCTAGTCTTCATCCACGACATCAGTGGCCCGGTCTCCGTCGTCCTCTTCGGGACGAACCCCGATTCGCCGTCGACCAGCCAGACCCCGATGATACTCGGCGCATCCGAGGCCGGCGGGAGCGTCGCTATCTTCGCGTCCTCGAACTGTGGCGGCAACGCGGTCGGCACTAGCGACATCGGGGCCGACGGCACCTTCTCCGTCGAGGTCCCAGCCGCGCCCAACACCCTCAATTTCTATACGGCGCGCGCCTTCGACGCCGCGGGCAACCCGTCGGCGTGCTCCGGTGCCATCGTCTATGAACACGACGACACGCCGCCGAATACGCCGGTCCTCACGGGGGTCTCCCCGACATCGCCGTCCACGACCGCGACCCTCTTCGTCGTCACCGGGGCCGCCGATCCGAACATTCGGGTGCTGCTCTACCCGCTCCCGGATTGCGGCGGCGCGCCGACCCAGACTCTGAATGCCAACCCGGACGGGAGCTTCTCGTTCGACAGCGCCATTCAAGCCAACACCAGCGTCACCTGGTCGGCCAGCGCGGTCGACGGCATCGGCAATACATCGAGCTGCTCGAACGACGTGCTCTTGTCCAATGACGACATCGTGCCGCCGCCGCCCGTCATCACCGGATCCACGCCGCCGTCGCCGGGACAGTCGCTCTCGCCCACGCTGCTCATCGATGCGGAAGCGGGTTCGACGGTGTCGCTCTACGTGGATCCGGCCTGTTCGGCAGGCTTCGGCTTCGTCGGGACCGCGACGAGCCTCGGCAAGCTCGAATTGTTCATCGACGCTGAGCTGACACCCAACGCGACGACCCCCTTCTATGCGCAGGCGGTGGACGCCGCGGGCAATCAGTCGCTGTGCTCGGCGCCCTTCACCTACACCCACGACTCCATCCCACCGGCGCCGCCGGTCCTCACGGCGACAGCGCCCGTATCGCCGTCGGCGACCGTGACCTCACCGACCGTGTCGGGGACCGCTCAAGTGCCCGGGAGTATTCGCATCTTCGTTGATTCGGCCTGTCTGGGTAGCCCGAGCGGCACGGCCGCCGTCTCGGAGAGCGGCACCTTCACCGTTCCGGTGACCGTACTGCCGAACAAGGCGTCGAACCTCTACGGTCAAGCGGTGGACTCGGCGGGGAACACGTCCACCTGCTCGGCGGCGCTGCCGTATGTCCATGACGCCGTCGCGCCGCTCGCGGTGACGATCACGGGCCTCACGCCGGCCTCGCCATCGCAGAACCCAACGCCGACCGTCGCCGTGAAGGGCGAAGCGGGCGCGAGCGTCCAGGTCTTCTCGGCCGCCGATTGCGCGGGGAGCGTGGTCGGCAACGGCACGTTCAACGCCGCCGGGACCGCGCAGGTACAGTCGTCGGCACTCGACAACACGATCTCGACCTTCACCGCGCGCGCGGTCGACGCCGCGGGGAACGTCGGCCCCTGTTCGAACGCCGTCACATACCGTCATGACTCGCTCTCTCCCGCTTCGCCCGTCATCACGAGCTTCAGCCCCACCTCGCCCGGCAAGTCGCTGAAGCCCAGCGCCATTGGAACGGGGGAGGCTGGCGCGACGGTGACGCTCTATCAGAACGACACCTGTACGCTCGCGATCTCCGGCCCGACGACGCTCGGCGCACCGGGCACCTTCACGATCGCGCTCACCTCGAACGTCACGGCCAACGGCACGACGCTCATCTACGCGAGAGCCGTCGACGCCGCGGGTAACCCGTCGGAGTGTGCGGCGGGCGTGCCCTACGTCAATGACTCGCTGTCCCCGGTCGCGCCGGTCCTCACCGGAGTCACGCCCGCGTCGCCGTCGTCCGAATCGCGCCCGACGATGCTCGGCAATTCAGAGGCCGGGAGCAGTGTGCAGTTCTATACGAACAATACGTGTACGACCGCTCTGGCTGCTCCGGGCGCGACACTCGCCGACGGCACCTTCGCCATCAAGCTGTCCGTCGCGGTCCCGCTCAACAAGACCACTCGGCTCTACGCCAAAGCGACGGACGCCGCCGGCAACGTGTCGCCGTGCTCCACGACCTTCATCGACTACACTCACGACGGGACGGCGCCCTCGTCACCGATCTTCACCTCGGTGACGCCTGCTTCGCCGTCCAACAGCGACACGACGCCGATCCTGAACGGCAAGGTCGACGCGGGGGTGACGAAGGTCGAGATCTACCGCGGCAACGCGTGTCAAACGCTGCTGGGGACGGTGACGCCGAACGCGTCGCTGCTGTTCTCGTACGAGACGACGGTCACGGCCAATACGAATACGGAGTTCACAGCCAAAGCGGTCGATGCGGCCAACAACAAGTCGGTGTGTTCGGCCAAGATCGCCTACCTCCACGACAGCATCGCGCCCACGTTCCCGGTGGGCTTCGTGGCGCCTACACTCACGCCGCAGACCGCTGGGACCGTCCAGGCGAGCTGGTCGGCGGCGACGGACAACTTCACGCCGGTGGCGAGCATCGTCTACGAGGTCTGTGTCTCCACGGTTTGTGGCGCGACGTGCAACCCCTGGTCACCAACCTACGTAACGACGCCTGGTAAATTGAACGTCACTCTCACGGGACTCCTCCCGAACAAGAAGTACTTCGTGGTGGTGCGTGCGCGAGACCTCGCGACCAACCTCTCGACGCTCGATCGCATCGGCAGCATTCAGATGCCGGGCTCGAACATCGCCTCGGGGATCGCCGTCGGCGGTTCCAAGAGCTGCGCCTACGTGTCCGATGGGACTCAGACCTGTTGGGGTGGCGGCGTCGCCGTGGAGGACGTGGTGCAGCTCGCGCTCGGTCCGAATCACTGGTGCGGCGTGTATCCCGACGGGTCGGTGTACTGCGCCGGCGAGAACGCGGCCGGGCAGCTTGGCAATGGCTCTACGGGGGCCTCGCCGACTCCGGTGGCGGTGCTCCTGCAATCCGGCGGCAACCTGAAGGACGTGAAGCAGGTCTCGGTCGGGACCGCCCACAGTTGCGCGCTCACCACAGGCGGACGCGTCTACTGCTGGGGCTACAACGAGCATGGCGCGGTCGGCAACCAGGGCGCCGCGCAGGCGACCAAGGCGGTGCCGGTCGCGGACGCCGGCGGGACGCCGATTAGCGGCGTCATCGAGATCGTGTCGGGCTCCGAGCACAACTGTGCGCGGCTCCCCGACGGCCGGGCGCTCTGCTGGGGCTTCAACTGGGCGGGTCAGCTCGGCGGTGGCGGTGACAGCGTCGTCTCCGTGCCGCAGCCCGTGGACGTCTCGGTCGCCGGTGGCTTCGCCCGGCTCTCGCTGGGCCTCGATCACACCTGCGGTATCAGCCTCGGCGGCGACGTCTACTGTTGGGGCTTCAATGCCTTCGGTCAGCTCGGCCTCGGCGCCGGTGCGCCAGCGCAGGTGTCGGCGCCGACGGCCGTCGGGCTCTCGGGTGTACGTGCTATCGGGGCAGGGGCGTCGCACACCTGCGTCGTCATGGGCACGGGCTCGGTGCGTTGCTTCGGGAAGAACGAGTCGGGTCAGCTCGGTGCCGACTCCACGGCGGCGGCGCTCACGTCGCCGACGCAGGTGGTGAACCTCGCCGGGGCGATCGACGTCGCGGGCGCACAAGCCCACACCTGCGCGCTCCTCGGCTCGGGCCAGATGTACTGCTGGGGCGCCAACGCCGGTGGACAGCTCGGCGACGGGACGACGACGCTCAGCCGGAAGCCGGTGGCGGTCTCGACGCTCACGGGCCTCGCGTACCCGACGCAGATCGTGCGTGGCCGCGGGCACGTGTGCGTGCGCCTGTCGGACGGCACGCTTCGCTGCTGGGGCGACAATGACGCCGCGCAGTCGGGTGAGTCGGCGTCGGCGACCCCATCGGCGCTGACCACCATCGACTCCATCCCCGGCGCTTTCCACGCGGCGGCGGGTGCGGCGCACACCTGTGCCGTCCAGGCGAGTGGGACGGTGTCCTGTTTCGGCGCCAACACCTCGGGGCAGCTCGGCAACGGGAACGCCGGGGCGTCGATCGCGACGCCCGGCGCGGTGCTCCTGCCCAAGGCCACGCGGCAGGCGGCGCTCGGCGGCGCGCACAGCTGTGCGTTGCTCGTCGACGGCTCGGTGTCGTGTTGGGGCGAGAACGCCGACGGCCAGCTCGGGACGGGCGCGGCGGCGGGCAGCCCGGAGACGCTCAGCCCGGCGACCGTGGGTCTCCTCGGACCGGCGCTACACGTTGGGTCCGGGGGCGCGCACACCTGCGCCGTCGTCGGCGGGCCGGCGAGTGGCCTCTACTGCTGGGGCGACAACAGCGCGGGGCAGCTCGGGATCGCCGGCGGCGACCGGACGACGCCGACGCTCGTCTCGGGCTTCGCGGGGAGCTCCTTCCCGGCGGCGCTCGCCCTCGGCGCGACCCACACCTGCGTGGTCCTCTCCGATGGGTCGGCGCGTTGTTTCGGCGCGAACGGGAGCGGCCAGCTCGGCAACAACACGACGGTCTCGGGCGCCACCCCGGTCACGGTGTCGGGCCTCACGACGACGCGGCAGCTCACGACCGGCAACGCGCATAGCTGTGCGTTGCTCTCGAACGACACGGCGCGCTGCTGGGGCAGCAACACGCAGGGGCAGCTCGGCATTGGTTCGCAAACGCAGAGCCTCGTCCCGGCGTCTATCGCCAACTTCGCGTCGGTGCGGCAGATCTCCGCGGGCACCGACAACACCTGTGCGCTCCGCTACGACGGCAAGGCCTACTGCTGGGGCGACAACGCCCAGAACCGCCTGGGCATCGGGACCGCCGCCTTCTACACGTCGCCGCAGCTCGTGAAGTGCCTCTGATTCCACGTTTGTCCCTGGCTCCCCACGTAACCATCGGATTGCCTTCCCCTTACTGGGTTCGCTATGGTTAGACTAGGCGCAACCCAGCGTAGCTGCGCCAGAGGGGCCTCATGAGCACGACCACGATCGGCATCAAGGTGGATTCCGCCTTAGCTGAGCGGCTTCGCGCGGTGGCAGACACCATGGATCGCGCTCCGCATTGGGTTGCCAGACGAGCTCTAGAGCAGTTCAACGAGAGGGAGGAACAGCGCATAACGATGCGTGCGGCCGATCTCGAACGCTGGGAGCGCTACGTCACCACCGGTGAGTCGGTCAGCACTGAGGACGCGGAAGCGTGGCTCCTGCGAGTGGCCCGAGGTGAGGATGTTTCTTGGGGCGGCTGACCTAGCTACCAGATGCCCTCGAAGACGTCGAACGGCTGCGACAGTTCCTGATGAGCAAGAGCCCGGCGGCTGCGGCCCGAGCGGCGGCGGCGATCATCGAGGGGACACGGCGGCTGCGGCAGTTTCCGGCAATCGGTCGACCCGACGAGCAAGGGGAGTTTTACGAACTCTATATCCCACATGGTCCCGGCGCGTATGTGCTTCGTTACCGCTTGACTCGGAACCGAGACGTCGCCCTAGTGCGAGTGTGGGCATCCCGAGAGGATCGCTCGTAGCTCACCCGCATGTCGAGCTTACGCGTCCGGATCAGTCGCGCCCGTCGCCGCGGGCGGCGCGTCGTTTTGCTGCTGAAAGACCCGTCGTTTGAAGGCCTGCCAGCTCGAGAGGCTGCCCGAGTCGGCGAGCTCGTCTAGGAGCCGGATGAGGGTGCAGGTCGCGAGCAAGATGATGGCGACGACGTAGAGCCACAAGGAGAGGCCGAAGAAGGCGCCGGCCGTGCCGTAGTAGCGGTCGTAAGAGGCGACTTCGGTGAGGTACAGGCCCAGGAGCTGCCGAGCGACCGCGAAGAGCGCGCCGAAGACCAGCGCGCCGATCCAGCGGACGAGGCGGGCTTGTCTTTCGGTCGCGACGATGCGCACGAGGACATAGTGCCCGCCGACGATGACGCCGAACTCGATGATGTTTTGAACGACCGTGCCCGTCGGGATCCAGTCGGGGATGGGGACGTCGACGTGGCTGGCGAGCGCGGCCACGAAGTGTGCGATCGCGTACCAGAGGACGAGACCGCCGACCGACACGATGACCATGCCGGCGATGACGAGCTTGGTGAGCAGGAAGTGGCGCCGGCGCTCGGTCAGCAGCATCGCGTTGATGCCGTCGCTCGCCGCGTTGAAGCCCGCCGAGGCCGCGTAGAGCAGCGTGATTAGGCTGAAGGTGCTGAGGGGGGCCGGCTTGTGCGCGAGGGTGTCGAGCAGCTCGCCGAGGCGGTTGTCGAGGAAGGGGATGGCGCGGCGCAGGGGGCCAAGGACGGCGTCCGCGGCGCTCTCGGTCTGGAGCAGCTCAGGGGCCGCCGACAGGAGCCGGGCGATGAGGCCGATGGCAAGCAAGCTGAAGGGGAGGAGTGAAAGGATACCGAAGAACGCAATGGATCCGGCGTGATGCAGGCCGCCGGCGCGCTCGAAGGTGTCCCAGAAGTTCGTGCCCACCCGCCACGACGCTTTGAGCCAACGGAGCGTGACTTTGAGCCAATGCGCGGACGGCACGGGCATCTAGCGGGGACGGCCGCGGACGGCGTCGAGCTCGGCTTCAACCTCCGCTCGGTCGGACGCGTCCGGTGCCAGTTCGAGGTACGCCTCAAATGCCTTGACGGCGTCCTTTTTCCGTTTCTCTCTCGCGAGATAACGGGCGTAATCGCGCTGCAGGTCCGGCGGGGCATCCTTGGCTTTGACGGCCTTCTTCCAATACTCGACGGCTTGCCTCACCCGCCCCCGCGCTCCGTCGATGCGGGCCCCGAGGGCAAGCGCCGCTGCGTCTTGCCGCTGCGGCTTGGGGATGGCGTCGTAGACCCATGCGGCGTGTGCCGGTTGGTCGCCGAGGAGCAGCTCGGCGGCGCCATTCAGGCTCAGCTTGCCGTCTTGCCGCCGATCGAGACGGTAGGGCGCCTCTCCATCGGCCTTCCACGTCTCGATGACGTAGGCTCCGAAGAGACCGTCGGCCGCGCTGTCGCCGCCCGCCACGACCCCCCGGTACAGCAGCCCCTTCGGGAAGCTCTTGCCCGACGCCGTCACCGTGGCCTTGACCGTGCCTTCGTCCACCACGCCGCTCAGCGTGAAGCGCGCGACCTCGGTGAGCGCGTCGAGCGTCGTGAGCGTCACGTGATGTTCGACTTCGTTATCGCGATCGCGCTGCCGCAGGATGACGCCTGAGCGCTTCTTCAGCACCAGGCGCTCGTCGCTCAGGCTCGAGACTTTGTGGGTCGCGTCGCTGCCGGCCCACGGTAGGAAGAGCGAATCGCGCACGGTCCAGCCGTCGTCGCGCTCGTCGAGCACCACCACCAGGGTCCCGACGCCGCGCGGCTCTTCGGTGACCACTCCAGCCGCGACGATGCCGACGAGCCGCTCGTCGCCCGCAAGCGCGGCCCTGAGCCCGAGCGCCGTCGGCTCGAAAACGGTGTTGCCAAAGATCTCGGCGTTCGTCGTTCGGCTGACGCCGAGGAGACACGCCAGTGCCTCGCGTGCGATCCCTTGAAATCCGCGGGGTTGGACGGTCAGGAGCCACGAGAGCGCTTCCGGCGACGGCAGCGGCAAGGATGGCACGCGGCCGTCGCGAAGACACCCGGGCGTGACCTCGGCCGTGCTCTCGATCCACGCCGCGCCTTCATCCTCCGGCGTCGCCGGTGGCGCGGCCGGATCGAGCCCCTCCTCAGGGCCGTCGCGTGTCGGGAGCTGGTCGAGCTCGTCGACGCCATCGAGACGGCCCGACACGACGCCGGGTTCGGTCGGCTCCGGAAGCCGAAGGGGCGGAGGTTCGGCCTCACCGTCGGCTGGGACGGCGGCTACCGGCGCCTCGGCTGGGGCGGCCTTGGCCTCGTCGCGGCGTCCAATCAGCTTCGCACCCTCCGGGACGACCGGCACTTGTGCGACCGCAACGGGCTCGGCGTGTGCCTTCGGGTCGGCGAAGGCAGGGACGTCGGGGGACGGCATCTCGCCACCGACGAGCCACTCCTTGCAGCCGCTCTGGAGGGTGAGTGCGGTGAGGAGGAGGGCCGCGAGGACCGGCCTTGAGTCGGAGACGGAGCGCATCGCCGACAAACTAGCCCGTAACGGCGGCATCGTCACTAGTCACGTGGAATCGGGCTGGTCTCTCTCGGCTCACTGAGAGGCCTTGAGCGCCGCTTCGAACTCTCGGGCCAGCGAGAGCAGCGCGGCGTCGTCGCCCCGGCGCGCCATCACCTGTACCCCGACCGGCATGCCATCGACGGTCCCAGCGGGGAGGGTGATCGCGGGGCGTCCGGTCAGGTTGGCGGCCGCGGTGTAGGCGCCGAGGACGGCGGCCCGCCGAAACGCCTCTTCGCCGTCCTCGCCACCGAAGGCGCCGATGTCGGGCGCGATGACCGGGACCGTCGGGGTGATCTGGAACTCACTGCCGGCGAACGCGACCTCGGCCAGCGCCACGATCTTGGCCGAGGCCGTCTCGGCGGCGCCGCGAGGGAGCGTCTTGCCGACGTCGCGAAGCCACCGCGTGATCGGTTGAAGGCGTCCCGGTGTCGGGATCGGTAGCTTCGCGGCCAGGTTTTGGTAGATGGGCAAGAAGTCGTCGAGCCCCGCGATCCCGCCCGCGAAGCTTCCCTCTTCGAGCGAGAAGCCGAGGCCGCCGAGGAGGCTTACCGCTCGGTCGAAGACCGCCCCGACACGCGCATCGAGGGCCCCGAGCGGTGGGGTTCGGAAGATTCGCACCAAGGAGCGAGGGACGGGGCGCTCGCTGCGACGCGTATAGGCATGCGGCTCGTCCGGCCACTGCTTGACCAGCAAGTCGAGGATCCCGGCCGTGTCCCGGACGTCGCGGGTGACGGCCCCGTTCATCGACATCTCCATGGTGTCGAGCGCACGGTGCGGGTTGGGAGCCAGGAACGCGCTCGCTTTCATGCCCACGAGGCCACAAAACGACGCGGGGATCCGGATGGAGCCCGCGCCGTCGCTCGCGTGGGCGATAGGCAAACACCCGGACGCCACCGCGGCGCCAGCGCCACCGGACGACCCCCCGGCGCTGCGACTCGAATCGAACGGGTTTCGAGTCGGAGGGTGGTTGTCGGTCTCCGTCACCGGCATGATCCCGAGCTCCGAGGTCGCCGTCTTGCCGACGAATACGAAGCCGCCGAGGCGCAAGGCCGCGACCGTGACGTCGTCGACGGGACTCCAGAGGTAGCGGAAGATCGGGGTCCCCATCTGCGCCGGGGCGCCGCGCATGAAGTTCAGGTCCTTCACGGCGGTGGGGATTCCGGCGTAGTAGCCGCGCTGTCGTGGGTCCGTGCGCCGCCAGTGGCGGTCCACCTTCTCGGCGGCGCGTAACGCGGCCCGACGAGTCAAGGTGACGAAGGCGGACAGGTGCGGGTTCACCGCTTCGATTCGCGTTAGCGCCTGCGTCGTCAGCTCGACGGACGAGACGTCGCGGCGCCGGAGGAGCTCGACGAGCCGCCAAGCGGGGACCGTGAGCAGCGAGTCGGGGGAGGGCAGGTAAGTCGGCGGCGGCATGGGCGCAGCCTGACAGGAAGAGGGCGGTGTGGCCAGCAGGTCGCCGGCGCACACCGCCGCGCTGTTACCGGGTCGCGCGGCTCCGGCGGAAGGCGAGGGCCAGGACGCCGAGGAGGAGGAACCACGCGGGGCTCTGTGCCGCGCCCGGGACCGAGGTGCACCCAGCGGCTTTGGTGTCGCTCGTGCCGCCGCTCGACGGAGCGGCCTCGCCATCGCCGTTCTGCGCCGTGGGGTCGGCCGACTCGTCGACCTCGCCCGGTCCCGAGGTGGGAGCGCCGTTGCCGCCGCCGTCTTCGGCAGCCGTGTCCGCGCCGTCCGGCGTCCCGCCTGGGAAGGCCGGGTAGTTCTTGTAGGGGTAGGTGCAGGTCTTCGGCACGTCCGAGACCTCGGCCGGCGGGGCCGCGTCCGCTTCCGGGATCGGAGCGCCTGCGTCGCAGTTGCCCTCCGGGTCACAGGCCGGCTCGGTGCCACCCGGGGTCGTGCTGTAGGCCGTCGCGCAGACGAGGCCCGGCGCGCAATCCGAGTCCTGCTCACACTCGGTGACAACGATCTCACAGTAGAAGGTGCCGGACGGGGCGCACGAACAGGCGTCCTCCTCCGTGGCACCACCGTCGGCGGGCGGCGCCTCGCCGGGATCGCTCGAACCACCCGAGGACGACCCGCCCGAACCCGACGCGCCGTCGGTCGAGGGCGTGTCGGAGCCACCGGAACAAGTGCACGATTCGGCCTCCTTGCAGACGAAGCCCGAGCCGCAGTCGCTGTCGGTCGCGCACTCTCCCGACCACTTGTATTCGCACTGGGTGTACGTCGTCGCTTCACAGGGGGCCGGTTCGGGGACCTTGCAGTCCTCGCCTTCGCCACAGGAAGGCATGCTCACGTCGGGGCAACCGAGGTCGTAGGTGCGGCACTCCATGCCATCCCCACAGTCGCTGTCGGTCACGCACGGCTTCGGTACACAGGCGTGGTATTCCGTCGTCTCGACCGGCGGGAGTGGCTCGGCGTCGCAGCCACAGTCCGGCTCGTCCGACGGGCAAGCGCAGGGGGCGGCACCGCCACTCGATACGCCGACGACCTCGCAGGTAAAGCCCGCGCTGCAGTCCGCGTCCGTGCTGCACTCGCTCGGGTCGAAGGTGCCGCCGCCGTCGTCCATCACGACGCAGGTCGCGTCGCCCGAACAGTCTGGGGGTTCGCACGACGCGTCATCCGGGTCGCATGCGATCGCCGGGCAGGCGGGCGACGCACAGGACTCGCCTTTGCCGCAATCCGCGTCCGAAGTACAGACCTGACCCGGTTCGGCCATCGCCGCCCCAGTCGCCATCGTCATCCAGGCCACGCCGGCCATCATCAGCTTCTTCATCGCCTCTCCTCCTCGCAGCTGTCGTGACGCGCCTCGCGCCGCTCTTTGGTGAGAGCAAGACCCGTGCCGCCCTAGTATGACATCGCGACGGCGCCGCGACCACGATGGCGGCGTCACTTTCGAAGGTCAGCCCTTGGGGCCGGCGGCCCGAGACTGTCGAAGAATTGCACGGTGTCTAGATTGTTTACGGGCAGGAGCGGCGACCGGCGAGGTCAGTGGTCGTACCACACGGGCTTGATGAGGTTGGTGTGCTCGAGCGAGTTCAGCGGGTTGATGAGCCGCTTCGCTTGGTCGAGCGCCATCGTGGCGGCGACTTTGGCCCACCAGATGTACATGTCGCGGCGATACGGCGTCTCGTCGGTGAGGCCCTTCCAGAGCCAGCCGGGCGTCGCGAGTGCCTTGTTCATCTCGTAGATCTGCCAGGCGATCTCGTCGCGCGTCATGTACTTCGAGCTCATCACCGGCGTCATCCAGTCGAAGTGCTTGAAGTCGTCGAGCTCGATGCGTTGTTCACGCTTCGCCTCTTCGTAGACGCTGGTGCCGGGCACGGGAGTCACGGGGTGGAAGGCCGGGTAGTCGAGGTCGAGCTGCTTGGCGAGCTCGGCCTGCTGCCACATCGAGTCCGGGCTCTCCTCCTTGACGCCGACGATGAAGGTGCCCTGACGGAAGACCTGGGGGTAGTTCTCCTTGAGAATCTGAAAGACACGCCGGGTCTGCGAGGTGCTGTAGCGGTGTTTGTTCCAGGCCTGGAGATCGGTGTCTTCGGCGCGTTCGACACCGATGCAGATGTGGGCCATGCCGGCCGCGACCATCTTGCCGAGGATGCCGGTCTCAAAGTCACGGAGCATCGCGTCGGCGCGCATGAACGCGAACCACCGAATGTCGAGCCCTCGGCGGATGACCTCGTCCGAGAACTCCTCGTTGAACTTGGGGCTGATGTTCCACGACTCGTCGACGTACATCATGCATTTCTTGTTATAACGCTTGACGAGCAGTTCCACTTCTTCGAGGTGGCGTTGCACGCCGAAGGTGCGCCAGCGCGGCGTGAGCGTGACCGTGCCGTCGTCGTTCTCCTTGCGGTTGGCCATCATGGTCCACCATGCGCAGAAGGAGCACGAGAGCGTGCAGCCGCGGCTATGCTGGATGGTCGCGCCGCCGGGGCTGAAGAGGTACTTCGACGTGCCGTAGAGCTCCATGGGGAGGAGGTCGTAGGCGGGAATCGGGAGCTCGTCGAGGTCGCGGATGAGCGGGCGCGAGCCGGTGCTCTTCACGACACCCTCGTCGCAGTAGCCGATGCCGAGGATATCCGAGATGTCGGGGCGGCCGGGGCCCTCATGGCCGACCAGGCGCTGACAGAGCTCCGTGAAGGTGAGCTCGCCTTCGCCGAAGACCACGTAGTCGAGGCAGGGATCGAGGAGCGCCGACTGGTAGAGGTGGGCGAAGTGCGCGCCGCCGGCGATCGTGTAGGTCTCCGGCGAGATCTCCTTGATCATCCGCAGCGTCTTGAAGGCTTCGTGCGCGTAGAGCGCGTGGTTCTCACCGATGCCGACGACGCGGGGCTTGTGCTTCCGGATGTAATCGCAGAGCGACCGGAAGCCCATCTTGATCGGGTTGCAGTCGATGATGCCGACGTCGAGCCCGTTCTGGCGAGCGTGGGCAGCGAGATAGACCAGGGCCTGCGGCACGACGAAGTTGTCGTCCGCCGACACGAAAGGCCAATAGTGCTTTGGGGGCTGGAGCAGCAGGATGTCCACAGCGCCTCCTGGCGTCAGGCTACGAGTGAGGGGCGGCCCTCGGGGAGCGTGTGCGAGCGGCCGGGCCTCTCTGGACCATGTCGATGCGCAACTGCCGTACTGCTCCTACCACAAAGCGGTTCCCATTGAGCACTTTCACGCAGGGGGAACGGGTCTCGCGTGTGTCGGCGCCGGCCTGGGTCAAGGCGACGAACACCGAATCGGCCACGCGTCGTGGGCGCGTATGGTGCGCACCGGCGGCGTGGCGCTCTGGGGCGGCGGGGCGCCATCGCGGAGCCGCTCGACGTCGACCTTGCTCACGGTCACCCAAGGCCCGAAGTGGCGCGTCTGGACGATGGCCGCGGTGAGCGACGGCCAACACGCCATCGCTTCTTGCGCGACGCTGGGTGCGACTGGCAGCCCGAAGCGGTGGTCGCGAAAGTCGATGAGCCAGATCCAGCGAAGGCCACGCCTCAGCCGCGACGTCCACAGGCGGTCCGCGCCGAACGGAAAGCCGTAGACGCTCCCGTCCGCGGGGCGCTCCGAGAGGGCGCAGGATTCGAGAGACCACCAGCCCTCGAAGCTGCGGCCGTGCACGAGCCCCGCGCAGGGGCCGGTGAGGTAGACCTCGATGATCCCCGAGTACCAGGGGGCGGGGAGATAGGCGATCCCGTGCTCCGGCGAGTCGGCTTGCTCGCGCACCCAGGTGACGGCTTCGGCGGCGGCCGGCTTTGGGATCTGGCCTAGGGCGATTGGGAGCGAGGTCGTTGCGGCGACGAGAGGCGCCAGCCAAGCGGCGCGTCCCCACCGGGATCCCAGCACCGCTAGGAGCGCTTCGACCCAAATGGGAACGAGGTAGATGTAGTGGCGGACGTCGATGTAGACAATGCCCTTGGCCGCCGAGAGCTGCCAG
Source organism: Myxococcales bacterium (assembly GCA_018780435.1). Classification (GTDB taxonomy): domain Bacteria; phylum Myxococcota_A; class UBA9042; genus SXOO01. The sequence continues at coordinate 22,875 of JADMJS010000290.1, forward strand.
GTGATGTGGACCTCGGCCACCACCGCCACCACGGCGGCGACGACGAGCAGACGGCGCACTGGACCGCGACCGCGGGTGCCGCCCCACCCGGCGAGGGCGGCGACGAGGACCCAGGCGGTGGAGTCGCCGCCGAAGAGGACGCGGAGTGCCTCGGGGAGCGCTTCGTCCAGCGCGTGCGAGTAACGCATCATCGGTTGGTCTTCGGAGAGCCCCTGAACGCTCGTCACCAGCTTCTCAAGGAGCAGTGAGATGGCCGGCAAACAGAGGAGCGCCGTCGTCGCTGTGACCTCGAGGAGCGGCCGGAAACGCGCGAGGCGGCGGGTGGGGGCGGCGCCCGGCGGTGGCCGCTCGGGCCAGAGCCAGAGCCCAACGAGGACCGCCAGCCACGCGCCGTGGAAGTGGGTGTAGAAGGCCGCCGCGAGAGCGAGCCCGGCTCGGATCCGAGCGCCCCGGGCCGTCGAGGGTGCGGCGAAGGACTGCCAGACGCTCACGACCGCGACGGTGCCGAGGAAGAAGAGCAACGCATAGGGGCTGACGTCGCGGCCGTACCAGAGGACCAATGGGTTGAGCGCGACAACGGCCCCGGCGAGCCAGGCGGCCTGCCTCCCGTGCCGGACTCGAACCGAGGACCAGATGAGCAGGAGACCGAACGCGGCGAAGAGCACGGAGGGCATGCGTAACCAAGCCGTCCCGCCGTCGGTGAGCGGTGCCGCAGCGCCGCCGGGCGCGCCGACCAGCGTCGGCCAGAGGAGCCGGGCCCAGCCCGACAGCACCATCGGGAAGAGCGGCTGGTGCATCTGCTCCGACGCCTGCCGCCCGAAGACCAGCTCCCCGAGGGAGTTTGGCTTGATGGCCTCGAAGAGGTAGCTGACCTCGAGGTGTTCGAGGGAAGACCAGCCGGCGGTGGCGCCGAGGGCGAGCGCAAAGAGAAGCGCGAGCGCGAACCCGAAGGCCCGGTCGGCCGTAGGCAGCTCACGCCAGTCGGCGCGTAGGGTCGTACCCCCGAGCGCGAGCACGAGCGCGAAAATCGTCAGCGAGAGCCCGAGACTCACGCTGACGGTGTACCCGAGCTCACGGTTCGGACGCGACGGGGATCGGCTCCGGCGGCAACCACGTGTCCGGCAGGTCGACGTACACGGTATCGAGCTCACCTTCGCGGATGCGAGCGGGCAAGGTGGTCGCTTCGCCGGTGAGGGCGTCGCGCACGGTGACTTGGTAGTCGCCCGCGAAGCCGCGAAGGCGGAGCCGGCCTTCGAGGTCGGTCGCCCCGGACGTGTTGGTGGTCCAGCCGCGGATGAGGTCGCGGAGTGCGAAGAAGGCCGGCTTCGGGCTCCCGGGTTTCCGGAAGAGGCCGCCGTGCTCGATAGTGGCCGAGGAGTCGAGCGCGTCCTTCCAGACGATGGCTTTCACCGACGCGTGGGCGAAGGCCATGGTGTAGAAGGCCCGCAGGTAGTCGGCTTGCAGCGCTTCGCTCCAGCGACGCCCCCAGTAGCCCGCAATGGCGCGGTCGGTGGGGTAGGGGACCGAGGGGACGGAGACCCCGCTGATGTGGAGCGTCTTTCCGAAGCGGTCGAACTCACCGAGGATCTCCGCGAGCTCCGCCAAGGAACGACGCGGCATCAGCTCGGAGACGGTCTTCCCGGCGTCGCGCTTCACCCGTTTGTAGCCGTTGTAGTAGACCTCGAGCCCGACCACGTCGAAGTCGAGCGCGGCGTCCGTGAGTCGCTTCAGGAAGGCCAGGGGCGTAATGGCTTGGCCTTCGCCGAAGGGGTGGGTGAACGAGACGCCAATCGGCGTCACGCTGTCTACCGACCGTACGGCCTCTGCGGCTGTCACCGCGAGCGACACCATGAGGTTCGGGTCGCGGCCGAGCGCGGAGGCCCACTCGGCGTTCGGCTCGCGCAGGGCCTCCCAGAGCACGATGTCGCCTCGGAGCCGGGTAGCCAGGCCGCGGACGTGGCGTTCGATGGCGCTTCGGAGCGCAGCGGCGTCGAGTCGGCGTACGTGCTCCGGCGTGCGTTCCGGCGTCATCCAGAGCGCCGCTGAAGCACGGAGATCCACGCCCATGTCGGGGAGGACGTGCGCGCCGTAGCTCGCTTCGACTGCTTCGAGGGTCCAATTGTCCGGCTGCGGCTCGGTGCCGGTCCAATCGGCGATGACGGTGCCGTGGTTGATGCCCGCGCGGACGAGCTGTCCCCAGACCGCCGGCGTGAACGACTCTTCGACTCCGAACTTGAAGTCGTGGCTGACCTGAGACAGCTCGACGTCGACGCCTTGGGCCGGAATACCCCGCGCGTCCCGGACCACCAGGAGCACTTCGCCCTTGCGGGCCGCGTCGATGCGGCGTTCGGCGTCTTCAAGGACCATACGGTCGTCGCTCGTGACGTACCCGGGCCAGATGGTGGTGGCTTCCGGGGCGCGCTCCGGCATGACGGGGCGTACCGCGTCGAGCGGGCCGGCACAGGCCACCCCGAGTGACGAGGCCAGGGCGGCGATGAATGAGGACACAACGAATCGGCGGCGCATGGAGTCCCTCCCGGAGCGAGAGTCCGGGAGAAGGCGCGCGGCGTCAAAAAATCAGCGGGTTGCGGCGATCTGTCCCCAGGGGACGGCCAGCTCGGATCAGGTGCGGTCCAGGCGCTTCAGGAGGTGCGAGAGCCGAAGCGAGAAGTACTGCGCCATCGGGTTCATCGACTCGGTCTTCTGGAGGTCCGTCAGGAGCTGCTTGCGCGCCGGGGTGGCGAAGCGCTCGATGTAGACGAAAGCCCATTGACGGAACTGCAGGTACGACGTCGGGCTCGACTCCTTGAAGAGGTCGACGACGAGCGGGTAGAGCGTGTCGTGGTCGACGCCGTCGATGGATGCGAGCGTGATGACCGCCTTCTCGAGCCCGTAGAAGCGATTCTGAATCGCGAGGAGCGCGTCGCGCGGGCCCTTCGTGATCTGCTCGTTGAGGGCGCTGCGGTCCTTCTGGATGACTTCCATGCGCTCGATGATGGCGTTGTACTCGACACGGGCCTTCTCGAAGGCCTCCTGTTGAGCCTTGTCCTTGCTCGCCTTCATCTCTTCGCTCGTCACGATGGGGCGGAGCTCGTCGAGCTTCTTCGACTTCTCCTGGAACTCTTCCCGGAGCGGCTTGACCTTGTCGCCGTACTCGATGTTCGACTTCTCGACGGCGCCGATGGCGTCGCTGATGGCATTACGGAGGCCCTCGAGCTTGCCCTTCTCGGCCTCGAGCAGCTTCACGTAACACGCCGGGTCGGCGCCGCAGTTCTTGACGGTCAGGTAGTAGGAGTAAGGAAGCGCGTCTTTGGCCGCGTCGCGAAGCTCTTGGGTAGCGGCCTTCAGCGCCTCGTCCGTCGGCTCGGTGATGGCGACGGCCTCGTACCGAGGGAGCAGGTCCGGCGTGAGCGCGAGCGTCATGGCCGTCATGAGGTTGGCCTGATTCAGCACGTTCTTGCGCTGACCGAGGAGGTCGAAGATGTCGAAGAGGGCCGTTCGCGACGCCGTGGTGCCCATGAGCGCGAGCGCGTTGCCCGTGTGCATGAACTGGTGAACCCACGGCTGCGGGCGGAGCAGGATGTCCTTGGCCTTCGGGATGACGTCGTCGTTCCGAAGGAAGGCGAGGATGAACGAGCCCATGACCATGCGGTTCGAGTTCGTGTCCGACCAACGCTGCTGCTTTTCGGGGGGAAGCAGCGCGACCTCCGGTGGCATACGATTGCCAGCGCGGGCCATCGAGTTGATGACCGCCACGGCCGAGTCCTTGTTGCCGACGTCCCAGAGCACTTCGACCAGCTCGGGCCCATCGCGGTGCTGCCAGCGGGGGATGCCGTAGGTCTCGGCGGTCTGCGTGAGACGGTCGTGTTTGCCGTCGAGCGCCTGGACAAGGGCGGGGCCGGCCTCGGGACCGATGGCGCCGAGCGCCTCGCGGGCGGCCTGATAGGAGGTCTGGCCCTGCGCGTCGACCATGAAGAGCGCCATGATGAGGCGGTCGATGGCGTCCTTGCGGACCTCGGGCTTCACGGCCTTCCAGTCGATCTGCTTCAACTTGTCGGCGGCGAGCTGGTTGACTTGGATGCCTTGGGTCGTGGGATCTTCGCCCACCAGGAAGACGAGCGTCTCCACGATCTCCTGCGGCTTCATGAACGCGAGCAGCGTGTTCACGAGGTTCTCGCGTGCCGACGGGTTCGAGTAGGAGCGGATGAGCTCCTCGACGTCCGGCACGGCCTCGCGGAGCTGCCACGACTTGACGATCTGGGCGGCGAGCGGGCTCGCTTCGCGGTCCTTCAGCGCGTGGCGGATGACGGGCATGACCTTCGGGCGCAGCGTCTTGTCGATGTTGCCGAAGCCTTCGAGAGTCTTCGTGATCTCGGTGCGGTAGAGCGCCTTCGGGTAGAACTCGATGAGTGCCGGCGCTTCCGTCGTGCACTTCATCTTGCCGAGCTTCTCGATGACCGTGCGTTCCTTGTGGGTGATGCCGATGCGCGCGGTCCAATACTCACACGTGTTCGGATCGCCACGCTCGCATCCCATCGCGGCGGTACTCGCGAGGGCGAGCAACGCCGAACGAGCACCGAACCGGCTGGTGAGTCGCGTGCGGAGCTGCGTCAAGGCGGAGCGGGAGCGGGTGTTCAGCATGAGGAGGTGCCTTGCATGAGAGGTTGACGCGCGCGGCGGGCCGCGAGACGCGCGAGTATAGGAGACGGCTTTCCGACTGGTCAACCAACGCGTCGCCGCTTTTGGCGGTTGGCGGACACAGCGCGAGGAGGCAGCACGAAGAGGAGGCCCAGAACAGGAGGCTCAGAAGAGGTAGCGGACGACCGAGACGATCATGCCGAGGCAGAACCAGAGGAGGACGACCGCGAAGCTCACGTAGACGAGGACTCGGTAGGGCCGAAGTGCAGGGTCGAAGCCGCGCCGTGTGGAGTCGACATAGTCGCCTCGGCGTTCCGGGATGGGGTGGGTGACGGTCACTGAGGCGCTCTCGGCGCTGCGTTGGGGGGCTGCTTCGGTCATCGTGGCGGGAGTCTATACCGAGGGGCGCGCGAGCGGGAAGAAGCCGCGAAGGAACACGGAACGTTGACGGCGCTGCGCTCGATCGTCATTCACCTTCGCCCGGTGGCAGTTTGACGATGACGGGCGCGCTTGCCACACTCCCGCCGCCCCGGAGGACAGTCCTCGGGCGCCGTTGCCTCAAGGGAGGGCCCATGTCCACGTCCATCATTCAGCTCGTAGCACGTGAGATCCTCGACTCGCGCGGTAACCCGACCGTCGAGGTCGAGATTGGGCTGTCCGGAGGGGCGCGCGCGCGGGCGATGGTGCCCTCCGGCGCTTCCACCGGCGCACATGAGGCGTTCGAGCTACGCGACCACGACACGTCGCGTTACCACGGGAAAGGCGTCTTGAACGCCGTCGCGAACGCGCGTGGCCCCCTCTTCGATGCGGTTCGTGGGCTCGATGCGACCAATCAAGAGGGCATCGACGCGGCGCTCATCGCCGCCGATGGGTCGGACAACAAGTCTCGGCTCGGCGCGAACGCGATCCTGGCGGTCTCCTTGGCGGCGGCACGGGCTGCGGCGACCGCCCGTGGCGTTCCTCTCTATCGCCACATCGGCGGGCTCTTGGCGAACACCATCCCCGTCCCACTCATGAACGTCATCAACGGCGGTGCACACGCCGACAACGGGCTCGATATCCAAGAGTTCATGTTGGTCCCTCACGGCTTCACCTCGTTCCGGGAGGCGCTGCGGGCGGGGGCCGAGATCTTCCACACGCTCAAGAAGACCCTGCGTGAACGTGGACTTTCGACCGGCGTCGGCGACGAAGGGGGCTACGCGCCACGGCTCGAAAACAACGAACAGGCGCTGACGCTCCTCGTAGAGGCCATTGAACGATGTGGCTACGAGCCTGACGCGGAGATCTCCATCGCGCTCGACGTCGCCGCGACCGAGTTCTATGACGCCGAGAAGAAGCTCTACCGCTTCGAAGGAGGGCTCCTGACGTCCGGCGACCTCTCGTCGGTCTATCAGGGTTGGTGTGCCAAATACCCCATCGCCTCCATCGAAGACGGCATGTCCGAAGACGACTGGGACGGCTGGCGCGCCCACACTGCGGCGCTCGGAGACCAGGTTCAGCTCGTGGGCGACGACCTCTTCGTGACCAACCCCGAACGCCTCGAGACGGGGATCGGGACCGGGGCCGCCAACGCCATCCTCATCAAGCCGAACCAGATCGGCACGGTCTCCGAGACGCTGGAGACCATACAGCTCGCGCAACGGGCTGCCTACGGCACCATTCTGAGTCACCGCAGCGGGGAGACGGAAGACACCTCCATCGCGGATCTCGCCGTCGGGACCAACGCGTCCCAGATCAAGACGGGCTCGCTGTGCCGCTCCGAGCGCGTGGCCAAGTACAACCAGCTCCTTCGAATCGAAGCCGAGCTCGGCGACGCGGCGGTCTACGCCGGCATGATCTTCACGCCCCCAGACACGGGCGAGACGGGAGACAGCCGCGATGCGTGAGCGCATCCTCGCGCCACTGGCGCTCCTGCTGGTGGTCGCGTGCAAGTCCGGTGGGAGCGACGGCGCTGCCGTACCAGGGGCTTCAGCGCCTGAGGCGGCGGCGCCGAAGTCCCCGGCGCAAGGCGTTGAGCCAGGCCCCGCCACGGCCGAGGCACCCGCCCCCCCGGTCGCGGCCGAGCCCTCGGCTGAAGGGACGGTGCCCCCTGCGCCGTCCGAGAACGCGCCCTCGGCGGATGGCCGCCGAGGCGCGCTCGAGACGGCGTGGCGCGCTCGCGCCTGCCTCTTGAAGCGGCAGGATCGCACCGGCGCTGACGCCATCGATAAGGCCGGCGGGTTCAAAGACGCCGCTGACTTTACGGCCCAATGGGCTGCGGCGGCCGCGGCCGACCCGGCGTGGGCGACCCGCGTGATGACCGAAGCCGTCACTGCGGACTGTCAGCCCGCCTCCAACTAGCTCGTTCTAAAGGGGAAAGTGCCGACGGAGTCGAGGCGAGGCGGGCAGGGTGGTCCCGCCCGCCCCGGCCTTATCGTCAGCGCGTGGCGCGGCGGCGCAGAATGGCGCCGATGGCGAGCAGCATCAGCACGAGGCCGGCGGCCGGTCCTCGCGTGGTGCTCGGCGCGGCGGTGCACCCGTCGTCGCTGGCGGCGGGCGGCGTCGCGCCGACGTCGTCCGTGGCGCCGTCTTGGGCGTCCGTTGCGTCCGTGGCCCCGTCGGTCCCGTCGGCGGCGTCGGTGCCGTCGGTCGCGTCTGCGCCGTCGGTCGCGTCCGTGGTGTCGGTGCCATCGACCGCGTCGGTCGCGTCGACGCCATCGACGGCGTCGGTGGCATCCACGCCGTCTGTGGCGTCCGTGCCGTCGGTCGGCGCCTCGTAGTCGTTATAGAGCGCCACCGGCTCTTCGTAGTTGTTGGTGTTGTGGAGGTCGTGCCCGAAGGTCTGCCACTCGATGCGCCCCGAGCGCGGGCCGTTCAGCTTCCACGCGAAGGCCCAGCCGTTGCGGGTGGTGGTGGCGAGGTCGAAGTTACCGTCGTCGTCGATGTCGCCGAAGGTGCCGGCTGCGGTGATCCAGCCGCCCGTGTTCTTCGGGAAGCCGGGGACTTCGCTGCCATCAAGGTTGAAGGCGCGGACGAGGTAGCCGGCCGACGTGTTGATCACTTCCACGGCGCCATCGCCATCAATGTCGGCGACGACGGGGCTGACGAAGAACTGCCAGTCGTCCATCACGCGCGGCCACGCGTTCAGGTAGTTGCCGTCGTCCATGCCCCAAATGGAGAGCTGGTGGTCGAAGACGGCGCGCTTCCCGCCTTCGGCGAAGACCAACGCGAAGTCGAAGCCGGCGGTCCCCTTGGCGAACTCAAGGCCGGGCTGGCCATCGAACTCGAAGAAGATGCCGTGGTTCATGAGCGTGTAGGCCGGGGTGTCCTGCGAGTTCGACTTCAGGCCGAAGTCGAACTGATTCACCTGGAGGACCGCGCCGTCGCGCTCGAAGGGGCTGCCGTCCGCGTCCCACATCTGGGGCGCGAAGGCGATGGCGTCGAGGTGGATCTCAAGGCCCGGCTCGTCGTCGAGGTTGGCGAGCGCCGGGTTGGTGGGGCAGCCCGTCCCGACGACCGGGAGGGTCTCGACGATGAGGCCGGTCAGCGTCACCGGCCAGCCGTCCTTCAAGGCGGCGGTCGTGTCGCTGGTGTCCGGCGCGCCCGTCCACTTGAGGAGGTAGCCGCGGCCCTCGTTCTTGCCGTAGACCTCGTTGGTGCAGACGACGATGTCCGGCTGGCCGTCCGCGTCGACGTCGCCGACAGCCGGCGTGATGATCATGCGCGACTGGCCCTCTTCGATGGGGTCGTGGATGAGCAGCGGCCAGCCTGCCATCGGGGAGCCGTCGTGGTGCCAGACGTAGAGGTAGCCGTCCATGCCCGCGGCGATGATCTCGAGATCGGTGTCGCCATCGAGATCGTAGAGCGTAGGCGCGCCGAAGAAGCCTTCGTCGATGATGCGGTCGGGGTTGGTCACGCCCGTGAACTCGGAGCGAACGCGCTGCGGCCAGCCCGGCTGTAGCTCGCCCTTTTGGTCGAACACGAACGCGCCGCCGTCCCACGTCGTCACGACGACGAAGAGGCCATCGGCGATGTCACCGGTCAGCGCGCCCACGGCCGGGCCCATCATCGACCACTCGCGGTTCGTCTCTGGATCGACGCCACCGGCTGGAATGCAGCCCGATTTGTCCTGTCGGAACGCGCAGATCCCCGCGATGTTCGGGCCCGCGACGTTCATCTCGGGGCGCTTCGGGAGCCACGCGGGGAAACCCGGCGCGTCGGAGCCGTCGGCCTTCAATGCGTGGACCGCACCGTCAGTGGAGACGAAGATGAACTCTTCACCGCCGTCACCATCGAGATCGACAATCTTGCCGGAGCCTTCGATGGACGCGCCCATGTTCTTCGGGAAGCCCGGCAGGAGGGTGTCGTCGACGATGAGGTGCACCGTCTTCCGGAACTCGTTGTCGAGCGTCTCGCCGTTGTACGTGGACTCGACGCGAAGGCGCAGGGTGATCGACCACTGGTGGGGATCTTCGAGCGCCTTCGTATAGTCGATTCGTTTGCTGACTTCTTTGACGTCCCAGTCCGCGAGCTTGGCCGACGCAGGGCCGCCCACGGCGGTGTTGCCGGTGGTGATCGTCTCCCAACCGTCCACCGGATCCACCCCGAGTGCATACTCGAGGGTCCACGTGTAGTTGTCGTAGCGCGGCGCCAGACCATCGATGCGGCCGCCGACGCGTCCCGTGATGGCGACCACGTTGCGCTTCAGGACGTCGATCGGCTCGAACCAGAGCGGGGCTTCGATGTCGGCCTCCGGCGGGATCTGGTCGTCGAGGACTAGGTCGACCGAGGTGCGTGCGTTGTTGCGGCCGTAGCCGAAGTGCCAGTCCCAGCCGACGCGGCTCGGGAACTTGGACTTGTCGGTGGCCGACTCTGGGACATGGATGTCGTCGGCGCTCTGGATGAGGATGCCGCGGATCTCTTCCGCGCTCAGCGGCGGGTCGAGCGGGACTTTGCGCCCAATCGCAGCCGAGTGGATGAGGCCGACATGGCCGGCCGTGATCCCCGTGGCCTCCGAGCTGCAGCCGCTGCCGGGCGTCGACAGGATGAGCTGCCCACCGAAGTTCGTGCAGTTATTGAAGTTGAGGAAGGTCGTGGACTTCCCCGCGCTCGTGCCGTCGTACACGATGGCGTGGACGTAGAGCGTGTGGTTGTTCGTCCCCGGCATGTTGTGGTGGAAGCTGAGCTCGTCCGCCGCGCTCGCGACCATCGCCACGTCGTTCCGGTACGCGTATTCGATGGCGGCGACCGCGTAGGGGTTGTTGTTCAGGGAGCCGAGCGCCTCTTGCACCACGTGAGCGCCGGAGTCGACCGCGAAGATCGTGCCCGTCGCGAAGTCATTGACGTCGACGACGAACGAGTCCCCGACGCGCACCATCAGGATGGTGCATTCGGGGCAGACGCCGATGTCGCCTTTGCCGTCATTGCCTTCGGAGCCGGAATCGCGGGCTTCTCCCGTGCCGTGGCCGAAGCGGGTGTCGTCTTTCGGATTGTTGTCGTTGTCGAAGGCGTCCCAGCCCGAGATGTCGTCCGTGAAGCCGTTCCCGTCGTCGTCGACACCGTCGGAGCACGTCAGGATGAGGTCCTCGGGGTCGAGGTTCCCATTCTTGTTGCCTTCGGCGTCCTTCGCCGTGCCCCAAGCGGGATCGACGGCGAGGTAGTCGGCGATGTTGAAGGAGCCCGACCCATCGACGTCCCAGGCGTCCGCGCCGTCTTTCGGGGTCGGCTTGCAGTTCCCGAGCTCCGCCTTGTTCAGGAAGTGCTTGTTGCGAACGTCCCCGTTGTCCCAGTTGATCCCCGAGTCGAGTACCGCGATGACGATGCGCCGATCTCCGGTCGTCCGCTGCCACGCGCGGTCAGCGTGGATACCCGTGCCCATCGCGACTTCGGCCTGTCGGAAGTCCTTGTTCTTCGCCCAGTTCTCCGGGACGAAGGACCACAGGTTCCACTGCCCGCCCGTGACTTCACCCTTGTCGTTGAACTGGATGTATCCAGGATCATTTGGGTAAGCGTCGCGTGGGTTCGCTGTTTCGCCATTCGGCCACGACGCGAAAGCGAGGGTAGGGGTGAGCAGGAGAGGCGCGAGTCGACGTAGGAGCATGAGACCTCGAGGGCGTTGGGAGGCGACGGGGTGACCGCTCACGGATGAGCGGCGACGGTCGTTCGCAGCGTGGAGCCTAGCCTGAAGTGAGACTCAGTGTCACCCGGCCTTCCGCGTCGTCGCCGCACGCGGTCGTGAAAAGACCGGCGTGCACTCACGACGAAATTCCGCCTTGAATTGGGGGATAGAGGCCCGTTCCGTCTCTCGGGCGGCAGCGAATCTGGAAACAGGACCGCGGGGCATGCGTGCCGCCCGCGAGGAGCACCATGCGCTACGGCATCATCTCGGACATCCACGGCAATCGCGAGGCGCTCGAGTCTACCCTCGCGGTGCTCTATGGCGCCGGCATCGACCGCCTCGCATGCCTCGGCGACATCGTCGGTTATGGCGCGGACCCGGACGCGTGCGTCGACATCGTGAGGGAGCACGCCGATCTCTGTGTCATAGGAAACCACGACGCCGCCGCCGTCGGCCGCTACGACATGAACCACGCCAACGCGCTCGCGCAGCAGGCGCTCCTCTACTCGATGAAGACGCTCTCGAATCGGAACAAAGACTGGCTCGCAGCGCTGCCCTTCGTCATTCGGGAAAACGACACGAGCTTCTGTCACGGGGCCCCCGTCGACGTGGAGACATTTGAATACGTCTTCTCGCTCGACAAGGCGGCGATGCTCAGCGACCACGTCGAGGAGCTGTCCCACGTCACCTTCGTGGGGCACTCGCACCTGACGACGGCCTACCTCGTGACCGAGCGGATGACGCTGCAGCTCGACCAAGCTCCGCGTTTTCAGATTCGCGGTGGGATCAAGTACGTGTTCAATGCGGGCAGCGTTGGGCAGCCGCGGGATCGGGACCAGCGCGCCTGTTCCATCATCTGGGACACCCAAGAGCGCAGCGTCACCTACATCCGCGTGGGCTACGACATCGCGGCAGCGGCAGACAAGATCATGGCCGCCAACCTGCCGTCGGCGTTCGCGCGCCGGCTCGAGCTCGGGGTGTGAGGGGCGCTGGGGCTACTCAGACCCGATCGTAGCGGGCGAAGCGCATCTGGAAGTTGCCGCGGCCCTGCGTGATGCTTCGGAGCTCGGTCGAGTAGCCAAACATACGCTGGAGCGGCACGTCGCACTCCACCAGCTTGGCGCCCACGCCGGCGTCCGAGATGTTCTCGACCTGGCCGCGGCGCTGATTGACCGAGCCGATGACCTCCCCCACGTTCTCGTCCGGTACGGTGACCTCGGCGCGCATGATCGGCTCGAGGTAGGCGGTTCCGGCGCTTTTGGCGGCTTCGCGGACGGCGATGCTGCCTGCGATCTTGAACGCGAGAGGCTGCGAGAGGCCGTCGCGCCAGGTCGCGCCGAGGAGCGTGACCACCACGTCGTCCATCGGGAAGCCGCCCAGGGGGCCGGCTTTGGTGCCTTCGAGCGCACCTTCACGAATGCCAGCCAGCAACGCCGGTGTGATGAAGGCGTCGGTCGCTGCGTTCTCGAAGCGGATCCCTTGGCCGCGTTCGTTCGGCTCGACGCGCACGCGGACTTCGCCGTGGATCTTGTCCTCGTCGGTATCCCGGAGGAAGAGCCCGGTGGCGTCGGCCGACTTGACCACGGTCTCAAGTAGGACCACCTGCGGCTTTCCGACGCGCACGTCCACGCCAAACTCGCGCTTGATGCGGTCCGCGAGCACGTCGAGGTGGAGCTCGCCCATGCCTCGAATGAGGAGGTCGCCCGTGGACTTGTCTTCCTCCCAGCGGAAGGTTGGATCTTCCTCGCCGAGCTTGCCGAGGGTCTCGAGGAGCTTGTCGCGCTCCCGGAGCGAGCTGGGCTCGATGGTCTGGCTGATGACGGGCTCGTAGAGGCCGACGGGTTCGAGCAGGATCGGGTGCTTCGGGCTGCAGAGCGTGTCGCCCGTGTAGGCGTGACGCATCATCACGCCGACGATGTAACCCGCCGTGGCCTTCTCGATCTTGGTGCGCTTGTTCGCATGCATCTCGAAGAGGCGGGCGGGCTTCTCTTCTTGGCGGCGCGTCGTGTTGAAGACCGGCTCGCCAGCTACGAGGGTGCCCGAGTAGATCCGGACGTAGGCCATGCGGCGCCCGTCCTCCATGATCTGGACCTTGTAGGCCAGTGCAGCCAGTGGCGCCTTGTCGTCGGGTGGGCGTGTGATCAGGGTTGGCTCGTCCGTCTTGACCAGACCCTTGGCGTCGAAGACGGGCAGCGTTCCCGTGATGTCGGGGATGTCGCCCGGTGACGGGAGGTAGTCGACGACCGCGTCGAGGAGCGGCGGGATGCCCTTGTTGTGAAGCGCCGAGCCGCAGAGGACCGGGACCATGACACCCGCGATGGTGGCTTTTCGGAGCGCGGCGACGAGCGTGTCGACCGGGATCTCCTGCCCGTCGAGGTAGGCTTCGGCGATGGCGTCGTCCACGTCGGCGACGCGCTCGAGCATGGCGTCGCGCGCGAGGGTGGCTGCTGCCATGTCGGGGGGCGCGACGGTCGCAAAGTGGGCCGGATCTTCACTGGACCAGAGGTAGGCCTGCATGCGGACGAGGTCGACCACGCCCTTGAAGCCCGACTCCGCGCCGACGGGGAGCTGAATGGGGACGCAGTGTTTCCCGAGGCGCTCGTGGATGGAGGCCATAGCGCGCTCGAAGTCGGCGCCGATGCGGTCGAGCTTGTTCACAAAGCAGAGGCGCGGAACCTTGTACTTGTTCGCTTGACGCCAAACGGTCTCGGTCTGCGACTCGACGCCGTGGACCGCGTCGAAGACAGCGACGGCGCCGTCGAGCACGCGCAGGGAGCGCTCGACTTCGATGGTGAAGTCGACGTGGCCGGGCGTGTCGATGAGGTGGAACTCCATTCCCTTCCACTGGAACTGCGTAACCGCGGACGTAATGGTGATGCCGCGTTCCTGCTCCTGGACCATCCAGTCCATGGTCGCTTCGCCGTCGTGCACTTCGCCCATCTTGTGAGTCTTGCCCGTGATGAAGAGCATGCGCTCGCTCACGGTGGTCTTGCCGGCGTCGATGTGGGCCATGATCCCGATATTGCGGATCTTGCTCAAATACTTCGGGAGCTTGCGTTCGATCGTCATGACTTTCTCCACATCGCCGATGCGGGCACTGCTCGGGCGTCCTATCTTGCCCGAACGTCTGCCTGCGGCAGGCGCGGCGCGGGATACCATAGGGCCCCGGGCCTCACAAGACAGACGGTGTGAGCGGCCGGTGACGGGAGCCCAGTCGGGGCACAGGGCCGCAGACAATGGCGGCAGCCGCCGCTCCAATCTTGACCTCTCCCTGAACGGATGCTCTAAGGCGCCGCTGGAGAGCACGGCGAGACCATGGCACAGAAGCGCGACTACTACGAAGTTCTGGGCGTCGCCCGCGATGCGGACGGCAAGGCCGTCAAGACTGCTTATCGTCAGCTGGCGATGAAGTACCACCCGGATCAGAACCCGGGGGACGCGTCGGCGGAAGAGAAGTTCAAAGAGGTGTCGGAGGCCTACGAAGTCCTCTCCGACAACGACAAACGCAACATCTACGACAAGTTCGGCCATGCCGGCCTCGAGCAGCGCGGCTATCAGGGCGCCTCCGGCGGGATCGAGGACATCCTCTCCCGAATGGGCGACATCTTCGGCGGCGACATGTTCGGCGACCTCTTCGGCTTCAATCGCCGACGCGGGCCGGGCAAGGGCCAGGATCTCGGCTACGAGCTCGAGCTCACCTTCGAAGAAGCCGCGTTCGGCGTGGCCAAGACCCTCGAGTTTCATCGCCAAGCCAAGTGCAAGCCCTGTGAGGGGTCGGGCGCCGAGCCCGGCACCAAGAAGACCCCTTGCGTCCAGTGCGCTGGGCGTGGCGTCGTGATCATGAGCCAGGGGATCCTGCGCATGCAGGTGCAGTGCACTCGCTGTGGCGGTGCTGGCGAGATGATCGCGACCCCGTGCAAGGTCTGTCGCGGTCAGGGCGTAGTGAAGGAGCCGGTCAAGGTGACCGTGAACATCCCGGCGGGCGTCGACAACGGCACCCGCGTGCGGAAGCCGGGCGAGGGCATGCCCGCACCGCCGGGCGGCCAGCCGGGCGACCTCGTGGTGATGATCGCGATCAAGGAACACGAGCTCTTCTCGCGTGAAGACGCCGACGTGCATGCCGAGGTCGACGTGCCGTTCGCCGTGGCGGCGCTCGGTGGGGAGATCGAGGTCGAAACGCTCGACGGCAAGGCCAAGATCGACGTCTTCCCCGGCACACAGCATGGCGAAGTAGTCACGTTGCGTGGGAAGGGGATCCCGCGTCTCAACGGGAATGGGCGCGGTCATCACCACGCCCACGTGGCGGTCGTGGTCCCGAAGCGGCTCTCGAAAAAGCAGAAGCAGCTGTTGCTCGAGTTCATGGCGGCCGGCAGTGACGAGTGAGGGGGCGCGTGTGACGACGGAAGCTCGGCGAGATTCGACGGACGGCACCGAAGTGGTTGGGGGGATGCGGCAGTGGCTCGTGCCGATGCCGGTCAAGGTGCTCCAAATCCTGAGCGGCTACCTGCTCTTCCGATGGATCGTCATCCTCGCGGCCCGCCACCTCTTGGGCTTCGAGTCGGAGTGCCGGGTGCGCTTCGACGGCGACCGACTTCGTCTCACCCGGACCTCGCGCCTTCTGGGGCGCACGATCTCGGAGTCGGAAGAGGTCGTGCTCGGCAAGGACGTGCTGATGGTCGGCTACGAGCGCCGTTACCCACACATGCTCCTCCTGCTCGGCGCGCTCGGGCTCCTGCTGGGCGCCATCGTCGGCGTGGGCTGGATCGTCGACGGGATTCAGGCGAGCTATGTGCCCATCGCCATCTTTGGCCTCGGCGCGCTGGCAGTCGGGGTTGGCTTCGACGTCGGGCTGGGCGCACTCGCGGACTACATCGGTCCTCGAGGGGGCCTGATGCTGACGCTTCGGAAGGACGCGTCAGTTCAGCTCTTCGCGAGTCGCTTTCGCATCGTTGGCGTCCCGGAAGAGGGCGCTCGAAAGCTCCTCGAAGCGATCGAAGCCGGCGCACGCCCCTGACGCGGCGGGCCCTCGGCACCGGGCCACCTCGAACATGCCGTCGTGGGTGCCCGTACACGCCGGTGCTGCTGCGGGCAGCTCAGTCCTCGTCGGACGTGGACTCGGGCTGGATGACGCGATTTCGACCACTTCGTTTGCCCATGTAGAGGCGTTCGTCGGCGACCGACACGAGCGCTTCCAGCGTGTCACCGTCATCCGGACAGGATGCGATCCCCGCAGTGAACGAGACGTGGAAGGTGCCGCGTTCGCCTTCAAAGGGCAGGTCGCGAACCTCGGCCAAGAGCCGCTCGACCACGCCGGCCCCGACCTTGGGGGACTCGCCTGGGAGCACGACGATGAGCTCTTCGCCGCCCCAACGACCCATGATGTCGTAGACGCGGAAGCTGCGCCGCATCAAGGCGCCGATACCTTCGAGCACCCGGTCTCCCGCCATGTGCCCCTGCTCGTCGTTCACCTGTTTGAAGCGATCGAGGTCGATGAGCGCGAGCGTGAGTGGGCGGCCGTGACGTCGCGCCTCCTGGATGGCCGCGTTGAGCTGGCGGGCGAAGGCTCGTCGGATCATGAGCCCGGTCGTCGGATCGATCTCCGAGGCGCGGCGCATCAAGTGAGCGCGATCCAAGCGGACGCGCACGCGCGTCAGGAGCTCTTCTGGGAGCACGGGTTTGGTCAGGTAGTCGTCGCAACCGGCGGCGAAGGCCGCGACGAGAGTCTCGCGATCGCCTCGCCCCGTCGCGAGGACGATCGGAACCTCGTCCCATCGCGGTGTCAGGCGAATGGTGCGGCAGAGGTCGAGACCCGTGATCTTCGGCAGGAAGATATCCGCGAGGACCAGGTCGGGCCGAAAGGTGTCCATCGACTCAAGCGCCGTGTCGGCGTCGTGGACGGTCTTCGTGTCGATGGAGGCGGCGCCGAGGAGGGCGACGACGTGTTCGGCAAAGTCATCGTCATCGTCCACCACGAGGACCCGAGGTCGGTTGCGACGGGAGAGAGAGACCAGCTCACCGGCGAGGTCCAGCACCGAGTCGAGCTCGACGGGCTTCGAGAGGAAACGAATGGCCCCGGCGTGGGCCGCTGCGGCCCGTGTCTGTAGGCTCGAATTGGCAGAGACGAAGGCGACGGGGAGCTGCTCGTGACGCGGTAGGAAGCGCAGCTGGCGAACCAGGGCAAAAGAGGGCTGCCCCCCGAGGTCGACGTCGACGATGGCGCCGTCAATAGGAAGGACGCTCGCGATAGCCAGCGCCTCGTCGACCGTCGTGGCCGGGATAACGTCGATGGCGCTCCGCGTCGCGATGGTGCCCACGAGGCGCAGGAAGTCCGGATCGTCGTCGACCACGAGGACCCGACCGGGTGGCGATCCCGCGAGGGCCCCCATGTCGAGCCGCCGCGGGGCGGTGACGACGCCATCGCGTGCTTCGGCGAGAGCCACGTCGACGTCGTGCCAGAGTGTGCCCTGAGGGCCTTCCGGCGGTGGACACTCGCCGGACGTCACCACGCCGCGCAGGGACTCTTCGATGCGCCCGAACGCGCTGCTGACGCCTGTGAAGCCGTAGCTGCCGGCCGTCCCGCGCAAGCGGTGGGCGATGCTGATGGCCGCATCGAGTGCGTCGCGCGTCCCACGGAGGCGCGCATCGGCGATGAGCCGCTCCGCGTCCGCGAGGCGACCTGGGAGCTTCGCGCCGTATTGCATTCGCAGCGTCGAGAGGACGTCGCGTACACGTTCGGTGAGCTGAAGGGCAGAGCCAAAGAGCGCGTCGAGCTCGCTTGCCAGCGAGGAGACATCCAGGGGCTTGTGGACGATGAGGCTGACGCCAAGCTCCTCGCGGAGCCGCGCATGCGAGCCGGGATCGCGCCAGAACGCCGACACGAACGCCATACGCGTGTCGTCTCCGACGCGTCGGCGACGTGCAATCCAGTCGATCCCGGTGGCATCGGGCAGTAGGCCGTCGACGACGACCAGGTCTGGCCGCTGCTGCAATAATGCGAAGTCCGCGTCCTTGGCCGAGCCGACCTCCTTTACGTCGTGCCCGAGCGCTGTCAGTGCGGAGGCGAGGCTCGCTCGGAACTCGATATCGTCGTCGATGAGGAGGATGCGTCTTACCATCGAACAGGAGTGTGCCGTGCCGGCCGTCGCGCGTCACGAAAGCAGATGATGGGGCGCGACGCCACGCCCGTCATGCTCGGAGTCACCGGCCGAAGATGCAGCGAAATCGTGTCCCGTGGATTGGCCTCGACCTCCCATCCGCGGAGGCCGCGATGGCTAGGATGCCGCTGTTCTTCGGACCGAGCAGGCCGAAGCGATGTCGTACGGGAGCAAGGAAGATGTCGAGAAACGCCCGGAGCGT
>JADMJS010000351.1 GCA_018780435.1 Myxococcales bacterium
TTCTTAGGGGTGGGCTTTGCAGTTTCAGTGCGCTCGATGCCATAGCCGCTACCGCATCGCCGACGACAAAGCCGCCGGGCGTGTACTCAAGATCCGTTGCAAGAACTGCGACGCGATGATCGTGCTGCGTGGTCCTGGGGCCCCGCCAGCCGACGTCATCTCGGAGTCGCCCGACCAGCCCGCGCCTGCTCGCACCGTCAGCGTCACGTCGCTCCGGATCGCGCGGCCTCTCGACGCCGGGGCGCAGGCCCCGACCATGGCGATTTGGCACGTGGCCATCGGCCGCGAACGACGCGGCCCCTTGACTGCCGCGGACGTCGAATCGCTCATCATCGACGGCGACCTGACCGATCGTAGCTACGTCTGGCGCCCAGGCATGGCCAATTGGGCCCACCTCGACACGATCGTCGAGTTCCAGACCACGCTTCGCGAAAGCCAGCAGAACCAATCCGCACGCACCATCCTCATGCAGATGCCCGACCTCTCGGCGTCCAGCGCGACTTCTTCCGAGCTCGACGACGCCGTTCGCGCGGCCGGCAGCGCGGGCGTGCATGCCGAACCGGCACCGGATTCGCTCCCGCAGGTCACTGCAGAAGCCCCTCCACCGGAGCCGGCACCAGCGGCCCCTCCCGAGCCGGCTGAAGTACGCCCGGTCCCGCGTCCCGCCGCGCATACGATGGAGCTCTCGGCCATCGACATCGATTCGCTCGGGCTCGCCGGTTATGGAGCAACTACGGCCGCTCCCGAGCCGGCGCCCGTCGCGGTGGCCGAGCCCGAGCCGGCGCCGGAACCCGAGCCGGCCACTGAGCCCGAACCAGCGCCGGAACCCGAACCGGCCCCCGAACCCGAACCAGCGCCGGAACCCGAACCAGCGCCGGAACCCGAGCCGGCCCCCGAACCAGCGCCGGAACCCGAACCAGCGCCGGAACCCGAACCGGCCCCCGAACCGGCGCCGGAACCCGAACCGGCCCCCGAACCGGCGCCGGAACCCGAGCCGGCGCCCGAACCAGTGCCGGCACCGGTCGCCGCCGCCCCATCCACGCCGTCCATCGAAGACGACGAGGCCCTGCTTGAGGCGCTCACCCGCCCCGATCCAGCGCCCGTGGTGGTAGCACCCGCGGCGGTCCCGGACGAGAGCGACGACGAGAACGCGGACCAGACGATTCAGATGGCCTTTCCCGGGCCTTCCGCATCGTCCGAGCCGGAAGGCCCGGTGCCGAACGCGGCGTCCGACCAAGCGGTCCTCGACTTCCTCTCCGAGCTCGAAGCGCAGAAGCCCGGTAGCACGGTCCCCATCGCCCCAGTCGGCGTCGACACGGCCCCGGCGCAGGCGGAGGCCACTCGTTCCGTCGAGCAGTCCACTGCCAGCGACGTGCTGTCGGCACCCGACGTGGTGTCGAGCGCGCCGCCCCCCATCGCGAAGCCGCCGGCCGGGCCACCGCCGATGCCGGCCGCCGCCAAGCCACCACCGCCGCCACCTGCCGCGATGGCGGGAGCGTCGAAGGGTGGAGCGGCTGCCGATCCAGTCTGGGCCATCCCGAAGGCGCCGACTCGCACCATCTCAGTGGTCGAGGACGCCTTCTTCAGCCGCGGCGAAGAACCGGACGCCGACAAACCGCTGACCGAAGCCGATCTCGCCGCGCTCTCGACCGCGGCAGCACCTCGCATCGAGTCAGGCTCGGACCTCGTGAGTGGCCGTCCGTCCGAGATCGTCGAGCTCGCCGCGCGGCCACCGACGGCAGACGAGATGAAGGGGCTCGCTCAGGAGTTCAGCGTCGTCATCCGGCTGAACAAGAAGCAGCGCGCCAGCAAGTTCGTCGCCGTCGCCGTCGCTCTTCTTATCGCAGGTGGTATCGCGGGGCTTGCCTGGTACTTCTCGACGCAGAAGCCGCTCGAACCAGCCGCCCCGGCAGCCCAGGTCGTTGGCGGCGCGCCCGGGTCTGGCGTCGAAGTGACCTCCAAGCCTCTCGAGCCCGCCGCGGCGACTGCGCGTCACGACCGCCGGCCACGTGTGGTCGCGACGCACCACGTCGAGCTCGATCAGGAAGCGCTCGCGCGCGCTAACGCCCAGGGCGAGACGGAAGTCGATGGCGGCGAGACCATCACCGTCACCATGGAGACGCCGTCCAACGGTGGCGCTCCGCGGGCGAAAGTCGTCGTGGGCGGTGAGCCCAAGGCCGCACCGTCGGTCGCGGTGCCGCCGCCGGAGGTGTCCGGTCCCGAGGCGACGCCGCTCCAGAAGAAGGCTGCTGAAGTCGAGAAGGCGCTCGCCGTGGCGGACAGCGCCGGCAAGACCGAAGCGCCCATCGCGCTCCCGTCGCTCGGCAACCCCGCGACGGGCCCCGCCGTGACCAGCGATCAGGTCGACAACCTCATCGCGCGTTCGCTCAAGAAGTTCGCGACGTGCAAGGCCGACGACCTCCCCGCCAAGGTCCGCCTCTCTTTCAGCATCACGCCGACAGGTGAAGCGAGCGTGAACTCCATCGAGGTAGACGGGATGGCGAACCCCACCGTCGGCGGTTGTCTCAAGAAGCTCGTCGGGCAATGGCAGTTCCCGCGCAGCGACAAGGCAACTTCGTTCAGCAAGATCTTCGTGATCTGATCGGGTGACCGGCTTGCAGCACACGGCTCTCTACTCTCGCACCACGTCACGCTTCGCCGGCCTCGCCGCGCTTCTCGCCACGACGCTCCTCGTATCGTCCGGCGCGAGGGCGCAGACCGAGGTGCGCCTCTCCCTCATCGCGTTTGATGAGGAGCTCACGCAAGTCCTCGTCCGCATGGAAGATCCGAACCAGGGGATCTTCCTGCAGATCCGGGAGATCGAGACGGGCAAGGTCAAGAAGGCCATCCCGACCGACAACCGCAACGACGAGCTCAAGAAGGTCAAAGACCAGCGCAAGAAGAAGTTCAAAGTCGAAGCCGTCGTCGAGCAGGTCGATCCGTCCGGCCGCTACACGGTCTTTGGCGCGCCCGACAACAAGCGCAAGAACTACGACATCATGGTGATGCGCGAAGGCCGCGTGGGCATCCTCGGCTCCATCCCGCTCAAGCAGGAGGAAGGCCGCAAGCTGATCGGCAAGGCGATCTTGAAGGAGGTCGTATGGTCGGCCGACGGCAAGACCGTATTCTGCCTCGTGAACCACAAGATCGAGCGGCCCACGGGCCCCGAAGACGTCGACGAGATCTCCTCCTTCCGCTTCAAAGCCTGGAAGGTGAAGTGGATCGAGCCGGCCCCGACCGAAGAAGAGCCCTCCGAGGAGTGACTCTCCCGGGCCTGTCAGCGCTCAAGACCGAGTGACTTCAATTTCTTGTAGAGGTGACTTCGCTCAAGCCCGAGCGCGTCGGCGACCTTGGTCATCTGGCCATCGAAGTCGTCGAGGGCGGCTTGAATGAGCTGCCGCTCGGCGTCATCGACCATGTCGCGCAGGGCGCGGCCGCGCTGATAGCCCGAGGTGGCCTTGACCGGACGCATGCTCGGCAAGGCACGGGCGATGTCGCGGACGGTCACGGCGTCAGCGGCGCTCAAGATCACCAGTCTTTCGCAGAGGTTACGCAGCTCTCGGATGTTGCCGGGCCAGTCATGTCGGGCGAGCAGGGACAGCGCCTCGGCGTCGATGGCCTTCGTGCGGCGATCGTTCTCGTAGCATGAGAGCGCCATGAAGTGTTCGACCAGTGCCGGCAGGTCTTCGAGCCGCTCACGGAGGGCGGGCACGCGGATCGGTAGGACGTTGATTCGGTAATAGAGGTCTTCGCGAAACTGGCCGGCGTCGATGGCGGCCGTCAGGTCCTTGTTGGTCGCGGCGAGGACGCGGACGTCGACACGGATGGGGGTGGTCCCGCCGACGCGGTCGACTTCCCCCTCCTGAAGAACGCGCAGGAGCTTGGCTTGCACGTCGAGCCGCATATCGCCGATCTCATCGAGGAAGAGCGTGCCGCCGCTGGCTTGCTCGAACTTGCCCTTGTGTGCCTTCATCGCGCCTGTAAACGCGCCTCGTTCGTGTCCGAAGAGCTCCGACTCGATGAGCTCGGCCGGGATAGCGGCGCAGTTGACCTTGATGAAGGGCCCGGAGGCGCGCCGGCTGCCGTCGTGGACGGCGCGGGCGACGAGCTCCTTTCCGGTGCCGTTCTCGCCCGTGATGAGGACCCGGGCTTTCGACGGGGCGGCGAGGGTGATCTGCTCCCGGAGCTCGGCGATGGCGCGGCCCGAGCCGACGATCGCGTTGGTTTTGCTGCGCTCCGCTTCGAGGGCGTCGTGGCTGCGCTTCAGGTCGTGGAACGCGAGCGCGTTGCGCAGGCTGACGAGCAGGCGGTCGGCGCCGACAGGCTTCTCGATGAAGTCGCGCGCCCCGTTCTGGATGGCTCGGACCGCCACGTCGAGGTTCGCGTGACCGCTCATCATGATGACCGGCAGCGCGGGCCAGCGCGTGCGCACCTGGGCGAGGACCTCGAGGCCGTCGATATCCGGCAAGCGCACGTCGAGGAGGAGGGCGTCGACGTCGCCGTCGTCCAGCTTGTCGAGGCCGGCGCGCGCCGTGGCGGCCATCTCGACGGCAAACCCTTCGAGATCGAGCAACCGGGAGAGGCTCGTGAGGATGTTCTTTTCGTCGTCGACGATGAGGACCCGTCGAGTCCCCGGCGATGCTCGTTCCGTCACGGTGCCTCCTGCGCGGACGACCTTACTCCAAAGTGGCGGTGAAGGCAGGAACGATCACGGACCGCGAGTCAGGGCTGGAGCGCGCTGGCGCTCAGAACACGCGCGTGGAGGACTTCATTCGACTTTCCACGAAGCTCGTAGGTGAGCGTCGCGGGCGAGACCGTGGTGTCCGTCTTCAGGAGTGCGTAAACGCCGCCCGTCGTGCCCGCGCTGCAGTAGTCGAGGATGTCACCCCCCGCCGCTGTGCAGCTCGTGCCGTGTTCGTTGTTCATCGGCGATGAGACGAACTCCCAGAAGGGGTAGGGCGTCTGCCCGACATCGAGGCGCCGCACCTCGACGCGGTGGATGTCGCCGGAGAGGAACACGACGCCGGAGATGCCCTCGTCCGCGATGAAGTCGAAGAGGAGGCTCCGTTCGGTCGGGTACGCGGCCCAGGAGTCGTCCGAGCCCGCCATCGTCCAGCGGCTGCCGGCGGCGAGGACCTTGAAGGTCGCAGTCGAGGTCGCGAGCCCCTCCTGAAGCCACGCTAACTGGGCGGCACCGAGCATGTCGCCGTTAGTCCCAGGGGGCTCCCGGTGGTAGCGCGTGTCCAGCATGAAGACCTCGACCGCGCCGTGCCGGTGCTTCGAATAGACGCCCGGTTGCCCCGGCTCTCCGTAGCTGCCGTTGGCCCAGTAGCGTGAGAAGGCGGCGAGCGACTCGACCCGCTTCGGGACGTTCGCGCCGTAGGTGTTGTTGCCGGCGAAGTCGTGGTCGTCCCAGATGGCCAGCGTGGGCGTTCGTGCGAGCACGGCCGCTTGCGAAGGGACAGTCCGCTCCCGCAGCAGATGAAATACAAGATTGTCGTAATCAGGACGATTTCCGTAATGATTGTCGCCAATCAGGAGTAGGAGATCCGGGGCGACCGCCTGAACTTGCGTGAAGATGGGCTCGGCTGGATTGGTCGAGTGCTTGATGCATGACCCGAAAGCGATCGTGGTCTTGGCGGGGCCCGTTGGTACGGTCTCGAAGGTGAGGCCGGTGGGCGTCGAGAGGACGCCGTCGACCCAGACCTCGTAGACGTAGCGGGTGCCGGGTTCGAGGCCGTCGAGCTCGGTCACGAGCACGAAGTCCTCAGTGGGCTCCGTCGTTTGCGGCGTCGTCTCGAAGGCGCCGTCCTCGAGCGGGCCGGCGCTCTCTGGACCGTAACGGACGACGACCGCGCGCCGGAACTCGGTGCGGACCCAGATCAAGGCCGAGCTCGACGTCGTGCGACCGAGCATCGGGCCGTGCGACAGTCGGCCGGGGTAGCAGCCGCCGCACCCGAGCGCGGTGGCGTTGGGGTCGACCCATCGCGGCACTTCGCCGGTCGCGCCTTCGGAGCCGATGAGGAGGGAGCCGAAGTCGTCACGGCAGTAGACGAGCTCGCCGTCGAGGACCGCGGAAACGCAGCCGGGCCGCCATGCGTCAGTTCCATTCACGGCGACGCTGGCATCGGCAGTCTGCGCGGCGAGCTCCAAGGTGAGGCCATCGAGTCCGGCGAGGGGCAAGGTGACGGGGCGGCGTTGCAGGTCGGTCTGGCCGAGGCTCTCGAGGTCGTCGGGTTGGTAGGAGTTCTCGGTCCAGTAGGCCCACGGGAAGGTGTCGAAGCTCGAACACGCGCCGGGGCCGACGCAGGCCCTGAGGAGGTCGTGCGTCCCGGAGTTGGTCAGCGTGCTCGTGCGAACGGTCCACCGAAGGTCGGCGAGGCGGTCCGGGCCCGCGCACCAGAGGGCTGGGCCGCCTTGGCTCCACGAACGTGCGTCTTGAGAGGGATCGCAGACGAGGCATTGATTGCCTGGTGCGTTCACGCCCGCGTCCACGCAGCTCCCGCCGATCGCGCAACGGCCGGGCGGGGGCACGACCTCGCAGTGGCCGGTCGCGAGGTTGCAGGTGGTCGATCCACAGGGTGGCGCCGGACAGGCGGCGTCGGCGCTGCACGACTGTGGTCCCGGCGTCGCGACGATGACCCGTTGCAGTTTGCCATCGAAGAAGTAGCGCGGACCCTCGGGCTGCGGGTCGGCGCCGACAAGAAGAGTCAGGCTCGACGCCGTCACGTCACCGGGCGCGCCATTGGTGGTGGATTTGACGACGCCGTCGACCAAGAGGGAGACGGCACCGGACTCCCGGTCGTACGCGCCGATGAGGTGATATGAGCGGTCGCCGTCGAGCGCGTCGGCGTCCGTCGTGGCGACGCGGTAGCTGCCACCGACGTGTACGCCAAACTCAAGGATGGCGCCGGCGGCGTCTTTCTCGAGCTTCAGGTAGTAGCCTCCAGCTTGGGAGTCGCCCGCGAGGTGCTGGTTCTCGCCTACGGCTAAGTCCGCGCCGAGCTGATCGAAGTTGACCGCGACGGCGAGGACCAGCCCCATCCCCGCAGTGACGGGCTGCTTGCCGAGGTCGAGCAGGTCACCCGCGTCGGCGTTGGCGTCGCGGATGAACTCAAGCACGCCGCCGTAGAAGTCCTGACCGGACGGCCACGTGAGCCACTGCGGCGCCGTGGGCGCGGTCAAAGTCAGGGTCTTCGGCGTGCGGTCGCTCGTTTGCCAGGTGATCGCGCCGCCCACGTTCTCGACGTCCGCCGTATCGAGGCGGACCCGTGCGTCGCGGGCCGCGACGATCGCGCGCGCCTTGCCGGGCGGGAGCGGCGTCACGACGAGGTCCACCCGGTCGCGGAGCGCGGTCAGGAGCGCTGTGCCGCCCGCGACGGGGATGGGGTCGATGCCCGTCCAGAGCCCGAGGCTCCGGGCGTAGCCGAGCTTGCCGAAGAGGTCGACGTCGGTCGCGGAGACCGTGATCCCGTCGAAGCCATCGTCGGCGGCCGCCCCGATGAGGACGGTCTGGTAGGTGCTGATGTCGCTGCTTTGACCGGGCGAGAACCGCTCCACAATGCGAACGAAGGGCGCGAGGTCGGCGTCCGCGCCCGCGAGCAGGTCTCGCGCGTCGATGAGCCGCGCCCGGCTCGCGGTCGGGGCCGACAAGATGGCCGGTCGGCCCGGCGCCGCGAGCCCGTGGTCTCGCAGCGTGTCGAGCGTGGCGCCTGCCGAGTCGGACGACGACAGGCGCACGAAGACCAGCACGTCCGACGGCGAGAGGACCGGAGCGACGGCGGAGAGTGTCGCCGCGTCGACGGCGACGGCGTCCGCACCCGCGCCCAGCGCGCTGACGGCGCTGGCCTCGTCGATCGGCGTGATGACGACGACGGGGTCGTCGTAGGGGCTCGTCGGGAGGGCCCGGAGGACGTCCGGCCAAGCGCCGCGGCACGCCGTCGTCAGGTTCTCGCAATCGCCGTCGGGCGCGCACCGGTCGACGGTGCACGGGTCGCCATCGTCGCAGTCCACGTGCGCGGTGCACGCGGGAGCAGTGATGTCGGACTCGGCCCCATCGGGCGAGTCGGACGTGTCGAGCTCGTCCAGGGCGTCGGTCGGGGACGCGGTGTCGGTCGGCGGGTCCACGTCGGGGGGCGGCACCGTGTCCGGCGTAATCGGCGTGTCGGTCGCGGTTTCGACGTCGGTCGGAATGGCCGAATCGGGGAGGTCCGCGGTGTCCTCGTCAGCGACACTATCGAGCTCCTCGTCGGAGTCTTCGGCGCCAGAGACATCCGCTACGTCGGTCGTGTCGGCGACGGTACCCTCATCGGTGGATGTGAGCACATCGACGTCGCCGGCAGCGCCGACCTCATCCAAAGTTGCCACGTCCACCACAGCGTCGGCGCTGGCATCATCGACGACATCGGCAATGGCGCCCGCGGACTGGCGCTCGGGAGCGTCCGAACACGAGCACAGGGCGGTCAGCGCCAGCACGAGCAGGTTGTTCTGTTTACGGGTGAAAAGCAGGCGCATAGGAGGGCTCCGTCCCTGGGGATCCCGACCACACCATCGCCGGGTTGCCCGAGTGAGACCACTGACACAGGGCGCCTCTGGCGTCCACCCGCGATTTCGGCGTTG
>JADMJS010000558.1 GCA_018780435.1 Myxococcales bacterium
AACCGTTCAGCCCCCCGGTGGGGGGCGCGAACGGTTACGACCAATCGCGCCTGGGTGAGTGAGGTGACGGTCAGATGGGGAGTAGCGCCGGAGGGTCGAGCAGATGGCGAAACGCATGCCTTGCACGCTTGAGCCAGCCGAGCACGGCGACGCCCTGGCGTCGAGCAGTGCCGACGATGCTCAGCATCCGCGTCACAAACAAGGCGCCCGTCATGCTGGTGGACCCGTAGCTGTTTTTCCGAATGCGCACGGGAAGCCTGATCGCTCGTTCCTGTTCGTTGTTGGTAGGAACGACGCCCTCGAGATCGACGAAGTTCCAAAGCGCAGGCCAGAGCCGAAGCATGCTTCGGCCGAGCGCCCGGGGCTTGCCCGTCGTCGTGTTCGCCGCGGTCTCGGCGAGCACTCTCCACGCGTTCATGGTTGGCGACATGCGCTTCGCGAACTCGTCGTAGTGGATCTCGCGGGCGCAGAACGCATGCCAGTCCGAGAACATGATGTTGCTGAGGGCGAGGAGTTTCTCGCCGAGCACTTGGCTCTCGCCTCCCGCGTCGATGAGCGCCTGTATGTCGCGACGCAGGTGGGCGTGACAAAGTTGGCGATGCGTCGCCGAGAACGCCTCGTATGGCTTCCAGCGGTCGCTGTGGAGCAGACCCGCGAAGTCGCCGAGGAGCTTCTTCATGGCGTCGGTGTTGCGGTGCGGGTCGACGCGGAAGTACTCCGCCTGTTCGGTGAGCGCTGCCCACATCCAGACCAGCTTGCCGCGAAGGTACCAGCCGGTCTCGTCGGCATGAGCCACCGCAGCGGTGGCGAAGTGATCCGCGATACCTTGAACCGTCGATGCGACCGAGTCGCTCATCCGCTCGCACGTCGCCTGGACGGACCCCACGGAAATCGTGACTCCGAACACGGTCCGGCAGAGTTCGACCACGTCGAGTCGGCTCATGTGAAAGCGTACCGTGAGCGTGGCGATGATCGCCTCCAAGTCGGTACCGAAACTGCCTGCAGTCCCCAAAGGACGCTCTGCGTGCGTCACCCTGCGGCACCCGGCGCACCGGTGCTTCTTCATGTCGAACTGCGTCACCTTCGGATGGACCTCCACGTCGGTCACCTGATGGCTCGACGAAAGTCCAATGATCGATTCGGGAGGAAGCGCCATGCCGCAGTGAGCACACTGGGACGCGAGGACCGGCTCGATGTGGGTCGGTGCGAGAGTTCGACGGTGGCGCCCCGGGTGCCCGGCTTGTCCACCTGGCTTGCGCCCGGTGGGGGACTTCGGAGGAGGACGCTTGAACGGACTGTCGCTCGACGGGGGCTTCGAGGAGTTCGACGAGTCCAGCTTCAGTCGAGCTTCGAGCTTCGCCAGCCGCTCCTCGAGCGCGCATATCATCGCCGCTTGGGCTGCAATCGTCGCCGCTTGTGCGGCGATCGTTTCGGCTTGCGCCGCAATCACCTCCAGGGCGGCCTTGAGCGTGGTAGGAGCAGAACTCGCAGATGGCAACGTCACGCCGGCAGTCTCCACTCGATCGCCGACTTGTCACCTTCTTCGCCATTTCACACCTTCAGGCCCAGAGG
>JADMJS010000459.1 GCA_018780435.1 Myxococcales bacterium
GTCCAAACGTGTCCCACAGACCCGCCGACACCATGACGCTGTGTTTGCGCGAAAGAAGATTCAGGACGTAGTTGTCAAACACAGTGGGAATGTAGTCGACCGGGAACACGTTGTTGGTCGCGCGGATCAGGAAGCACGTCTTGCCCACGGCGCCGTCGCCGTTGAACAAAAGTTTCAGACTTTGGACGCGGCTCGTCTTCGGCACGATCGGCGTCTCGTTGCTCTCGTCGTCGGAGCTCAGGCAGTCGTCAAAGGAATCAGCGGAGCTCATTGTTAACAATTGTGTGTTTGCTTTGGCGAAGAAGTCATTTTGGGCCTAAGCGATTTTTTCGCGGTGATTGCCAGTTTGCGTGAAAAAAGTTTATTGTTCGCCAGCGGCGAGCGTGGCGTATGTTGGTTCTGCAGTGCTCAACGATTGCGAGAAGGTCCGCCCCGACGATTCGTAGTGCGACTCGTGCGGCTGAAGCGAGCCGTACGGCGCATCCACGGTGGACGCTCGGAACTCAGCAATGCTGTTGGTATAGTGGGAGTCAAGCGTGCCTGTTCCCGCCTCTGGAAGGTGGCCGTAATTTGCCGAAGGAGAAGGCTCCATCGCTTTGAGCGGAGCCTC
Source organism: Myxococcales bacterium (assembly GCA_018780435.1). Taxonomy (GTDB): domain Bacteria; phylum Myxococcota_A; class UBA9042; genus SXOO01. The sequence continues at coordinate 611 of JADMJS010000459.1, forward strand.
GGGTTGGCCTGTGCGCTTCAAGCGAGAGCGAACCACGTACACAATGACCGCCACCAGAACCATCAGGGCCACAACGCCGCCCGCCACGCCGGCTGCGATGGCGGTCGTGTCGGATGCCGAGGGTGCCGTGGTCGCCATCAATCGAGCGCTCGTCGTCGCAATCGTGGGCAACGTAAGCGTCGAGCTGGAGGCGGGCGTCACAGGGTTCCCGCTGGGCGCGGCACTGACAGTCGTCATCTGGACCGTTGGTGCAATCTGCGTCGTCGATGTCGGTTCTGAGGCGGTCGCTGGCGCCGTCAGTGTCGTGGCCGTCGTGGTCGTCGTTGTGGTGGTCGTCGTCGTTGTGGTGGTGGTCGTCGCCGTTGCGGCGGTTGTCGCCGTTGCGGCGGTTGTCGTCGCCGTCGTGGTGTCGATGCGACCGCAAACAAAAAGTTCGATCACGTCCATCCAGGCGTTGGAGACGACGCTGGTGAGGCCGATTTGCACGCGCTTGGCTCGAAAAGGAGCAAACGGCCCGATGCCGCCGCGCCGCTGGAGCGTAAACGCAAGGGGCTGCCCGCAGCACGCGACCGACTCGGTGAATTGCGTGGCCCAGACGGCGTCAGAGTCGGCGAGTTTCTTGGTGACGTTGAGCACACCGGCGCCGTCGTCGATCGTGTAGATCGACGTGATGAGCATCGGCACGGCAAAGTCGAATTCGAGCTGCCACGCGCACGGCGGATTGCACGAGTACTCGAATTGCTCCAGCACATTGTCAAAGAGTCGGAGGTGGCCATTGACTGTGCCTGAGTTGAAGCCGAACGTGCCTCGTTTGCTCAAGCTGCCCACGACGTGGGTCGACGAGTTGGCGAGCTGCGCGTCGGGCGTCGTGCACGGGTTCGTAAATGTTTGCGCAACCACCGTGGCCACAAACCCGAACAACGCCAACGAAATCATCGATGTCTTCTTTCTTTGAACCA
>JADMJS010000519.1 GCA_018780435.1 Myxococcales bacterium
CTGGGCACGCATCTACAGCTTCACCTCGCAGGGACACGCCAACTCGTTCGGCATGCTCCTCGGCGTTTACCTCCTCGGGCTCGCGGCGGGTTCGCTCCTCTCCTCACGCCTGCGCCGGGCCGACGACCCGACGGGCGCCGCAAACCTGAAGATGGTCGCCCGGGTCGTCTTCGCGTCCAACCTCGTGGGATTCCTCGTGATCCCGGGCGTCGCCGCCATCGCGACCGCGATGCGTTACGGCTGGGGCTACGGGCTCATCATCCCCGCGGCCGCCCTCCTCGGCATCGCCTTCCCGCTGCTCTGTCACGCCGCCATCCCCCCGAACGACCGCGCCGGTGCGGCCACGTCGTATCTCTACGTCGCCAATATCGTGGGCTCCGTCGCGGGCAGCCTCACGACGGGCTTCGTGCTCATGGACTCGCTCACGACCGTGCAGATCGCCCAGGTCCTCGCCTACGTCGGCTTTGGGCTGGCCTTGATCCTGGCGGTGCTCGCGTCGCGGCGCCACCTCCTGGAGCCCCTCATCGCTACGGGGGTGGGCGTCGCCCTCGTCGTCCTCGGCACGTCGGCCCTCTACGACCGCCTCTGGGAGAAGCTCCAGTGGGGCCGTGGGCTCTCGGCCGCCGACGCGGCCCTCGCCGCAGCGGGTCAGCCCCCCTACACCTTCGAGATGGTCCACGAGTCGAAGTCAGGCGTCATCACGCTCGGCAAGAAGGTGGTCTACGACTGGGAGACCAAGACGGCAACCCTCGAAAAACACACGGAGATCTACGGCGGCGGCGTCTACGACGGCCAGATGCGGACGGCGCTCGAGAGAGGCGGCTGGCTCGTCCGCCCCTACTCGATCTCGTACCTGCACCCCGCCCCAAAGCGGGTCCTCATGATCGGCCTCTCGGGTGGCGCGTGGGCCAACATCATCGCCGCCAATCCGCACGTCGAGACGCTGTGGGCGGTCGAGATCAACCCGGGTTACGAAGAGGTCATCTCTAGCTACCCCGTGGTGGCCCCGATCCTCCAGAATCCGCGCTTCAAGCTGATCATCGACGACGGCCGCCGGTGGCTGGTCTCGAACCCGGACGAGAAGTTCGACATGATCGTGGCCAACACCACCTTTCACTGGCGCAGCTTCGCCTCGAACCTCCTCTCCAAGGAGTTTCAAGAGCTGGTAGCGGCCCACCTCGCGCCCGGCGGCATCTACCTCTACAACACCACCGGCAGCGAAGACGCGGCGTTTACGTCGGCGCAGGTCTTCGCTCACTCGATGATGGTCGTGAACAATGTCGTCGGGTCCAATGCGCCCTTCGACCTCGACGCCGAGCGCTGGCGTCGAGCGCTCGAGGGAACGAAGCTCCCGCTCGGGTCGCCCGCGGCCGAAGCCCCGCCCAAGGCAGCCATCGATTGGCTGGTGAACTCGACGACCCACGTCAACGAGGAAGATCCCGTCCTCGGTGGCTACGTGTTTCGAGACCGAGAAGGCATGGCGGTCTTCGCCAAGGGCGGCCAGCTCATCACCGACGACAACATGCTGACGGAGTGGTGATGCGCGTCATCTCCTGGAACGTGAA
>JADMJS010000330.1 GCA_018780435.1 Myxococcales bacterium
TCGTCGGCGGGAGGTGCCGCGAAATCGCCCTCGGCTCGCGATGGCCAGGGCGTTCCCGGTGGCGAAAGCGGGCTCATGGCCCGGTGAGACACCGGGGACGCCCTGGACGCGCGAGGCGAAGCGATTTCGCGCACCGGACGCCGACGATTAGGGCCGAATGTGCGCTCTCGAACCAAGGCGCTCTCGCATCGCCTCCAACACCGTCTCCACCACCTGAAGTTCGCGGCGGCCTACGCTCCACTGATACAACGGGCGTATGAAGAGCCCACACCGTCACACCATCGCCGCGCTCGAGACCACGGAGTCCACTGGCTCCGTCGCCCTCTACGGGCCGGGCCTCGCCGTCGAACGCCAGATGAGCGCCGTAAAGCACGGACCTGCGGTCTACGCCGTCTTGCAAGAGCTACTCGACGAGACCGGCGTCACCCTGCGGGACGTCGCCGTCTTTGCGGCCGGCGCCGGCCCGGGCTCCTTCACCGGCGTCCGTGTGGCGCTCGCGGCGGTGAAGGCGTTGGCCTACGCGACGGGTGCCGCCGCGACCGCTGAGAGCGACCTCGACGTGCTCGCGTTCGGAGCGCCGGAAGACGCGTGGCTTTGCCCGGTTATCGACGCGCGGAAGTCCGAGGTCTACGCCGCGGTCTACGCGCCGGGACCGAGCGACGCTCCAGGGCGACGCCTGGTCGCAGGTCCGTGGGTGCTCTCGGCGGACGACGTGGTGAAGCGGGCGTCTGCACTCGGCCTCGTTCACTACGTCGGCAGCGGCGTCGACGCCTACCGGAGCGCCTTCCCGACCGACGCCGTCTCGTCGCCCGTACGGGCGCTCAGCTTGGCCCGACTCGTCGCCACGCGCGGAGACGCCGTGCGACCGGCGAGCGCCCTCTACGTGAGGCCCGCGGAGGCCGAGGTGAAGTTCGGACTGGCGCCCGCGCACGACCCGCTGGCGTCGCTCATCTGACTACCCCGAATCGGGGCTCCAACATCGATGTCGGTGGGGGCGAGGGGAGAGGAGGCGGGAACGCTCGCGCCGCCCCGTGGGCAGCGCGTCGCGATCAAACGGGCGGCTTGTAGTCCTTGCAGTACGCCTTGTTCTGCTCGGGTAGCACGGGCGTGACGCCGTCCGGCATGAGGTTCTTCTCTTGCGGCTTGAAGAGCGGGCACTGGTCGATCTTGAGCTGCTTCGGGACCTTAACCATCTTCTTCGGGTCGTCCTTCGACGGCTCCTCGACTTCGATGGAGCACACACAGCCCGGCAGCGCGGTCGGGAGCATCTGCTCCGTCCAGCCGGCCATCTCCTGGGCGTGGGTCCAAGCCTCGGGGTCCTCTTTGTAGTTCTTCAGCTCGTCGACGCGCGCCATCCACTCGTCCGGCGGCAGACCGGAGAACTGCATGACAAGGCCCTCTTTGAAGGACGGCAGCTCGGCGTCGGTGAGCTTCGGACGCTCCGGCTCGCCCTCGACGGGCGGGCGGGTCTGCCACTCGAAGTCGCAGCGCGCGTTGAAGGACACTTCCGCGTAAGTGCACATGAAGATCGAGGGCTCGGGCACCAGGTCCGCGCCATGGAACGGGGCGCGGAACATGCCGCCGCCCTGGTCCTGGAAGCGAAGCGGGGTCCAGCCTTCCGGCGGCGGGTGATAGCTGAAGGGCGAGTGGAGCAGGTACTTGCGGGGCTTGTAGTCCTGCTTGCCCGATGCGTTCACGTGCGTGACCTCGATCTCGTACTCGTAGGTCATCATGATCTGCTTCGCGTCTTCGCGCTCGACCACGGGCAGGAACTTCACAGGCAGGTTCTGGAAGTACTGGTCTTCCTTGAGCTCGGCGGTCTTGGCACCGATCGAGCTGAGCTCCTCCCGAGTCGGCTCCTTGCGCTTGTCGGGGCCGCCGCGCACGTAGCGCTCGACGAACTCATCGACCGTCTCCGTGTAGGTGACTTTGCTGACCTTCACGCGCGAGTCGCGCGGCGAGTAGAAGAGAGTGATGTCGCCGTAACGATTCAGCGTCATCTTGTCCTTCTTCTCTTCCCGGTCGTACGAGGCCTCTGCTCGATCGCGATACTCGTGCGCGAGCTTGCCTTCCCAGAAGAAGAACCACTTTTCACGGAGCCCGGTGTGGCCGCTCATCTCGGAGAGCTCACCGAGATCGCCGTATTGGCCCTTGTCGCCGTTCACCCAGAAGTAACCGCCGACGCCGGCACCAAGGATCAGCAGCCCGAGCACGATGGCGATAGCGCTCATCTTGCTGGGGCGTATCGCCTTGTCCACGCTGTCGACGAGCTCACGCTCTTCCGGCGTGACCTCCGCGGGGTAAGCGCGGACCATCGACTCGACGAGCTTCTCCGTGAGCTTCGCCGAATCGGCGACCTCGCCGGATGACCCCTTACTGAGACTGACTCGATTGCCACCCGCCATCGTCCGCTGGTCCTCCGCTGTAGCTGGCGGCTGTGGTGTCGAACTCCGAGCACCGTCACCGCCCTTCTCGGGCAGTCGCGCCGCCCTCGTGGTCCGGGTTGCCCCCTGGTTGGGGATGCCGCGGAGCCGCGCGGGGGGCGCGATGAACGCGGGATGCTAGCCTCAGGGTTCGCGAGACGTCAACGCAGGATGCGCCGTTTCTGACACCGGGCACTCAACTCGGGGCGCAGGTCGCGGTCAGAGCGCTGTCCTAGGCCCGGGAGAGTCCTTCGACCCGAGTCCTTCGACCCGAGTCAGGTACCGCCCCACTTGACGGGCCGCGGGGCCGACTGCCCGGGTCCGAGTCGGACCAGGCGGAGGTCGTCGGAGAGGAGGCCGTTCCAGGCCAGCGCCTTGGCCTCTTTGAGGGTCACGCCGCGAGCCTTCATGGGCTCACCTTCGCGACCTGCCTGCCAGGACCGAGCCGCCAGCATGTCGAGGTCGGCCTTACGCGCGACCACAGCGACGGCCTTGTAGATGACGTTCGAGTCGGCCTTGTCACCGAACTCCACCAAGCCGCCCGTGTGGAAGTAGTAGGCGCGGCCGTCTTCACCGAACTTTCGGTACGGCTCGAGCGTGGCGGAGATCGGCTTCGCTGCTTGGCCCTCGCCGTCCATGGCGACCACCCAACCCGTGGGGTCGTCCGCGCGACGCGTCAGAATGCCGATGACGAGCTCACCGGCCTCGGCCGGTTCCTTCATCAGCCACACCTTCCCGAGGAGCTTGGCCTCGTGCGTGACGTAGAGGCTCTGCTCCTCCCCCGATGCTCGCGGCTCGGTGCCGATGACGTGGGTAATTCGCACCATCGGCTCGGGGGTCGTCGCCACGATCTCAAGCGACTCGAGGTCGAGCTTCTCGCCGGTCTCCCGTTCGATCATGGCGAGCGCGATCGGCTTTCGGTCGCCGGGTTTCAGTGGCGCGTCGATGGTGAAGCGGCACTGATCGCTCGACTCGTTCGCCCCACCGAGCTTCGCCTCGAAGCGAACGATCTTGACCGACCAAGTGCTCTCGCACGTGACCGACACCTTCGCCCCCGCCGGGACTCGCACGACGCTGTTCGCCACGTCTGGGAAGTTGTTTTGAGAGACGACGGCCCCGTCGACGCTGATGTCGAAGATCTTGGGCTCCTTGAACTTGCTCTCGCGGAGGTTCGTGTAGTCGCCGAAGAACCACACGAACACGCCGAGGAGGGCCACCCCGAACAGGATGAGCGTCATCGGTCCCTTCATGATGGACCTGCGTGCCGATTGAGAGTGGCGCGCTCGATCGAAGGCCGCGAGCGCCGACGGGGGAATGTTGAGCTCGTCCTCTCGCAGCGGAGGCAAGGGAGCGGCGTCTTGGGGCTTCTGGTGATCGGGAGGAGGAGAAGTGGGCTCGGACATGGCCCAAGACTAAGCCCTGAAACGCCGCGGTCAACGATCGGCGTCCTACGGCGGCGTCGCGGCGCCGGGCGAGTGGCCGACATGAGGGCGCGAATCGGCGGCCACGCGCCGCGCGACGGCGGCGAGATGGCGGCTCAGACGTGATCGCACGCCTCATTCGGGCCGGAGTGGCGACTTCGATGCCCAAATTCCTGGTGGGGTGTTGACGTCAGACCACGCGGCTTGGTAAGCCTTCGCGGTCAAATTTTCGGGGCACCGGCAACGGTCCTCAGCCTCGAATGACCTCCCCGGTGCGGGCGCATCGGGGGAAATCCCGACCTAAGGTCCAACTAAGGTCAAAAGCTGCATCTGAACGCGTGGAGGCTGAGCGGACATGGAAGGCGTAACCGAGTTTATGACCGAGTTCTTCAAGGTCGGTGGGATCATCGCGTGGGGCATCATGTTCTGCCTCGTGCTGTCCCTGCTGATCCTGATCGAGCGGGTCGTGGTCCTGTACTTCCAGGCCGGCACCAACAGCAATAGCTTCATCCGCGGCCTCGAAGGGATGATCCTGTCCGGCAACTTGGACAAGGTCGCCCGTCAGTGCCAGACCGAGAACTTCCCGCTCTCGCGCATCATTCACGCGGGCGTGTCGAAGGCGACCAAGAACGATGACGAAGTGCAGGCTGCGATGGACGAGGCCGCGCTCCGCGAGCTTCCCCGCATCGAAAAGCGCACGGGCTACCTGGCCATGCTCGCGAACGTCGCGACGCTGCTCGGGCTCCTCGGCACCATCAAGGGCATGATCGCGTCGTTCGGCGCGGCCGGCGGTGGCTCCACGGATAAGGCCGCGGCGCTCGCCGAAGGTATCTCCGAGGCGCTCCACTGCACGTTCATGGGCCTCTTCGTGGCCGTGTTCTCGCTGCTCTGCTTCTCGATCCTCCAGGGTCGCACGCAGGGCCTCGTGGACGACATCCACGAGGGTGCGGTCCGCGTGATGAACCTCATCGTGACCAACCGCAACATGGTCAAGAACGGCGAAAAGGCCGCCTGAGGCCTCCCCGATTCGGACACTCCCCTGGCGCCTCTTCGGCCGGGGCGTGTCGACCTCGCACGGTAAGCCGTGCATGGCCTGCCGGCCTTTGCCGGCGGTCGCGGTAACATGAACAGAAGCGCGTCGCGGACCACGTCTGCGACGACAACCTCACGAGGTGACCCATGGGCGGCGCATCAATACCGGGAGCCGGCGGCAAACGGAGCATGGACGTCGACATCAACTTGGTGCCGTTCATCGACATGATGAGCTGCCTGCTGTCGTTCCTGATGCTCACGGTCGTCTGGAACAAGCTGGCCAAGATCGACATCGACAGCCCGCTTCCGAAGGCCTCGACCAATCCGGAGAAGCCGGAGGAGCCGCCCAAGGACATCGCGCTCTTCATCGACGCGGCGGGCTACTCGTTCATGGTCACGAACGACAACCCGGTGAAGCCGCTGACCCCGGTGCCGGTGGTTCTGCGCCGTGAAGAGGGCAAGCTCCCCTACGCGAAGCTGGTCGAGAAGCTGACCGAGCTGCAGAAGGCGCTCCCGCCCAAGGTGAAGGAGTCGCCCGATCCCAAGAATCCGAAGGCGACGATCAAGGTCGAGAGCAAACACAGCTCCATCATCATCGGCGCGCGATACGGGATGAGATACGACGACGTCGTCGGGACGATGGACGCCGTTCGCGGCATCGGGCTCGAAGGCATCGTCATCAACATGGAGACCGACTCGCCGATGGTGCCGCTCGTCGCGGCGATCTCCGGCGCGCCGGCAGGGGGCTGAGCCATGGCGATCGGTAAACCGGGGCGCCGCCTCTTCAAGTACATCACCATTCCGAAGATTCAGAAGAACCTTTCGGGCAAGGGTGGGCGTTCCGTCATCGCGAATCTCAACCTGACCGCGATGATCGACATGTTCACGGTGCTGGTGACCTTCCTCATGATGCTCTTCAACGCGTCGGGCGACATCCTGGCGGCGGACAAGAACATCAAGATCCCGAAGGCCGTGAACTACTCGGACCTTGAGAAGGCGGTCTTGATTCAGATCTCGCCCCTCCAGCTGAAGCTTGAGGGTGAGGTGCTCCTCGGCGACAAGGATCCGGAGGAGATGAACAACCTGTCCAACGAGAACGTCGACTCGAAGCTCGTCGTGGGCCCCCTCGCCGCCAAGCTCGCGGAGAAGCGCGAGGAGTTCCTGAAGGCGAACCCCGACAAGAAAGACGATCCCGGTCAGGTCATCATCCAGGCCGACTCGAGCGTGAAGTACCTCGCGATTACCCGCGTGATGATGGCGGCGGCCGACAACGGCTTCCAGCGCATCAACTTGGCCATCGAAGCCAAGTCCGCGGCGCCCGAATAGGCCAAACCGTCCCCGGCACGAGCGCGGCGCGCGAGTGGCCCAGGACCTGAGGAGACGCAGATGCTGCTAGGACTTCTGATTGCGTTGATCGGCGCTGCTGGCGCAATCGCCGGCTGCTTCATCGGCCCCTGGTTCACCCCGACCGAGATGAGCGAAGGGATCATGGCGACGAGCCTGCCCGTCGGCTACGCGGTCGTTGGCGCGGCCGCCCTCGGCGGCGTTGCGGCGGTCCTGGCCAAGGTCCTCCGTCGCCGAATCCTCTCTTCGGTGACGCTCCTGAGCGCGCTCGGCGTCGTGACGATGCTCATCGTCAACTGGGTCTCGATCGGCAAGTTCCCGCCTGCGGGCGTGGAAGAGGCCATCCTCGCCAAGATGACCACCCACCGCCTGCCCCTCGGGCCTGGCTTCTGGTACACCTTCGGCGGCGCGGCGCTCATGGCGCTCGGCGCGACCTTCATCGTTTCGGCGGTGAAGACGTGGGGCAGCGGCTCCAAGCTCTTCCGGGTGTCGCTCCTCTGGAACGGCTCGGTCGTGCGTCAGCACCTGCTCGTCGAGCCGCGTGACATCGAAGTCGGCAGCGACGCCCACGACGGACTCATCGTGCCGTCGCCCGTCCTCGACAAGCGCTTCCACATGTTCCGCGCGCACACCATCTCGAACCAGTACGACGTGAACCTGAAGACCGGCCTCAAGGGGATCCTCGAGATCGGCGGCCAGCGAAAGACGGTCGAAGAAGAGCTTGGTGGCGCCGCGACCAAGACGATTCGCCTGGGTCCGAACGACTGGGGCAAGTTCGAGTTCGACGACCTCCAGGTCCTCTTCCAGTTCGTCCAACCCTCCGCGACCGCCAGTGGCCGCGTGGGCGTCGAGACGTGGCTCGGAACGGCGGCGCTGCTCGCGGTGTTCACCATCCTCTCGTTCGTCGCCTACCTTTGCTACAAGTACGACCCGACCTTCGATCCCTACCAGTTCGCTGAGCAGAAGAAGAAGGACATGCTCGTCGACGCGGAGGCCCTCGCCCTGCTGAAGGAAGAGGAGAAGGAGGAGGAGAAGGAAGAAGAGGAGCTCGACGAGGAGATGGACCCGTCGAAGCAGGCCGGTGGCGAAGAAGGGAAGTTCGGCGACCCGGACATCCCGGACCAGATCGAGTCGAAGGTCCCGAAGAACGAGGGCCGCATGGTGGACAAGGTGGACCCGAAGAAGGTCGGCCTCGTCGACATCCTCTCGTCCCAGAAGTTCCAGCAGATGCAGGCGATGTCGAACATCCTCGCCGCCAACACCAACTCGCTCCAGAGCAAGCTCGCCATCGCGATGGCCGGCTCGGGCACCGAGTTCGTCATGGGCGGCGGCTCGGGCGGTATGGGCTTCCGCGGCACCGGCGGCGGTGGCGGCGGCGACGGTGGCTTCGGCCGCATTCACGGCCTCGGCAAGATCGACGCTGGCGGCGGCGGTCTCGGCACGGGCGTCGGCCTCGGCACCAAGGGCATGAAGAAGGTCGGCAAGATCAACGTCGGCTCGGGCCAGAGCGCCGGCTTCTGCAAGAAGGAGAACATCTCCTCGGTCGTCCGTTCGCGTGCCAACGCCATCCGCGCTTGCTACGAGTCGCGCCTCCAGGTGAACGCGAACCTCGCCGGCAAGCTCACCGCCCGTTGGACCATCGGCGTCGATGGCCGCGTGACGCAGGCCTCGCTCGGCTCGAACACGGTCTCGGATGGCGCGGTCGGCAACTGCGTCCTCGGCGTCATTCGCCGCATGCAGTTCGCCAAGCCCGAGGGCGGTGTCTGCATCGTCCAATGGCCCTTCGTGTTCAACCCGGGTTAATCCCCGGCTGACGCGCGCTCCCTCCCCTCCCCCTCTCCCAACACCGTCGTCGTCGGCCTCGCGCGAGGCCACCCTGGGTGCGGCTCTGTGCGGGCCCCCTCCAGGCGTCGATTTGGCGCGGCCCATCTGCCCTGCACGGACATTACCGGCCGGATGCCTCGCGCCGAGGCGCAAAGGGAAGAGGTGGGGTAGTCACTGGGGGCGACGACGCCGACGGTCCAGGAGGAGCGGGGCTTTTACCTTGGCGGCTTGGCGGCTTGGCGGCTTGGCGGCTTTGCGCGACCCACTCCAGAACGTCGCCGGTCGGGGCTCACGGCGACCACACGGCGCTCTCCGGCCGGATGGCTCGCGCCGAGGCGGCTGCGCCGGCCCGATCAGCGGGCGACGTCGTGGTACTGGTAGTAGGCCGAGTAGAGGCGGAAGGCCGCGAGGGACTCGTCTAGCTTCTGACCGTCGCGCATGTAGAAGCCGTTGATACCGACGCGGCTCATGTAGAGGATCTGGTCGCGGAGCACGTCGCCGAACGCGATGATGGGGCC
>JADMJS010000108.1 GCA_018780435.1 Myxococcales bacterium
GCCCCACCCTTCACGATGACCGTGACCTCATCGCCCTTCTTCAGGTCGCCGCCGAGGAGGCGCTCCGAGAGGGGGTCGAGGACGAGGCGCTGCATCGTGCGCTTGAGCGGGCGCGCGCCGTAGTCGGGGTCGTAGCCTTCGTTCGCGAGGAAGGTGCGGGCCTCCTCGGAGAGCGAGAGCGCGATCTCCTGTTCGGCGAGGCGGCGGCGGATCTTGCTGAACTGGATGTCGACGATGGCCGCCATGTCCTGCCGGCGCAGGTGGTTGAAGACGATGACGTCGTCGATGCGGTTCAGGAACTCCGGGCGGAAGTGCTTCTGCACCTCGCCCATGACCTGCAGGCGCACGAGGTTCGGGTCGCTGTCGCCGAGCTCGAGGATGGCGCGGCTGCCGAGGTTCGACGTCATCACGAAGATCGTGTTCTTGAAGTCGACCGTGCGGCCCTTGCTGTCCGTCAGGCGCCCGTCGTCGAGGACCTGGAGGAGCACGTTGAAGACGTCGGCGTGGGCCTTCTCGACCTCGTCGAGCAGGATGACGCTGTACGGACGGCGACGCACCGCCTCGGTGAGCTGACCGCCCTCGTCGTGGCCGATGTAGCCGGGCGGCGAGCCGATGAGGCGGGCCACGGAGTGCTTCTCCATGTACTCGCTCATGTCGAGGCGGATCATCGCCTGGTCGTCGTTGAACAGGAACGCCGCCAGCGCCCGCACCAGCTCCGTCTTGCCGACGCCGGTCGGGCCGACGAAGAGGAAGGAGCCGATGGGACGGTCCGGATCCTGGAGCCCCGAGCGGGCCCGCCGCACCGCGCTCGCGACCTGCTTGAGCGCCTGCGCCTGGTTCACGACCCGGTCCGCGAGCCGCTTCTCCATGTCGAGGAGCTTCTTGTTCTCGCCCTCAAGCATCTTGCTGACGGGCACGCCGGTCCACTGCGCCACGACCTGGGCGATGTCCTCTTCGGTCACCTCCTCCTTCAGCATGCGCGAGCCCTGCGTCAGGTCCTTCAGCCGGATCTCGCGGCCCTCCTGCTCCTTGAGCAAGGCGGGCAGCTCGCCGAAGCGCAGACGCGCCGCCTTCTCGAGATCGCCGCGACGCTGCGCGTCTTCGAGGTCGTGGCGCAAGCGCTCGACCTTCTCCTTCACGCCGCGCACTTCCTGAATGAGCTCGCGCTCATGGCGCCACTGCCCTTCGAGGCGCGTCACCTGCTCGCGCAGCTCCGCGATCTCGCGCTCGACCTCGACGAGACGGCTCACCGACCGCTCGTCCGTCTCCTTCTTCAGCGCCTGCCGCTCGATCTCCAGCGTCATCACCTTGCGGTCGAGCTGGTCGATGGCGGTCGGCTTGCTGCTGATCTCGGTGCGGAGCCGGCTCGACGCCTCGTCGACGAGGTCGATGGCCTTGTCCGGCAGGAAGCGGTCGTTGATGTACCGATCGGCCAAGGTGGCCGCCGCGACGATGGCGCTGTCCTGGATGCGCACGCCGTGGTGGATCTCGTACTTGTCGCGGAGCCCGCGCAGGATGGTGATGGTGTCCTTGACCGTCGGCTCCTCGACCATGACGGGCTG
>JADMJS010000458.1 GCA_018780435.1 Myxococcales bacterium
TCTGGAACAGCATCGTCGTGAGCCTCGCGACCACCGTCGTCGGCGTCGCGCTCGCGACCACGGCGGCCTACGCCTTCAGCCGCTTCCGCTTCTACGGGCGCAACGGCGGCATGACGATGTTCCTCGTCACGCAGATGTTCCCCGGCGTGCTCATGCTCATCCCACTCTTCGTGATCATGAACGAGCTCGGGCTCTTGGACGGCCTCCTCGGCCTCATCATCGTCTACTCGACGACGGCCATCCCCTTCTGCGTCTGGATGCTGAAGGGCTACTTCGACACCATCCCGCGGGAGCTCGAAGAGTCGGCCATCATGGACGGCGCCGGCCGCTTCACCATCTTCGTGCGCATCATCCTGCCGCTCGCCGCGCCCGCCATCGCGGTCACGGCGCTCTTCTCGTTCATGACGGCGTGGAACGAGTTCGTGCTCGCGTTCACCTTCAACAACGACCCGCTCGCCCAGACGCTCCCCGTCACCATCCAGCGTTACGCCGACCCGAAGTCGACCCTCTGGGGCAGCTTCGCCGCGGCCTCCATCATCGTGTCGATCCCGGTTATGGCGCTCTTCTACCGGCTTCAGAACTTCCTCGTGAGTGGGCTCACGGCGGGGAGTGTCAAGGGCTGAGAGCCCACCTCATACTCTCACGCTGTCGCACCAAACCGGCGACGTGTTCCAATTGCTGCGGTTCTGGCGGCTCGACTACATCGCTGAACCGAACGCGATACAGCTGGTGGCGGGCGCGCTCAAATCCTTCGGATTCGAGCGACATCATCGCATCCGGCCACTTGTCTCGCCACCTGGCGCCGAGAGGGCCGCCAGCGAGGACACGAAGAGCCAAGCCGAACGCCGCTCCGCGCTCACCTTGAGAGCCGAGGTCCACCCGAGAGCGACCGCGCTGACTCCAAGGCGCCACTGCGTCCCGGCTCGGTACCCCCAAGGGCTACACACCGCCTTGGTGCCGCCCCCCATCAGAAGTTGCCCCAAACGGCACTAACCGCGTCTACCCGTACGCCGACCATACTGCTGCGGAGTCGTCCAAGTCCACATGACGGCCAATACCGCGGGCCTTCGTGCCCTCGGGTCTGCTCCGCTATGGCTGGCAAATTCAATCGAAGATCCTATCTGCTTCATCCAGGGTAGGCCCCCCCAGCTCCCGCGTAACGTCGTTCCAGTCGTGGCTCGACCTCGAGATCACTTCGTCGGGACGAACACTTCGATCCGGTTGACGTAGAAGGTGTCTGAACCCGTGAGGAACTTCGAGCACGAAGTGCACCCGAGACCAGCCACCGAGTAGACGCCACCGAGGGCACTCGTTCCAGAATCGAGTGTCTTGGCGAGTACGAGATCCGACGTGCCCCACTGCGGGCCCTTCATGTCGGGCTTCAAGTACCACTGCCAGTACGACATCGTGTCCCAGAGGTCAGTACGCACAGGCACTTTGGCTTCCTTGGTGAGCGAGAACAGGAACGCTTGCGAGTCCTCCACCCAGAGCTCCAGCGTCGACGAAGGCGAAGTGCCCCACTTCAGGGCCTGATAGGCGCCAATGATGGACCGGCCGTCGGCGAGCGACGTGACGTCGAGCACGATCAGGCTCGGTCCGGACCCCTTGCATGCACTGAAGAGGTCGTACGAAGAGCCGCCGCCACTGGCGGCATAGCAGGGAGTCCAGTGTCTCCACTTGCCGAGGGAGGTCCAGGAATTCAGCTGTCGCTGGTCGGCGGGGCTGAGCAACGTGGTCCCGTCGAAGTACGTCACGCATTGCCCCTTGACGCACGTCGCCGTCTCGCCGCAGTCAACGGGGACGCCGTCACAGTTTCCCCCGGAGCACGTGTCTCCCTGAGTACACGGGTCACCGTCGTCGCAGCTGCCCGAAACGGCCACATGCCCGCATGCCTCTGACGAGCCGTTGCAGACGTCACCCGTACAGGAATTCATGTCGTCACAGGCTGGCGTGGGAACGAACACCTGATCCATCGTATGATCCACATACTGAACGAAGCGCCCGACCCCGGCCGCCACAGCATTGTACCCGACCCCAACCTCCGAGACAGGACCATACTGCCTAGGAATCGGCGTCTGCCCTGGCAAGACCGTGTAGCTCCTCGAGTTCAGGCTCAGCTCGTGAAGTCCCCAGGATGACCAGTAGAGCGTCCCCTTCTGAGTGAACTTCGGTTGGTACATGATCGGTGCGACGCCGAGCGACTCCACCGTCGTACCATCGAACGAGAAGATCCGGCCCAGGTTGTCCTGTACCACGAAGGTCCCGTCGGGAGCGTCCGACCAGGTGTGGATGGATGCATCTTCCGTATCGGCGACGCTGAACGAACCGACGAGCTGGACGAGGCCGCCCGGGGAGACACTCACCATGTCGACGGACTGTTTGCAGTTGCTACAGGGGTGGTCGAGGAGGAGCCAACGTCCATCCGCCTGGACCGACACCTCTCGAAGGTACGGTATCGTCGTATTCTTCGACGTAGTGTACGTCCCGTAGGCACCGGACGAGGTGGATACACGCTTCTTCCAACCGGTGCCGTCGGGCTCGAAAGCGCCGTTCTCGGTGATGATGGCGGCCAGTCCGCTCGCGCCGCATGCCACCGAGCGGACCTTGGACGTCATGGGCGGCTTGGGCAGCGTCGTCACGGTCCCATCGGGCGTGATGCGCCGGAACACGGTGGGCGTATCGATGCTGGTGGTCTCGCGATACAGGTAGACCGTGCCGCTCGCGTCCGCACACATCGCGTTGTAATCAAAGAAGCTTGCCGACCCGGACGAGCCGTCTGCTTCGGGGACCCCTTGAGTCCACCCCGACAAGTGGAGGCGCACGGCATCAGCCGAGCAACCCGTGAGGGAACACCCGCTCGAGGTGCCACAGGTCGTGCCGCAGGGCTCGTGTCGAAGATCGTGAATGCACTTCCCGGTGAGCGCCTCACACACGTCGTCAGTACAGGCCACGCCGTCGTCGCAAGACACGAGCGTCCCGACGCAGGCCCCTTCGGCGGAGCACCGTTCGTCGAGGGTACATGGGTTGCCGTCGTCGCAGGGGCTGGTCGGAACACCAGCGACGTGGCTACACTCCCCCGTGTCCGCGCCGCAGGAGTCGACCGTGCATGCGTTCATGTCATCGCAGTCGCGCACCCAACCGGCCCACTTGTTGATGGCCCAATTCTTGAGAGTGTAGGCGGTCCCGCCGGTACCGAACACGATGTCCGAGGCCACCGACTGCGACACGGTCCGAGCGGCGTTGCCCTCGATGCGCCAGAGCCTCGACGAGGCCCGGACCAGAAGCGCACCGGCGGGATCGACGCTGATTCGGGTGGGACTCGACAAATTGACGGCGTCCGGAGTCGTCGGCGACGTCGTGACAGTGCCGAGACCGGCGATGGTGGACACGACCCCGTCCGCGATCCGTCCAACCCGGTGGTTGCCATCGACGAAGACCAGGGCGCCGTCCCCTGCGACTGCGAGGTCGGTCGGGGCTCGCAGTCGGCTCTGCGCCGCGGGACCGTCGAGGAACCCATTCGTTCCGTCCCCCGCTTCCAGGATCAGCTGACCTGCGAGGTCTACGGTCCAGATTCGACTCGTCTCCGGATCGAGGAAGCTGACTCCCTTGCCACGGCGAAAGACCACTTCGCCCAGTCCTCCGAAGACGTGGGTGTCGCACGTATCCCCCCCACCCCCTGACGTCACGCCGCAGATCCGACGATGCGTCGCATTCACCAAGCCGACGAGCTGCTTTCCACTGGTGTAGACGATCTCGTCGCTCGGGAGTACGGCGACGTCCGTCACCCAGCCGGGACCGCCGATGCCCTGAATGCCGAGAGTGAGCCTGCCCCGACTGAGTGTGGTCGTGTAGCCATCCGGGCCCACGCGACGAATGGCCTGGTTGTCGCGGTCTGCGACGATCAGTGCCCCATCTTTGGCCATGGCCAGACTCAGGGTGCCACCAAAGCGGGCGCTCACACCGGGTCCATCCGCATAACCGTTGGTCCCTCCGGCAAACCACTCCAGTTCCGCCTGAATCTCAGTGCATTGCCCATACAAGCACACTCGGTTTGTATTGCACGCGCTCCCGTCATTGCACGGGGCCGAATTGTGCGCAAACCGACACCCGTACTCCAGGGTGTCGCAGTAATCGGTCGTGCAGACATCGCCATCTTGGCACGGGAACGGAGCACCGACGCACGCCTGACCACTGCAGGCGTCACCCGAGGTACAGGCGTCACCGTCGTCGCACGCGACCCCATCCGACATCGGCGAGTGAACGCATGCAGCCCCATCGCAGCTATCGAGCGTGCAAGGGATGCCATCGTCACATCCGAAGTTCGTCAGCGCCACCGAGCGAATCGTGTCACCCGACGCGACCAGGGTGGTACCGTCCGGTAATGCGAGGAGTGAGGGGGCATCCTTGGAGAAGCCCACCTCGTCGAAGGTGCCATCGGCGGAGGTCGAGGCAGCCCCCCCCGCGATCTG
The DNA here is from genome assembly GCA_018780435.1 of Myxococcales bacterium. Taxonomy (GTDB): domain Bacteria; phylum Myxococcota_A; class UBA9042; genus SXOO01. The sequence goes on from JADMJS010000458.1 coordinate 4,470, forward strand.
GTACGGGGGGCTGCCGGGAACGAGTCGATCCAGCGTACCCGAGTGGCGCATGAGCAGGACGCTGTCATCCTTCAGCACGGCCAGGGCCGCAACTCCCTTGGTGTTATCGGAGAGCCGCCACGCTTCGCCTGCGGCACTTCGACGATAGATCCCGTCCACCCCCGTCCCTTCGCCGCCGACGGTGTAGATGAGGTCGCCCTTCGAGTTCCAGCCAAAGTCGCCCCTCAGGCCGGTGATCGACTGTTTCACCAACTTGCCATCTTCGAGCACACTGAGCCCGTAGTAGTCCGAGTACCACAATCGACCGTCGGGCCCTGTCCGCAAGGACAGCCCCGCACCGAAGTTTGAGCTCTGCACGATGGTCGTTACCATCCCGTTGTGGATGCGCTTGATCTTGTTGGAGCTGGCGATGTAGATGGCGCCGTCGGGCGTCACGGCGAGCGCGAGCACCGTCGGCAGCAATGCCGAGCCGACCGGACCGTCGACATCTCCCGGTCCCGCCCCGGCCACCGTCGTCACGCCAACGCCAGGGCGCCACTCTCGCACCCGGTGGTTCGACGTGTCCGCGAAGATGATGCTGCCGGACGGCGAGAGGGCGAACTCGCGAGGTCGTTTCATCAGCACCTCGCTTTCGAGGCCATCGACGTAACCCGCGGCGCCCCCGAGGACCCGCGACACGGTCGCCACCACCGGTGCCGTGCAGACACCGTCGATGCACGTATCGATCTCGGTGCAGGGGTTCCCGTCGACGCAGCGTCCCCCCGTCGTCGGTGCGTGGGTGCACCCGGCCTTCCCGCACGAATCCGTGGTGCAGGGATCGCCATCGTCGCATTCCCTCGTGGTGTTGACACAGTAACCGGTGGCTGGATCGCAGACCGACGGCGCCAGGGAACACGTCGTGTTGAGACACGTCGAGATCGATACGCTGGAACCCGTGGCGTTGCACTTGTGGTTCTTCCCCTCGATACAGGTGATGGTTCCGGGCACACAGACCGTATCCGCGCACTCTCCGAAGGAGCACTTCCGACCCTCGGAGGCGCAGTCCTTGATCGGCGTCGCGAGAGCGCCAGTCGAGTCACACTGTGTCACGACCGTTCCGAAGCAATAGGTGCTGTCCGGCTTGCACTTAGCGCCGATACAGGCGCCATCGATGCAGAACTGCCCGGTTGCGCATGCGCTCGGCCACCACTGGGTCCCACTTTCGTTACACGTGTTCAGGATACCCTCTGAGCAGAACGTCTCGCCGGGCGTGCAGATCACATCGACACACCGGCCGACCGAACAGACTCCTTCGGGCTGGCAGGAGACACCGGGACCGAATCCAGTGCCTTGAGCGTTGCAGGTGTGGACATCGTTGCCGATGCAGATCGATGTCCCTGGAGTGCAGAACGAGAAGGCGCAGGCCCCATCGACGCATTGGCCCGCACAAGGAATGTGGACGAAGCCGGTCGCGTCGTCGCTACAGCGCCTCACCGTCTTGGCATCGACGCAGCCCTCGTCCACGTCGGTGCACGTCGCGGCGATGCACTCGCCGTTCGAGCACGCGCCGAGCCCCGACGAGCAATCCTCGATCACATCGAAGCTCTGGCCGTCGGGTCGACACTCGATGACCTGGCGGCCGAAGCAGCGCAGCATGCCAGCCGGGCATAGAATGGTCCTGCAGCCACCGTTGACGCACTCCTGGCCCGCGGCACACGCGATGGTGGTGTGGCCGAGCGCGTTCGCGTCACACACGCGGAGCCCGTCGGGGGTGCAGTCCGCCGCGCCGGGTACGCAAACCGGTTCGACGCACGTGGCTTGGTCGCAGACGCGTCCGGAGGCGAGACAGTCGTCCTCGACCAGCTCTTTCAGACCGGACGTGGTACACGCGAGCACACGGCCCGTGTCACATCGAGTCGCGCCGGGGACACAGACCCGGGGTCGGCAGAGGCCCGCTTCGCAGCTCTCCCCCGACGCACAGTCGACCACGTCCCACCCCAACCCGTCCGCCGTGCAGGTCTGCCTCGCATCGAGGCCGGCGCACCCCACCACGCCGGGTTCGCACATGCGGGGGACGCACGAGCCGTCGCTACAGGTCTGGTCGGCCTGAGCGCAATCGACCGTCGGAGCCGCGGTGACGCCGAGCGAGTCGCAGGAATAGGCCAAGAACCCATCGCACCAGACGTCACCCGGATCGCAGACGACTAGCTTGCAGACGCCGTCGGTGCAACGCTCATCCGCTGTGCACGGCTCGACGACCCAGGACAGTTGGTCGAGGGCGCAACGGCGACGAGCCAGTTCATCGGCGCATTCCACCGCGCCGGCCGGGCATGCCGCCGCGACGCACGTCGCGTCGATGCAGAGGGGAGTCGGGGTCGCACACGACTCGAGGGTCTTCCAGCCCGTCCCCTGAGCGTCACAGACCGCGACGGCATTGCCGACGCACTGCGTGGCCAACGGCGTGCAGATCTTGGCGACACAATCGTTACCAACACACGAGGCATCGGCTCCACACGGCGACTCCGGTGCCCAGAAACCCGATGACTCGCAGCTCTGCACGATGGTCGGTGTGATGCAGCGGGTCTCACCGGGGTTGCACTCGGCCGGCACGCATGCACCCGCCGTGCAGATGCCGGTCACGTCGCAGAGGGTGTTCTCGGCGCTTGGGTCTGACGTCGTGGTGCAGACCCGGATGCCGTCCAGGCAGCTCGCCCCCGTCAAGCGGCAGGGCTCCGCGGGGCACCCGAGGGGAGTCGGCTCGCCACCCGTCAAGGGGTCATGGACGCATGTTCCAGCGACGCAGGAGTCGAAGGTGCATGGGTTCCCGTCGTCACAGGGGATGGATTCGGCGTGACAGAGCCCCGACTCGGGAACACAGTCGTCATGCGTGCAGGGGTCGCCGTCATCGCACGGTGGGGCCCACGCGCATGTGCAGCGTATCAGGTTCGGGGAACATACACCGTCGATGCACGTGTCGCCGCTGGTGCACGAGTGACCGTCGGAGCATGGCCCGACCGTTGGGCTGTGAGTGCAGCCGCTCGCCGCCTCGCATCCGTCCGACGTGCAGACATTGCCGTCATCGCAGTTGCGGGGCGCTCCGACGCAGCCGCTGCGGGTGCAGGTGTCGCCGACGGAACAGTCATCGGCGTCGTCGCAAACACTGCAGGTCCCTCCGCAGCCGTCGCTGCACGTCGTCCCATCGCATTTGGGGATGCAGGAACAGTCGCCGCAGGTCGACGAACCGCAGTCGAAGTGCGTCCCGTCGGGCGCTGCCCCCTCGTCGTCACAGCAGGACCCGTCGTCACGACACGTCGCCGCGCAGGAACACCCGCTCGGGATCGCCTGTCCGCACTGAAGATCGCAGACGTGCTCTACGGCGGGGCAGCCCGGATCGCACGGCTCTCCGGGCATGCAGGGCAGCGGACCACACGTGTCTGAGGTAGCGTCCGAGACGACGTCATCGGCAGAGGCGATGTCGACGGGCTGAAGGACCTCGCTGGCATCGGCGTCGCTGGTGGGTACATCGTCCGGCTCCGGGCTGAGGTCGCTCGCCGGCCCGATGTCGCTGACCACCGCCCCGCCGAAGTCGTCGCCCCCGCTACTGGACTTGCCTGTCGGGTCCGACGCGCACGCGACCATCCACACAATCAGCATCATGACGATAGGGCAGGACGTTCCGAACGTAAATGTACCTTTTGCCATGAACGTAGACTGCCCGATCTTCGAACCCGCGTCTACCTGGATCGGGCCGCCAATCTCATCTGTTCGCCGATGATGCTGTCGGTACTTACACGGGGCTCAGCGAGGGTCCGACCGGCGCCGACACATCGTTTGCTCGGGGAGGCGCGCGATGCGTCATCCACTCGACACCAGCCTCACCTTCCCCGATCAAGGAGGTCACCTCCGCCAAGACATCCGGAGGCGAGTGGCTCTTCGGCCCCCAGCTCCGGAACAGCATCGTCGTGAGTCTCGCGACCACCGTCGTCGGCGTCGCGCTCGCGACCACCGCCGCCTACGCCTTCAGTCGCTTCCGCTTCTACGGGCGCAACGGCGGCATGACGATGTTCCTCGTCACGCAGA
>JADMJS010000776.1 GCA_018780435.1 Myxococcales bacterium
GGCGGTGCGTGGCAAGCGCAAGACGCGCATGGGTGTAGGCGCGCCACAAATGATTGAGCCCTTGAAGGCGCGCCGACACGCCCGTTGCGGGGTCACGTTCGTGTCGCCGTCGGCCGAATTCGTCGAGTTCGCGACCGAGCCGATATTCGAGCAGCGTCGTGATGGGGAGCTCGCCGAGCTCCGAGAGACACGCCGCCGCTGCCTCTCGGGCGCCCCGCTCGGCCAGTCGCAACATAGACTCGAAGGCGGCCTTGTGCCGGATGGCCACGACCCTGCCAGCGTCCCCGACGATCTCCGCGTTGAGGCTGTACCGTTTCGAGATCACGGCCGCCGACGCGAGGAAGGACGAGACGGCGCCCGACAACATCGCGTAGCTGCGCTCCCGCCCGCCGACGAGGCTCTCGCTCAGGAGGCTCGGGAGCACGCGCCCGAGATAGGCCTGCCGGAAGTCGGCGTCACTGCTGGCGATTCGTCGGCGAATGTTCTCGACCACCTCCTTGAGTCCTTCCGCGGCCGGGAGGACGAGCAGCGCTTCGACGTAGCCGAGGTTCGCGTCCGCCACGCGCCCGTACTGAGCGGCAACGTCGTCGAGGACGGCCGTCGGCATCGGGTTGCCGGTGGTGACGCCCGTGTGGACGCGCCCGGCCGCCAAGAGGTCAAGGTACACCGACGCGCTGAGCAAGCGCGAGTCAGCGACGGCGAGGTTCGAGGCGTACTCCGAGACCCCCTCGAGGAGCAGTCGCACATCTTGGGCTGCGGGCACGAAATTGCGGTCGAGAAGCAGCCGCTCGAGCACGGGTCGTTCCGTCGCCGCCTTGTCGCCCATGGCGAGACCGCGGAGCGCCTGAATGAGCCCGTCGAAAGAGTCGGTGACCAGCGGCACCTCGGTCGCGGCCCACGCCGTCTCTGACTTCCATCGCGGCATGGTGGCCTCGATGCCGCCTTCGACCTCGGTGCGCAGCTTCCGTAGGATGTCGCGCACCGTGGCCCACTCGCCGTGTGTCGCGCCGAGCCGTGACAGGACCTTGGTCTGATGGTCGAGGAAGCCGCGGTGGGCTTCGAGCGCCGAAAAGAGCGCGCTCGCGTGGCGGCCCGCCTCGAGCGACTCCTGGGCGAAGCGGACTAGATCCGAGATCTCCCGGGGCAGCGTGTCGACGGCCGACAGGCTCTCAGCGAGCTGACGAAAGCTCGCTTCGGCGCTGACGACGCGCGAGATGACGGTGCGAGCACGCTCCCCGAGGAGCCGCGTGGCGTAGAGCGGCAGAATCATCTCGTCTTCGGTGAGCGAGGGTTCGGGTTCGAGCGCCTTCCCCGTCAAGAGGCTGTACGCGTCGCGGACGTCCTCGAGCTCCACGATCTCGACCCCGCGCTCCTTGGCGAGCGCCATCAAATCGACCGGTCGGCCCGTCCTCAGGCTCACGGCGCGCGATTGCCCGACGGGGATGCCGATGCGTTTCTTGCCGCCCGCGATGGCGGCGAGGACTTTCTCGGGGACGCCGCCGACGGGCCCAATGGTGAGGTCGGGGTTGAGCGTGCCGGTGAGCGTCGCATCCGGGGAGAGTGGGACTCGCCTCACGCCCGCGGTGATCATGGCCGCCATGAGCGCGCCGGCGCTCGGCCCGTCGACGACCCCTTCGGCCTCGACCGTGATGCGGAGATCGAGCGGGTCGCGTTCAACGACCGCCGCGGCCGCGAAGAGGGCCATCCAGACCGTCGCGCGCCACACCTCGCCGACGCCCGTGCTGACGCTTTCGGCGAATCGAACGGGCGCCCTACCCGGCTTGTTGTCGGCCACGTCGATGAAGATTCGGTTCATGCCGCCCGTGGCGCCGGGATCGATGGCTTCGGTGTCGGGTCGGTCCGGGCTGCGACGGTAGTAGAGGTAGTCGGCCCCAAGCTCGGTCACCGCGGTGACTTCGACCGACGCGCAGCCCACGAGGAGCGCCGCCATCACGGCGCCATGAGCCAACAAGCGCGCTCGAAGACGCGTGCCGAAGCACGACGCGACGGATGCGGATGGACGACGGGCGCGGGGGAGGGGCGACACGGGGGGAGCGTACCGGCCCGGATCCAAGAGCGTCAAACCGAGGGGGCGACGGGCACCTTAGCCGCGAAGAGAATCGGGACCACTATTGACGCGCAGCGTCAGGCCCGTATGCTGCGAAGCAGTACGAGCAATCAGGCGTTCCCTATCGGGAATCTGTTTGCCGATCGCGGCATCTGAATCCAAGCGAACTTCGAGTGAACGGGTAGCGGCATCGTCGCCGGCGATACGGAGGCTCGGAGGTTCGAAAAGGTGCCATCTCCCTTCGCGTAGGTCCGTCGAACCCCATCCGGCGTATGCCGCGGCGTTCTCGCCTACCGAAGCCCTGGAATCGTCGCGTAGCGTCCTCGAACCTTTCCGACTGACCGTTTCCGAGTCGATCCCAATAGCCAGCGCCCACTCGGCGCAGCCGTCTACTCCAACTAGTAGCTGGCCACTCCCGATAGAGGAGCACTCAAGGTGGAACTCCAAGCGTACCTCGCGGCTGCGGGCCTCGAGAACCCGCTCCCTCCCAACGCGTTCGAGATCTTCTCGGCTCCCGAAGCGCGTGATCTCAGTGAGCCGCTCAGCACCGTTCGTCCGGCGCTGCGCCTCGCGGACGCCGCCGTCCTCGTCGACCTCGCGCTGCTTCGTCATCGCTTTCTCGCGGCGTACGAACGGATGCTCGAGCTGAACGCCGACGCGGCCGTCATCATACGCTTCGCGGGGGCAGCGCCACGCGTGGAGCAGGTGCAAGCCGCCCACGAGCTCGGGCAAGAGACGCCGGATCGCGCCGCCGCCTTCTGGGCTTGGTTCGAAGCCACCAAAGCCGCCACGCTGGCCAATGGCGCCGTCACGGTCAGCACCGTTTCGGGCCACAGCCGCGCGGCCGCGCTGCAGCCGCTGGCCGGTCAGCACAAGCTGCCCGAGCTAAGCCCCGAGACGTGGTTCTCGATACTGCGCGACAGCCGCGAAGGCGCGCTCATGCTGCACTGGGAACACCCGGCAGACGCGGCCCTCGCGGAGCTGGACGCGCACCGTCCGATCATCGACGCGGAGCTCGGACGACGGAAGCCCATGACGCTCTTCAAGGAGCGCTTTCCGTACTTCGACAAAGCCATCTCCGAGCGTATCTCCGCCGACTTCGAAGACGAGATCGTGCGTGGGATGGCGAACGAGTACCGGTCGCTCCTCGAAGCGAACCCGGTCAAGGTCACGCCGCTCGGCGCTGTGTTCGTCGGGACCGACAAACAACGCGTCGGCCTCGCGCTCCTCGACAAACGTGGCGCGGTGGGCGGTTCGTCGCCCCTCCGGCCTGCGGGTGATTGGCAAGACCGCGTCCTTCGCTGGCTCAAGGAGCAGCGCGCTCGCCTGATCGTACTGCCGCAGTCGGCGCCGGCCGGCGAGTGGCTCGCGAGCCTCGAGGCCTTCTTGACCGAGCAGAAGGTTCGCGTCGTGAAGGTCAGCCCGGCGGGCATGGTCGAAGCACGGTCGATCGATGACCCGATCCTCCGCCGGGTAAGCCCGGAAGAGGCCTCGGCCATCGTCCTGCTCCGTCGCGCGGCGAAGCCGATCGACGAGTGGTGCCGCATCGAGCCCGGCCGCCTCGGCCTCAGCCGGGTTCAAGGCGAGCTCACGCCGCGGCGTGTGAACGAAGTGCTACAGGTCGTCCGGGAGCGCGTCATCGCGTCGGCACAACCGCTCAGCGCGGCCCCGGTCGTGACCGGTGGACTCCGTGCGCGGTCGACGGCCCCGCTCAACCCCGACATCACGAATATCCGCGATCTGCGACCCGGTCTTCAGGTCAAGGGCATCATCACGAACGTGACGAAGTTCGGCGCTTTCGTGAACCTCGGGCTCAAACAGGAAGGGCTCGTCCACATCTCGGAGCTCGCTGACGACTACGTCGCCGAGCCGAGCGAAGTGGTGCAGGCCGGCCAGCAAGTCAGCGCGCGCGTCATCACGGTCGACGCCGACCGTGGTCGCATCGCGCTGTCGCTCCGCTCCGAGGCGGCTCTGGCGCGTGGGCCCTCCCGCCCGCCCGGTCGGTCACCCATGAGCGGTCCGCCCCGTCGCACGATGGGGAGCGGCATGCCCGCGACCGTGATGTCACGAACGTCCACGAACGTGACACAGCGCCCCGACGACATCGGCGGCGCGTCCGACGGCGACCGCATGAAGGCGCTTCGGGACCTCGAGAATCTGTTCAAGAAGTAGAGGCGACCGGCCCCGTGTGGCGGCGGGGCCGATGCTCGCGCTTCAACCGGGCTCGGCCTTTAGACCGCGGGGCGTGCGTGGCCCATCTGGCGCTCGCCGTCGCGGAAGGTCACCGTCATGCGGTTGCCTTCCACGGCAGTGACGACGCCGGGTCCGAACTTCCCGTGCAGAATGACCTCGCCCACATGGAACGTGACGGTCAGGTCGAAGGCGCGCTCGAGCGCAGCGCCGCGCCGGGCAGCGCCCAGCCGGTCGAGCCACTTCTCCTCGAGCGCGTGTGCGGTGACGACCGGCGCCGCGCCGCGAGGCGACGCCTTCGCACCGGTCTTCGTGCCCGCGGAGGCCGACTTCGACGTCGACGTCGCCGTCTTGGTCGCGGCGGGGGCCTTGGTCCCCTTCGGCGCTCGGTAGACCCGGTCGGTGTGGCAGGTATTGCACTTCACCTTGACCGGGACCCCATCGACCACGGCGATGATGGTGTGCGCTAGGAGCAACTTGCAGCGCGTGCAAAGCGCGTCGATGTCCTTACCAGCAGCAATCTTCTCGGCCATCGATGATTCCTCGTCTGTCTCGGCGTGCAGTGGTCTCGGCGCTCGGCAGTGCGCCGATAGGGGCAACGTCGCGTCCACCCCCTTGACCCGGCGGCCGGGCGAGGGGGGCGCATGCTGCCAAGGGAGAGGACTATCGTCAAAACCAATCGGCACGTGAGCGGTGGTTGTGTCCGACGACCCGTCTTCCCGACCCCGGCGTCCCGTTTGACCGACTTTGTTTGACCGACGGGCGGTCACGCGCTACCAGCGTTGCCCCCGAGGGTCCTGCCGTCGCCCCAACCGGCGCGGCGGACAGGCCCGGTCACGAAGGAGCGACTGCGATGGGCGCCAAACACGGCACGTTGACCTACACCACCTACTACGTCGTCGAAGAGCCGGCCGAGGGGTTCAAGGACCACCTCATCGCGGCCATTCAGAAGCACGCTTTCCGCGACATCGACATCGACGCTGGCAAGGACCGCTCCATCGGCTGGGTCGCCCTCGGCGAGCCTTTCGACCTCGATCTCGACTGGTCCAAGCTCTACATCGAGCCCTACCTCTGCCTCTCGCTCCGGGAGGACGTCATCAAGATCCCGAAGACGGCCTTCCAGGCGCACCTCGATCGCCGCGAAAAAGAGCAGATGAAGAAGATGGGTCGCGACACGCTCAAAAAGAGCGAACGCGCGGAGATCAAGGAGGTCGTCCTGAACGAGCTCCGGAAGCGGGCCCTCCCGAACATCAACACCTACGATGTCGTTTGGAACACCGCCGACGGCACGATGCGCTTCTTCAGCCAGTCGAAGGCGATAAGGGAGTCGTTCGAGGAGATCATCCACGACTCGTGGGGCCTCCGCCTCGTCGCTCGTGCGCCCTACACCATCCTCGCGGTGCGCCCGGAGACCGCGGAGATGGCCGGAAAGCTGCTCGACCTTGAGCCCGCCGACTTCGTCGGAGTCACCGAATAGGAGCCCGCCATGGATCTCGTCGATCGTCTAGCCGCTACGTCTTTCCTCGGGCGTGAGTTCCTCACCTGGCTCTGGTACCGCAGCGACCTGCAGGAAGGCCTCTTCCAGATCGGAGACGGCGTCACCATCGAGGTCTTCTTGACCGACCGCATCTCGCTCGCTGGCGCGGGCCAAGGCGCGGACAAGGTCTCGGTCAAGGCCGAAGACCCGACGCTCACGGCCGAAGCCCACGTCGCACTCGAACAAGCCAAGAAGGTCGAAAAGGCCTGCATCCGCATCACGAGCGGCCAACGCGAGTGGACCACGACCGTCGCCGGGGACTCGCTCGCGCTGTCGGGGATCAAGATCCCCGCGCTGCTGACCCGCGAAGAGGACGAGAAGCTCTCGGAGCGCCTTGCGCTCATCGACGAGCTCGACACGATGGTCACGGCGCTCTTTCGCTCCTTCGTCGACATTCGCCTCGACACTGAGGCATGGATGGCCGAGTGCGGCGCCATGCAGTCCTGGGTCATGACGCCCAAGGTGGCGGCGCCGGCCGAACCCGAGCCCGGCTGAGCGGTCTGACCACCCTGCCCGAGTCGCGACCGCGGGTCCCGCCATGGCTCCTGCCCCTCGCGCTGGCCGGGGTCGTCGGTGCGTTCACGCTCGACGGCGCTTTCGTCTTCGACGACCAAGCCGCAATCCTGACGTCACCGGTGGTTCAGGCCACCGTGCCCTGGACCGAGGCGTTCTCGCGCGACTTCTGGGGGCAACCTCTGGGCGACGCGAGGGCGTCCTGGCGGCCCGCGCTGCCGCTCGTGTGGCGCGGTCTCTGGGCCCTCGGCGACGGTGCGGCCCTGCCCTTCCGCGTGCTGTCGCTGCTCTTGCACGTCCTCGCGACCGGGCTCGTCTACCGACTCGGGCGCCGGCTCGGCCTCACCGTCGGTGCTCTCGTCGGCGCCTCGCTGTTCGCGGTCCACCCCCTTCGTTCAGAAGCGGTCGGCGCCATCGTGGCGCAAGCCGACGTCGCCTCAACGCTCTTCGGCCTCGCCGCCGTGCTCGCCATCGCGAGCGAGAGACCGCGAGCCCTCCTCGCGGCGAGCGCCCTCGCCGCCGGGATCCTCTTCAAAGAGAGCGCCGTGCTCTTCGTCGCCCCCGTGGCCGCCGTCGCGTGGCTGAACGCGGCCGGTGGGCCCGAGCGGCGCCGGGTCCTCGGACGTGCGGCGGCATCACTCGCGCCGACGCTGCTGGTGGCGCTGCTGGGCACGTGGATGCAGTTCTCCTTCCCGCGCCCCGCCGCCGGCCCGGCCGACAACCTCGCCTTCGCCACCGAGGGGCTCACGCGGCTCCTGCACGGGCTCGCGATGGCCGGAAAGCTGACACGTTTCACATTGTTACCAGTCGGCCTCTCGCCGCACCACGGCTACGCGGAGGTCGATGATGGCCTCGCTACGCTGCTCCCGGACGCCGCCATCGGCCTCGCCGCGCTCGCGCTACTCCTGCTCCTCCTCGTGCGCGCGGCACGCCAGCGCGACTGGCTGGCCCTCGTGCTGAGCACGATCGCACTCCCGGTGTTGGTGCTTCAAAGCCAGCTTGCCGTGACGCTCCCGACCGACCTCGGAGAACGCATCGGCTACGGGCTCCTCGCGACGGTGGGTCTCGGCCTCGGTGCGGCCTTTGAACGTGCCTTGGACGCGCGTGCACGGCGCGTAGCGACCGCCGCGCTGCTCGCGCTGAGCCTCGCCGGGTCGTGGGTCGCGCAACGACCGTGGTCGTCGGAGCCCGCACTATGGGACCACGCCCTCACGGTCACGCCGAAGGCGCTGAGGGTGCAGCGCAACATCGCCGCCATGCGCTTCCGAGATGGCCGCTACGAAGACGGCCTCTGGCACTTGATGGTGGTGGTCCACCTCGAGTCGCGGCTGCCCGCGCCGGTGGACTGGGAGCCGATCACCGCGCTCGAAGCCCAGCCGGTAGGTCGTCGTCTCGGCCTCGGGCCGGGCATCCTGGCGCCGGACGCGCCCTGCCCCTTCGCGTTGCGTTGGCTGAACCGCGCTTTCCGGAATCCCGGTGAGGCGCTGGAGCGATGGGAGGAGATGCGAGCGCTCTACGGCTGTCCGAGCCTCGGGGGCCCGACCGGAGCGGCATCGCGGTGAGGACGGGTCGGTCAGAGCTGACCGACCCTCAGCAGACCGAATCAGCCCTTGAGGGCGGCGCCCACGCGGCCGACGAGCTTGGCGCTCGGCTTCAGGGTCTTGTTGCCCTCGGTCCAGTTGGCCGGGCAGGCCTCATCGCCGTGGGCGGCGACGTACTGGAACGCCTTCACCTTGCGGGCGAGCTCTTCCATGTTGCGACCGACGTTGTTGAGGTTCACTTCGGCCCCCACGAGGACGCCGGCCGGGTTGATGATGAAGGTGCCACGGAAGTCGAGGCCCGTCGCCTCGTTGTAGACGCCGAAGAGGCGCGACACGGCGCCCGTGGCGTCGGCGCCCATCGAGTACTTGACCGAGGCGAGCTCGGACTCTTCACGCTGCCAAGCAAGGTGGGTGAACTTGGTGTCGGTGCTCACGGAGAGGACCGTCACGCCAGCGGCCTTGAGCCCCTCGTGCTGAGCCGCGAGGGCCGAGAACTCGGTCGCGCACACGAAGGTGAAGTCGGCCGGGTAGAACATGAGCACGGCCCACTTGCCGGCCGCGCCATTCTCGGAGAGGGAGAACTTGCCGAAGTCCCCGATGGTGGGTTCGAAGGTCTCGAGGGTGAAGTCCTGAACTTTCTGGCCGACTTGGATGCTCATGGGGTT
>JADMJS010000547.1 GCA_018780435.1 Myxococcales bacterium
GCCCCCCGTTCAGGTGGACGCGGCCCTCGGATCTCGCGCATCCATCCGCGGTGTTTGAGGCGCCGTGGGCCCCCGGTGATCCGGTGATGAATCTGAACGGCGTCGTGCGAACCGCGGCCGTGGCCATCGCCGACGACTTCCCCGGCCACCTTGGCCGCGACGTGTTCGCCTGCCGGGTCAATGTCGGCTCCGCTGGCCAAGGACTCGTACTCGCTGGCGGCCGGGGCAAGACTGGATACTTGGAGTTCCCACTGCATCCCGTTCAAGTGACGCGGTCCCTCGGACCCGCCGGTGCGCTCCGGCACAGGCGTCTCACGAGCTTCTCGCGCTGGGCGACAAGCCGATTGTGCGGGCCGCAATGCAACGTCAGATGGTCGACGGTGTTCGAGCCGCCGTGCGCCCACGCGACCCGGTGATGAAGCGGGACGGTGTCGCGCGAACCGCACACGTGCCCGTCGACGACGCCTCCTCCGGCCAGCTTGGCCGTGACTCATTTATCCCTGCCGGGCCGATGTCGGCTCCGCTGGGCATGGACTCGTACTCGCTGGCGGCCGGGGCAAGACTGGATACTTGGAGATCCCACTGCATCCCGTTCAAGTGACGCGGTCCCTCGGACCCGCCGGTGCGCTCCGGCACAGGCGTCTCACGAGCTTCTCGCGCTGGGCGACAAGCCGATTGTGCGGGCCGCAATGCAACGTCAGATGGTCGACGGTGTTCGAGCCGCCGTGCGCCCACGCGACCCGGTGATGAAGCGGGACGGCGTCGCGCGAACCGCGCCCGTGGCCATCGCCGACGACCTCCCCGGCCACCTTGGCCGCGACACGTGTTCGCCTGCCGGGCCGATGTCGGCTCCGCTGGGCATGAACTCGTACTCGCAGGCGCCCGGGGCAAGACTGGATACTTGGAGTTCCCACCGCATCCCGTTCAGGTGATTGGGGCCCTCGGCGCTACCGGCGTTCTGCCGTGCGGACGTCGGCCAAGCCCCTCCCGGGTGGCCACCAACCGATTATGCGGACCGCAGTGCAAGGTGAGGTTGTCGGCCGTGTTGTAGCCGCCGTGCGCCCACGCGACCCGGTGATGGATCTGCACGGCGAAGCGCGACCCGCAGACGTGCCCGTCGTCGCCCACAAAGGTGCAGCACCCACTGTCGCGATCATAGACCTCGCGTCGAACGGGGGCGGGGATGTGCTCCCGCTCGCGCGACTCGGTGGGGCCCGATTCCGCAACGACGCCCGAGGGCACGACGGTCTCCGTCACCTCGGGCGGCACCACCTGGACCTGCGACACCGTCATCGTAGCGTCTGTTTCAACCGGCGACGCCACCTTCGCGCACCGCTTGACCTTCCGCGGCGCCCCAAACCGCCGCGTCTCCTCGGCCTCGAGCAGCATCTCGAGCCCACGACGGAGCACCCGAGCCGGATCCCGCCCCGTCGGCCCGTGCGCACAGAGCGCCCGCACCCGAGCAAGAAGCCCATGGAAGCCGGCGTCGACCTTGACGTTGAGCGAGGTGAGCTCGGGAGCGCGCCGAGGCGGCGGCGACGGCGGGGGAGACC
>JADMJS010000305.1 GCA_018780435.1 Myxococcales bacterium
CCAGGTTCTCGTGGAACGTGATCTTGGCCATGCTCGCCACCTCGACCTCAAAGTCGGCCACCGCCTTGTCGCCGCCGAGCACGCTGGCCTTGACCTGCTTGACGGCGACGTGCTTGCCGTGCCACTTGCCCTTGTAGACGATGCCGAACGCGCCCTCGCCCAGCTTCTTGCCCAGCTCGATCTCGTCGAGCGGGATGTGCAGCGCGCCGTCGGCCGTGCGCTTGCTCGTGCGCGGCAGCGAGCCCTGCGAGATCTTTGGCTCGTCGTCCGTGCGCGACTTGCCCTTCTTCTTGGGCTTCTTCTTCTCCTCGCCGTCGTACGCGTCGTCTTTCGCGCTCTTCTTGTTGTCGACGTCGTCATAGCGCTTGTCGCTCTCGTCGTCCTCCTCAGCTGGCTGGTTGCGGCGCAGACTGGACGCGTGAGCCGCCGGCTCGTAGGTCGATTCGTCTTGGGCTTTGTCACCGCGGCGCAGACTGCTTGCTTCGGCTGCCGGTTCGTACATCGACGGTGCTGCCTCGGGTGCCGCCTGCCAACTCGCCAGCATCTTCGTCTCAAGTTGTCTGCCCTGCTTCTTCTTGTGCACGACCACGACGCATGCCACGATGCCGCCGACCAACAGAAGGCCGCCCACGCTCCCAGCCACGACGGCAATTATCGTTACTGTCCCAGGCGACAGTAACGACAATGAGTGAACCTCTGCAACCGTCGTCGTGCCCACAGAGGTCGGGTCGGATGCGGACGTCAACCTTGTCGCATTCGACCGAGCGCTGGTCGTCGCAATCGTGGGCAACGTAAGCGTCGAGCTGGAGGTGGGCGTCGCAGGGTTTCCGCTGGGCGCGGCATTGACAGTCGTCATCGGGACCGTTGGTGCAGTCGTCGTCGTTGTCGGTGCTGGGGCGGTCGCTGGCGCCGTCAGTGTCGTGGCCGTCTTCGACCTTGTTGTGGTGGTGATCAACACCGTTGTGGTAGTCGTCGCCGCCGCCGCCACTGTGGCCGTCGTGTCGATGCGACCGCAAACAAAAAGTTCGATCACGTCCATCCATTCGTTGGAGACGACGCTGGTAAGGCCGATTTGCACGCGTTTGGCGAGAAACGGCAGAAACGGGCCGATGCCGCCGCGCCGCTGGAGCGTAAACGCGTTGGGCTGCCCACAGCACGCGACCGACTCGGTGAATTGCGTGGCCCACAGAGCGTCAGAGTCGGCGAGTTTCTTGGTGACGTTGAGCACGCCGGCGCCGTCGTCGATGGTGTAGATGGAAGTGACGAGCATCGGCACGGCAAAGTTGAATTCGATCGGCCACGCGCACGGCGGATTGCACGCGAACTCTTGCACGGCAAGCACATTGTCGACGAGTCGCAGATGGCCATCAAATGCGGCTGAGTTTGTGCCGAACGTGCCTCGTTTGCTCAAGCTGCCCACGACGTAGGACGACGAGTTGGCGAGCTGCGCGTCGGGCGACGTGCACGGGTTCGTAAATGTCTGCGCAACCACCGTTGCCACAAACCCGAACAACGCCAACGAAATCATCGATGTCTTCTTTCTTTGAACCA
>JADMJS010000680.1 GCA_018780435.1 Myxococcales bacterium
CGTTTGAGCGGGTTCGGGTTTCGCGCGCGTCGCGGGCCGAGGCCGTCGCGAGCGCCGCAAGCGCAATGAGAGAAACGAGAGAGAACATCGTTGATGCAATAAGCTTTGTGAAGCAATTCACCGGCAAAAACAGCGGATTTTTTTTGGGCTCTCGTGGCGCAGTTCACCGGCGGCGGGAGCGCGTTTTCCTGGCGTTTCGAAACGGAGGTGGACGGGGAGGTTGTCGGAGCAAGTCCCAACGCCAATCGCGCCCGATACCGGCGTCGGCGTCGGGGAAATGACATCCTGGCGAGCTGGCCGCTGAGCACGCTGCGCAAGACACGAGCATCGGCAACGATGAGCTGCTGCACGCCCGCGCTCACTCGCAAACGAACGGGCGCGCCCGCGCAAAAGCCGCCGCCGCGCGCGCCAACCGACCAGCCAGCTCGCACGCGCGTTCTTTTTGGTCGAAAACGACGACGGAGGAGGTGCGAAGTTGTCGCTCCACCACACGGAACGCTTGGCCGCACGGCGCACACGACGCTCAAAAAAAAACCGAGTCAGCACCAAAGTTGACCGAATGTGCCAACACGTTTTCCACTGCGCTGATTTGAATGGCGTCGTGAGGGTAAGTCAGCGCGGCTGTTTGAGCTCAGACACCCAACAAAACGAGAAAAAAAAGCTGCCCTTCAAGGAACCAAAAAATTAACGCCCTGAGCCAGTCGTACCGCCGTCTGGTTGCTTGATCATCGACAACAACGACGCAGACAGCGTGGAGCGGCCGCGAGGTCGCGAACGAAAAAAAAAAAAAAAAAAAAACGGGTGAAAAATTTTGGGTGTTCACTTGCGGACGGCGGCCGCGCGCGCCACTCGGAGCTGCTCCTCGAGGTCGTCGAGCTCGTCCTCGAGCTCGTCCAGCTCGTCCTCGGCGTCCTCCAGCGAGTCCTCGAGGTCCTCGAGCGAGTCCTCGCAGTCCTCCTGATCCTGGTCGTCGTCCTCCTCATCGCACTCGTCCTCCTTCTCGTCGATCTCGTCCTCGCGGTCCTCGATCGAGTCCTCGGCGTCCTCGATGTCGTCCTCGAGGTCGGCGATGCGGCGCTCCAGGTCTGCGATCTGCGCGGCGTTGCCGGTACCGGGCGTGGGCGTGCCGCCGGCCTGGGCGACGCGGAGCTGCGCCCGGAGCTCGTCGAGCTCGTCCTCGAGCTCGTCGAGCTCGTCCTCGGCGTCCTCGAGCGAGTCCTCCTTGTCCTCGAGCGAGTCCTCGCAGTCCTCCTGGTCCTCGTCGTCGTCCTCCTCGTCGCACTCGTCCTCCTTGTCCTCAATCGAGTCCTCGCGGTCCTCGATCGAGTCCTCCTTGTCCGCGATGTCGTCCTCGAGCGCGGCGATCTGCTGCTGCAGGCGGAGGATCTCGGCGGTGTTGCCGGTGCCGGGCGTGGGCGTGGCGCCGCCGGCCTGGGCGACGCGAAGCTCCGCCTCGAGCGCGTCGAGCTCGTCCTCCAGCTCGTCGAGCTCGTCTTCGGCGTCCTCCAGCGAGTCCTCGAGGTCCTCGAGCGAGTCCTCGCAGTCCTCCT
>JADMJS010000107.1:0-670 GCA_018780435.1 Myxococcales bacterium
TGCGACCCGACCGACAAGAACTGCGGCAAGCGCAGCTTCTCGGTTCAGGCCTTCCAGGGTGGTACGATCACCGGTGTCTGGTCCGGCCAGGTCGAGTACCCCGACAACAAGTACCTGCTGAACATCAATGAACATTCATTGAACATCAAGTACGGCGCGCTCCTCCTCTACATCGTCGAGAAGGAAGTGCTCCCGCTGCTCGCCGGCGTGTCACCGGACAGCCCGAAGGTGGACTCGATCGAGGAGTACCTGAAGGTCCTCGTCGGTGGGAAGGAGTGCCTCAAGATCGAGTTCGATCCGAGCGCCAACAAGACCTGTTGCGACATCTTCGCCGAGAACATCACGAACGGCGGCACGGGGTTCACGTCGGACATCGCCAAGGCGGCCTGCGACGTGGCCATCCCGCTCGCCGAGCAGGAGCTCACGAAGTTCTTCACCGACCTCGACCTCGACACGGGCAACGGCTTCCGCCTCGCGACTCAGGCGGCGTGCCAGTGCTACGATCTCGATGCGAACCTCACCATCGACGCGTGGGGCAAGAGCGAGCTCCCGTGCGTCTGGGACACCACCATCCAGATCGGCTCGTCGGACATCGACGTGACCAACGAGTTCACGGCGATCGAACCGGAGTGATCCAGGAGCGGGACGTGCCCAGGATTGGGGCCGTCCC
>JADMJS010000107.1:680-40506 GCA_018780435.1 Myxococcales bacterium
CCGCCAGCCCTCCCCTCGCCCCCCGCCGCCTCGTTCCCTTCAGCCCGTCCAGGACACGCCGCATGACGACTGCCTTCTCGGGGCTGACCCCAGAGGCCGCGGGCGCTCTCCTCCAGAACCTCGCGCCCGACCGCCCTGCGCGGCTCGGCGTCATCACCAACCCCTTCTCTCGCACGAACGCCCGCACGCGGCTCTATGACCAGTTGCTCCCGCGAGCACTGAACAGCCCGGCGGAGTCGGTCATGACACGAACGGCCGCCGAGCTCGACGACGCGCTCGTGCAGCTCCTGGTTCGGCGCGGGGCCAACGTCATCGGCCTCAACGGTGGTGACGGTACGTTGCACCTCGGCGTGAACCGCCTCGTGGCGTTGTGTCAGGTCGCTTCCGAGCGCCTCGGGACGCCGGTCCCCATGCCCCGCCTCCTCTTCTTGAACGGGGGCACGCTGAACATCGTGTCGCGCTCGACTGGGACCTCAAGCAACCCCGTGCGGACGGTCGTCGACTTTCGGCGTCGCTTCGAAGGCAAGCGGCTCTCGGAGCTCTCGACGCGCGAGCTTCGCCTCATCAGTGTGACGGAGGACGTCGACGGCCAGCAGCGGCGGAGTCAGCTCGGCTTCGTCTTCGGCACCGAGATCGTGGCCAACGCGGTCGAGATGTACACGCTCTTTGGTGAAGGCTACGGCGGGCTGCTGCAGTTCCTCACCGAGGTGTTCGTGGGCTACACCGTGGGGACTCGCATGTGGCGGGAGCACGGCTGGAAGCTCGACCCGACGGGCCGGCCGATCCGAATCGATGGCCACGTCTTCGACGTGAACCTCGGCGCCGTCGCCACCACGATCGATCTCGCCATCGCCAAGGGCGCCCTCACGGCCATCGCGGTTCCAACTCACGGGGAGGGCTTCTTCGCGAAGGTGCTGCTCGAGACCCACCCAGGGCGCATCATTCGACTTATCCCGTCGCTCATGGTGGGGAGTGGCGGCGCCCCGTCGGCGGTCATGGACGTCCCGGACGCGCGGCTGCTGGAGGCGGTGGGTAGCTACACGCTCGACGGCGAGCTGTTTATCGATCGGACGCCCGAAGGGGCGCGTCGCCGAATCCGCGCAGAAGCGAGCCCCTTCCGGATTGCGGCCGTGAAGATGTCATGACGGCCAGGGCGCCGCGCGGCCTCCCTCACGAGCGTATAGACTCGCGACGTACTGCCTCGATATACCTGCACTTTCCATACTGTACGGTGCGTTGCCGCTACTGTGACTTCAACGTGGCGCGGGTGACCGCGATTCCACGTGACGACTACACGAACGCCGTGCGAGCAGAGGCCGAGCGGCGACTCCCCGAGATCGCCGGACGGGACGTCCTCAGCATCTACTTCGGGGGGGGCACGCCATCGCTCTGGGGGCCGGCAGGCGTCGGCGAGACGCTCGCGCATCTCGTGGCGTCGACGGGCGCCGTCGGGCCCGAAGTGACGCTCGAAGCCAATCCCAACGAAGCGGCCGACGCGGCCTTGATGGCGAGCTACGCCCAGGCCGGAGTGACGCGGCTGAGCCTCGGCCTTCAGGCCGTGGACGACGCCGAGCTGCACACCCTCGGGCGCAGCCACGACGCATCCCTCGGTCTTGAGGCGCTGCAAGTGGCGGTCGCGACATTCAGTGCGGTCACCGTCGACCTCATCTTCGGTCTGCCGGGTTCGACGGCGGAGTCGTGGCGGGACACGCTGCATCGGGTCCTCGACACGGGCGTCGACCACCTGAGCCTGTACCACCTCACGGTCGAAGCGCGGACCGGGCTCGAACGCGCCGTCCGGGACGGACGCCTCGCGCTTCCGACGGACGATGTCGCTGCCGACCAATGGGAGCTCATTGCCCCGACGTTGGCTGCTTATGGCCTGCATGCTTACGAGATATCGAGCTATTGCCGCCCGGGCTTCGAGAGCCTTCACAACTCCGGCTATTGGCTCGGCCAGCCCTATCTCGGGCTCGGTGCCGGGGCACATTCGTTCTCGGGATGGCGCGAAGGCGGAGCACGGCGCCGAGAGAACCTACGCCCTCACCGTGAGTATCTCCGAGTGGCCGCGAGCGGCGACGATCCCGTGGGGACCGACGAGGTGGTCTCTCGGGACGACCACCGCGACGAACGGGTCATGACCGGTCTTCGTTACGGATGGGGTCTCGACCTGCTGGCGCTTGCCGACGAACTTCGGCTCGACGCGTCATGCGGGCTTGCCGATCGGCTGGGGCCCCTCATGAAGGAGGGCCTGGTCGAGATCAGGGACGGGAGACTGCGGCTCACACCGCGAGGGAGGTCTCTGGCGGACGCCGTCACACGACGGCTCCTCGCCGGGTAGTTCACGCTCAGCGGGCGGAGGCCGTGACCGAGCCCGAGATCTTCCGCTTGTTGATGGTGCCTTCGAAGCTACCCTTGACCCACTTCTTACCCGAGCTGTAAGTCGCGCGGATTCGGACGTAGTTGCCGCCGCTATTGCCGATGAGCTGGAAGCCGCCCTTGCCGTCGACGCCGCTCGACTTCAGGCTGAAGTTGATACCCTGCACCGACGCCGTTGCGCCCGTGATGGTGCGGCCCTTGATGCGGAAGCTGACTGAACCGCTACCGCTGAGCGAGCCACTGAAGCGGAGGGTCTCCGTCGTCGGCTTGGACGGGTCGGGAGCGGGCTCGTTCGGATCGGCGGGTGGTGCGTCGCCGGACGGCGGATTGACGCACTTCTGATCCACGCAGATTCGATCGCCCTTGCAATCTTTGTCGCTCGTACACCCACCGTCAGCCGGCGGATCGTCATTCGGAACCTGCGGGAGCAGCGCCTCCGACGGCCCACCGGGCTGCGTGGCCTCGTCGGCGACGGGGGGCTGTTCGTCCTTCTTGCTGATCGCTTCGATCGCCTGAACGGCCTCGCGCACGAAGGCCTTTCGGAAGTCTTCGCGCGTGCGAAGGAGCTCGACGACCCGGTGATAAGCGGCCTCGTCGACGACCGCCGATTTGGCGTCGCCGACGCCGAGCGATAGGCCGATCAGACTGTCGAGGAGCGGGCGGTCGGCGTTCGGGAGCTCCACCGGCTCCGGGAGCGCCGTCGCATCGCTGCAGAGCTGCCGGGTGCTGCCGAGCGCTTCGGCCGTCGACGCTTCGGAGAAGAGGCTCGGCAGGTGCCTGTCGAGCGTCTTGGCGTCGAGGCCGGCCGCCGCGTGAAGCTGCTCGATGATGCGCGGGAACTCGGTCTGCTCGAACGAGAAGCCGAGGCAGACGGTCTCGACGGCGAGCCCGAGGAGCTTCAGGCGCTCATCGGCCGTCAGGTACTTCGAATCGACGGCGATCGGGGCCACTTTGGCGTCCGACAGGGTCGGGGCAGCAACGGCGGGCATGTCTTGGCCGCCGACGGCAGGGACCGCGACGTCGGCGACGGGAGCCGCGACGGTCGGGGCCGCCATGGCTGCCGACGACGCTGCCAACGTGGACGCGGCGTCGACTTTCGCGGCAAGCGCGGCCTTCGGCATCGGCGTGGGCGCGAGGGGCATGGTGAGCTGCGTCGGTGCCGACAGCGCCTTGTCGAGTGGCGCCGAGGGCGCGAGCGCGCCGTTCGTCGAGAGTGCGCCCGACGCGGAGCCGGCTGGGCCGGTCTCGGTCTGAACTGCTCCTCCACAGGCGCTTACGCCCAGTGAAAGACTGGTCACCATCATGACTGAGAGTCGCTTCATCGACACGATTGCCTCCTGCAGAACCCACGTCTTGGGCGCGTCGTCGTGGCGGCACGGCTGCCGTCGGATTGACCCGATTGAACACGAAAGCGACCGCCAAGCCCTTCTCGGCGAAGACAGCCTAAGGATAGGTAGGGCCGACGTCAAACCGCGCATCGCCGGTCACTCGCCCGAGCCCTTAGAAGCGGGTGTCGACCGACAGACGGAGGTGAGACATCCGGTCGAGCTTCCGAAGGGTCGTCCCCGATTCCCCGTCGAGGAACGTGGTGCTGAGGCTCAGGCGCGCGGCGTCGCCGTGTAGCCAGCTGATCGCGCCGCCCGCCTGAAAGCCCAATGATCCGGATGCGGTGGCTTCGAGGACCCCGCGGGCTTCGAGCTCGAGGCGTCCGTCTAGGAGCGAGATTCGCATGGCCAGGAGCGCGTAATGATGAAGATCGGCGCGCTGTCGTTCCAGAGCGGAGCCGTAAGCGTACTGGAGGTTCAGGTACACCGTGTCGTCTAGGAGGACATCTGCCCCGGCGGCGACCTTGACGTAGGGAGCGTCGTCTTGGGTCACCTGTCTTGGGAGCGGGCTCGGGACGGCGTCGATACGTCCAAGGGTAACGAGCGCTTCGAGCTGCGAACGCGACACGCTGAGGGCGGCTTCGCCCGGAAAGAAGACGCCGACGTCGACCCAACCGGAGAAGTCCCCGCCCAGTTCACCCCGCCAATCCGCCCCCGCCATCATGAGGGTCGGGTAGACGAGCGGGACGCCGAGATCCACCCGGTTCGACGTCTGGAATCCGGTGAGCCGGGCGTCGCCGTGCGCTTGTGGCAGCGACTCGTGCCCGCGGTAGAACATGAGCGAGAAGTCGCCGACGGGGCTCTCCCACCGAGCGCGGGCCGCCACGGCGATGTTGCTGGCGTCGTTCTCGGGAGTCGTCGTCGGCGTCTCGACTTGCCGTATCTCCGGGGGCGCGTCGCTCGAGAGGTCACGAAGGTCGAACACGTTCGCGGTGTCTCCGAGCGCGGTCACATCGATGTTGTCGACCGGCAGGATGGCGGGCTCGAAGAGGGGCAACATCCACGCATCGAACCGAAAGCGCGAGACCGTGTACCCGAGCCCGACGGCCATGGTGGGGAGGCGTGCGTCGAAACCCGACCCGTCTTCGAGGTCGTAGGCGTTCACGATGTCGGTCGGGCTGACCCCGTCGGCGGTGCCCCACGCGACGCGGACGTAGCCGGCCGTGAGGTCGAGGCCTTCGGCCCCGAAGAGGTCGTAGAGGACGATCTTGGACTCGAGAGGTCGGATGTCGACCGGCTGGACCTTGGCGATGTCGCCGGTGTCGTCGAAGGTCTCGATCTCCGCGATATTGATGTTTCGGACGGCCACGCCAGCCTTCAACTCCACGGTCTTGGAGGGCGCCGCATCGACGGTCAAGCCGAGTACGTTGGCGTTGCGGAAGTTGAGGAAACGGCAGGACTCGGCGCTGCTACAACCACTGAGGCCGAGCTGCATGGCCGTGGAGAATCGTCCCCCAAAGCGGACCTGTGATTCGTCGTCTTCGGCGAGCGCCGCCGTCGATGCGCAGACGAGTGCACCCACCAGCATCGCGGCGGACCGGCTCGGCCCCCACTGTGGCACCCACCGTGGTCCCAACCGTGGTCCCAACCGTGGTCCCGACCGTGGTCCCAACCGGGCCTCCCGGCGGCCTCGTGGAGCGCGCAGATCGTCGCTTGCGGGCCGCGACGCGAGATCGGAGAGGCCGCGTGAACGCGAGTGAGCCCGCCGAGACGTCGACGTCTGCGGGCTCCTCGCGATCATTCGACGCGGTCGCCCGTCATCGTCAGCTTGACGGTGCAGCCACTGGTCGCTTCGGCCGGGCACGTGGCGCCGTTCCAGCCCGTCACCGTGATGGTGGCGTTGACGTCGACGTTGTCGTCATCCGCGATCGTGATGCTCGCGTCGATCTCCATGTTGGCCTTGCAGTCCGCCCACTGCTCTTTATCGACCAGGATGTCGGTCTGGATCGCGTCAGCGATCTTCATGTTGGAGCCGTCGGCTTCCACCTTGACCGGGAGCTTCGTGAAGGGCGCTTGGAGGCTGATCTCGTACTCCGACGGGAGCACGTCCGACGCCGGGAGCTCGGTGGTGTTCGCCAGCTTGTACGGTTTGTCCGTGCCTTCCGGCATGAAGACGATGCTGAGGCTCCCATCGAGGCACTTGTCCTCGACGGCTTGCGTCGTGAGCTGGAAATTGCCGCCGGTGAACGCCGGGGTGGTCCCGTCGGTCCCGTCGGTCCCGTCAGTTCCGTCGGTCGTGCCGGTCGGGGAGCTCTTGTCGTCGCTGCAGCCGGACGCGAGCGCCATGCCGAGGGCCAGGGACACCACACCGAATCGCGCGGCCATCGTCTTCATCGTCTTCATCTCATCTCTCCCCGGCCTCTCGGGCCGACCATGCTCCGGCACAGCGGCCGGTCTCTCCAGCGAGGACCGTCTCTCGGTCCCTGAACGCGTCATCACGGCGCGCGCTTCAGCTCCCGCTCCGTAAAGAAGTCCGGCGACAGCCCGGTATCGAACTGCACCGATGCGAGCTTTGCCGTCGTCTTGCGGCCGGTGGCATGTTCGAGCACGTCGACGTGATGGGCTACTGTGTACGCCCCCACGGTCCGGAAGTCACTCGCGACCAGCGTTCGAATCGCCTTCCCCGATGAATCTACCGCTTCGATCTTCGAGACCAGCGCGTCCTCGCGCCGAATGGTCACGACGAGCGCGGCGTGATCGTGGCCGTCCGGCGCCTTCGGGGTGAGCTTCAGGACGTCGCCCGTCGGGCTCTCCGAGACCAGTGATGCGGTGTAGTCATTGCTGAATCGAGTGCGAGCGAGGTCGCCAATCGAGAACCCGGTCCCCATGAAGGATCCAGCCCCATCGCGACCCACGACGCGTCTCACCTTCTCGTAGGCGGGCAGGTACAGGAAGGTCTGTCCGGCTTCCGGCATCAGGAGTCCCGTGCCGCGTAGACGCGCCGGTGCGACGAACTTCACGAGGCGCTGATCTTGGCCTCGTTGCCACACTCGAACCGTGCGCCCGAGGCGTTCGGCGCCGGGGCTCTCCACGGTGATGGCCAGCTCGAGGACCACGTCCTTCGCTCGGTTGGCTGCCGCGTCGGTTCGAGCGAGGAGGGCGGACGGATCGGTCGCGGTCAGGAGGCAGGTGGTGACGAGGAATGTGAACATCAGCCGGCGCCCCGCATTCCTCGTGAGCCACTGCCGCGAGCGTCGTCACTCCCGGGACGGCGAGGCTCGCGGAAGTGGACGTCCCCGGTGTCAACCAAAGGTGACTCGGCCGGGACCCAGGCGAGGCCCTGGTCGGACGCGATCTGGCGCCAGTGTTGGTACACATCTCGCCCAGTCCCGTCCCGCCGGTAGAGGAGTCGAAGTACGGTGAGCGCGAGCGGCAGCGCTCGCCAGTCGTGCGGTGAGAGACGCACGGGTCGGCGGAGGTCCTTCATGCGCTGCAGGAGGACGAGAAGGCCTCGAATCGAAAGGCGGTTTCGGACGGCGATGTGCATGCGCACGCCGACGGGATTGAGCCAGGCTTCGACGGCGCGACCGACAGCCGACGGATCCGTGCTGTTCGAACACGACTCCAAAATCGGGAAGTACAGGAGGGCGATGACCAGCTCGCGTGGGAGGCCGCGGTGAGCGCGGACGACTTGGTCGACGAGCTCGAGGTGCTTCTCGTAACGGCCCGCGAGCTCGGGCAGGGCGTCGGCGAGCTCGGGGAGCACCACCCGGAGCACGTCCGTGTCGTTCATCAACGTGACGGCATCCTTGATGTGGCCGCTCTCCGCGATTCGAAACACCTCTTCGGTGACGCGGGCCACGGGGCACTTGTCGATGTCCCCGGCGACGACCGGCATGGCGGCGAACGTCGGCGCGTCGATGCGGAAGCCGAGCCGTGCCGAGAACTTGATGGCCCTCAGGATCCGTACGGGATCTTCGCGGAACCGGAGCTCGGGCGGCCCGATGGTGCGAATTCGGCGCGCTTTGATGTCCGCGTAGCCACCGACGTGATCGATGATGCGGCGCGCGATGGGGTCGTAGAAGAGCGCGTTGATCGTGAAGTCGCGCGAGGCGGCATCCTCTTCGGGTGAACCGAAGACATTCGCTCGGCGAATGAAGCCGTCGTCGTCCGCTTCGGCGCCGTCGAAAGGACTCTCGACGGCCTTGCTGTCGTCCTCTCCGTCGCCGGCGCCTCGGAAAGTGGCCACCTCAACAATTTTCGGTCCAATGAGGACGTGAACCAACCGGAAGCGTCGACCGATGAGCCGCGAGTTGCGGAATAGGCGTCGTACTTGATTCGGGGTGGCGCTGGTCCCGACGTCGAAGTCCTTGGGCTGCCGGCCCAGCAGGGCGTCGCGGACGCATCCGCCGACGAGATAAGTGGTGAAGCCGGCGTCCTGGAGTCGGCGGCAAACATCGATGGCATCGGTGTCGAGGAGCTCGTGATCGAGCGAAGCGGGCAAGTCGGAGTTCAGATGTAGGCTCGATGTCGAAGGCGGGACAGTCACCGGTCGAGGATAGCGGCGGCGGCGCAAGGGTCAAGCACCACTGCGGAAACCGTCGACTCCCAGTCGGACGCCCGACGACGGTGGACCCGACGCGGCGACGCCGTATCGCACTTCCGGCCACTCGACCAAGGTCGAGAGGTCAAAGCATGGCTTGCCAGGAACCTGGGCCGCGGGTAGCTTCCGGCCGAAATGCGTGCTGTTTGGCCGGTACCGTCTCGAACCCAACTGGGCTGGGACCTCATGAGCGAATGCACGATGCTGGAGGATGGTGAATGAAGCGGCTTTCGCTCTTGGTTCTGGCTTTGGGGACACTCTCGACCCGAACGAGCACGGCTCAGGAGCCCCCTGCGGCAGCCGGAGAGGCTCCCGCGGCACCGACGCGGGTCGACACCCTCGAACTCGATCCCACGACCGCCGCCGCGTCCGAGGCGCCCCCGGCCTTCGTGAGCCTCGCCGGTGACGTCAGCAAGACCTACCGCGGTGTGCTCGTGCACGTCGAGCACTGGGTCCCGCTACCGGAACAGTGGGAGATCACCCGAGAGGCGGTCCTCGAACTCCACTTCTCGCACTCGCCGGTCCTGATCGAGCGTCTGTCGTCCATGACGGCGTCGGTCAACGGCAACGCGGTCAACAGCGTGTTCCTCAGCGTCGACAATGCCCAGCAGGGCAAGGTCGTCTGGACCATTCCGCCGGAGTACCTGAAGCTCGGTGACAGCAATGTCATCGACATCACGGCGAAGATGCGCTCGGACTTGGAGCTCTGCGACGACGTCCACAGCCCCGCATTGTGGATTACCATCGAGAAGGAGAGCCGGCTCATCATTCGCTATCGCGAGAAGCCGGTCTCGCTCGACCTCGCCAAGTTCCCGCAGAGCTACCTGCGTCCAGAGTTCTTCTACTCGGACGGCAAGGAGAAGCAGACCCACGCCATCATCGCGATTCCGACGGCCCCGTCGGCAGAGGTCCTCACCGGCGTCGGCGTCGTGTCGGCCCGCATCGGCGCGGACACCCGTTTCCAATCCGGTGGTTTGGAAGTGCGTCAAGTCGGCGATATCACGGCGGATCTTAGAGAGGAGTTCGCGCGCAACAACCTCATCATCGTCGGGCCGACCGACTTCGCGAACAAGTTCGCTGCGGCCGGCCTTGAGCTCGTGGAGTCGTTCCGGACAGGGGATCCAAGCCTCGGCCACCTCTTCGAGTCTCCGAATCCGTTCAACCCGAGTCGCTTGGCGCTCGTGGTCACGGGCGCCGATGACGCGGCGCTCTCGAAAGCCGTCACGGCCCTCTCGCTCCCGAAGCTGTCGGATGAGTGGAAGACTGACCCGAAGTTGGGCCAGCCGGCCGTCCGCGCCGTCACGTTCGCGACGAAGCCGGAGATCCCCGCCGCTGCCCTGAACGACAAGCTCGGCACCGTCACGATGACGCTCGCCGACTTGGGCTCGTCCGATCTCACACAGCGCGGCAAGTTTCACCACTTCGCCCGCGTTGCGTTCCCGAATCCGTACGTCGGCCGGGTTCAGGCGCCATCGTTCATCCGCCTCATCATGGCGCACTCCGAGCTGCTCGTTCCGCAGACGTCGTCGCTGCTGGTCAAGATCAACGATGAGCCCGTCCGCTCGATTCGCCTGTCTCCGCGGACGGCCCGTCGCCTCGAAGCCGATGTCATCATCCCCGAGAAGCTCCTCGGGTCCCGGACGCTCGTCGTCGACCTCGAGTTCTTCCTCGACATCGGTGACCCCGATTGCCGCTACAACTTTCCGGAGATGGCGTGGGTTACCCTTTTCAATACATCCTTCGTTGCGTACACGCTGAATGACCAGCCGACGACGTCGCTTCGCTCCTACCCGTGGGTGGCCGGCAAAGAACCCAACCTGAATGGCCTCGTGTTCGGCGTCGCGGAGGAGCCCACGGACGGCTCGCTCACGGTCGTCGCCAACGTGGCGGCGTACCTCGGCAAGAAGGTCCCTCGTATCGTGGGCCGTGACGGCGTCCCCCGTGCCCAGTGGGTGCACCCGTGGGTGAAGCGCGTCGGCAACCTCGCCGAAGGCGATCTCGCCGATCGAGACCTCATGGTCGTGGGTGACTACGCGACCATCCGTGCGAACGCGGGTGTACTCGGAGGCGTTCCGGAGAACATGTTCGCGGAGTCGGCTGCCGCCGATAACATCCGCACCTACACCGGCGACACGTTCCGTGCCGAGGCGGGGTGGATCTTCCTGGGTAAATCGCCCTGGAACCCGCGCCGCAACCTGCTCGTCGTCTCTGGCGGTCGCGGTGAACCGGCTTACAAGCAGGCCTCCGAGTATTTGTGGGTCGAGCGTAAGGTCGACCAGCTCGCCGGATCGGCCGTCCTCGTCGGCCCGAACGGTGCACTCGAAGTCGTTCAAGAGGCGCCCGGCGAAGTCATTCAAGTCAAGACAGGCGACCTCGTCCCGCAGCTCCCGGTGTACGAGCCGGCGCGACGGGCGGATGGTGCCGCTCTCGAAGGCAACGGCGTGGCGCCGTTGGCGGCCACAACCGACTCCACCCCGAAGGATCCGCCGAGTGCAGCCGCGCCGGCCGCCGCCGTCACCACACCCGAACCGGCCGCCAATTCGAGCACGGTCTTCCTCGTGTTCGGCGTCCTCGGAGCGCTGCTGCTCATCCTGGTCGTGGTTCGTGTTCGCGACTCGATGCGTTCGCAACCGAGCGCGCAGTAAGCGCCGGAAGGAACTGAGTGTCATTGGTCCTTCGCCATCTGGCGCTCGTCTGTCTGCTCGGGGCCGGGTCCGCATCGGCCCTGCAGCGGCCACCGGGCGAGCGCGCCGTGCAGCCGACGGGAGACGAGCCGGCGAGGGCCGCGGCCCTCCGCTCGGAAGGCCGCCTCGACGATGCGGGGGCTCTGCTGGAGTACTACGTCCGCATGCGCGGGGACGATCTCGCCGCGCGGATGTTACTGGTCGACATCCGGCTTGAGGCCGGTGACTACCTGCTGGCGCTGGTCGCAGCGGAGCCGCTCGCGCTCCTTCGCCGCGACTTGGCGGTGCTCGAACGGCTCGCCATCATCTACGGCAAGCTGGGACGGCATCGGGATCATGCGTCCGTGCTCGACGCCATTTGCAAGCAGACCGGTGACACGCCGGACCGCCTGCTTGAGCTCAGCAGCGCGCACGCCGGCGCGATGGACCCGACCGAGGCCGCGGCCGCGCTGGACCGGTATCTCGTTCAAGTGCCGGACGACGTGGATCGCTGGGAACAGGTCGCGACGCTCCGCGACTATCTAGGGCACCCAGTCGACGCCGTCCGCGCTTGGAAGCGGGTCACCGAGCTACGGCCGGGTGACTTCAAGGCCTTCGAGAAGCTCGGAGACGCCTACATCCGTCGGACGATGGACGACGAAGCGGCTATCGCGTTCGCGCGAGCGGTGGAGCTGTCGCCCGACGACCGAGCGCTGACGTGGAAGTCGATCGAAGCCTCGATCGCCTCTGGAGACACGGCCCGCGCAGAGGCCCTCCTCGGCCGGCTCGCAGCGCGTTCATCGAGTGAAGGGCACGCTCGCGATCGTTTGGCGTTCTTACAATCCAGTCGCGGTGAGCCCGCGGCAGCCGTCGAGACGCTCGCCCCGGCCGCAGCCCGTGAGCCGAACAACTTGTTGCGTCGGCTCAGCTTGGCTCGGTACGCCATCGACGCGGGCGAGGTGGACGTCGCCATCGCCGAGCTCGAAACGGTCCTCGCCAAGGATCCCATGAACCTCGACGCTCGGAGCTTGCTCGCCGACATCTACCCTCTCCGGAGTCAGCACAAGGAAGCGCTTCGACTCTACGACGGTATCATTGCCGGCACGACGCCCGACGACGAGTTTCAGCTTCGGCGGGACCTCGTCTCTAGCGAAGTCGGGCCCCGAATCGGGCCCACTTACGAGTACTTGCAGGACTCCACTGGCCTTACGCGCCACCGTCTGACGCTCGGCGCTGATCATCAAGCCCTCGACTGGCTTCGGTGGCGAGCGCGCTACGGTTGGTCCCTCTACGAAGGGCGCCCTCGCATCGATCTCGCACCGGACACGAGCTTCAGCGCTCACCGTGCGGGCGTGGGCGTCGATCTCAAGAGTAGCCCTCGGTCGGTCTTCGAGATCGATGTCGGGGTCTCGGCCTACGACATCGACTTTCCGACCTTTGCGGACCTTCGCTTGGGATGGCGATACGCCCACGGGTCGACCGTCGCACCATGGAACCTGCGCGTCTGGCTCTCCCGGACCCCGGACGAATCGACACTCGACTCGATACTCTGGGACACGGCGCACTACGAGGTTGGCGCGGGTTGGGACGTGGAGGTTGCGCGCTTCCTGCTCGAGCTTGAGTTCAAGTACGGCCGATTCATCCACACCGACCCACTCACCACCGACCGTATCCGCAACAACGGGCTTGAGTGGCTCGTGACGCCCGGTGTGCGGCTCGTCGATGACCCGCTGTCGCTCGATCTGCTCCTCGAATACCGAGGCGTTTGGTTCCAAACCAGCTCGGACGAGGCTGGGGACCGAATCCCCTACTTCGCGCCGGATCTCTATCAGACTCTGGCGCTGCCCTTGGTCCTCTACCATGAAGTCCACTGGCGCTTTCGATACTCGCTCACCGTCCGTCCGCTCTGGGTCTTCGAGGACGAAGCGCTCCAGTTGGCCTATGGCGCCGAAGCGCGGGTTCGTTTCCACCCGCAGCACTGGATGGATGTCGGGTACCAGCGCACGGACACCCTCGTCGGGGACGCCACCCGGGTCTTCCAAGAGAACCTCTTCACCATCTCTTACACGGGGGCGTTCTAGTGGATATCACTGCCGTACTCGACGACCGCAAGACGTTGGCGACCCGTCGCCGACTCGACGCGCTGCTTGAGATCATCGCGGGTTACGCGGTCCTGTGCGTCGTAAGCTGGACCCTCACGTTCGACCACTTCGCTTGGCCCGACGCACAGCTTCATCCCTTCTTCTTGGTCACGCTGTTCATCGCCGCTCGGTATGGGACCGCGGACGGGACCATTGCCGGCGTCATCGGGGCGGGAATCCTCATCGCGGCAAAGGCGATGGCGCACCCAAACGCGTTCCAGTCTGCCGGTGCTTTGCTGAATCTGGAGCTGATGACCGTCCCCTACTTGCTCATCGTGCTCGGCACGATCATCGGCGAGATCAGGCAAGTCGCGGAAGACGAGATCATGGTGCTCCTGGAGCGGCTTCACATGCTGAAGCGTGACGTCGATGCCCTCTCGACGGAGACGCGAGTCGTGCGCGACTACAACGAGGACCTCCAAGAGCGCATCGCGTCGAGCACCGGCACCACGGGCGCCTTCTACGAGGCGGCCGCCTCCGTACAAAGACTCAACGAAGAGGAGGCCCTCCCGGCCATCCTCGAGATGGTCCAGCGCTTCGTCGGGGCCGAGAAGAGTGCGGTCTACATCCGCGGCGTCGATGGCTGGGAAATGCGCCACGACCGCGGTCTCGTGCGTCCTGATGAGTTCCCACGCCACCTCTCTCTGGGACAGCCGGTCCTCTCGAAGGTCGCCGAAGGTGAAGTCGTCACCGTCCTCGACGTCCCGGACGCGACCGGCAGCGACGTCGTGATGGCGGCGCCTCTCTTCGCTGAGGACCAGACCGGTCAACGCCGAGTTCACGCCGCCATCGCGGTCCTGGCTCTGCCTCTCTCGAGCCTCAACGCCGGTACGGTCCGCAATCTCACGGGCATCAGCGAATGGGGCAGTCAAGTCCTCGGTTCTGCGCAGCGTTTCGAGCGGGTTCGCGAGCGGGACCCGGCGGACGAGCAGACCGGCACCTACCGTTATGGCTACGCCGTTCGCCGCCTTGACGAAGAGCTCGGTCGTTGGCGCCGCTACAACATGCCCACGTCGCTCCTCATCGTGAAGATCGTGAACCTCGACCGCGTCCCGCGCGGCAAGCAGCCGGTGTTCCTGCGCCGCGTCGCCAGGATGCTCCTCCGCAACCTTCGTGCTGTCGACCTCGTGACGCGGTGGAAGACGCCAGACTCGTTTGGTCTCGTGCTTCCCGCCACCCGCGGCGACGGGTCGCGGCTCCTGGCCTCGCGGCTCCTGGCTCAGTTCCAACAGGACGTGCTGCAGGACGTCCCCAAGGCGGCTGAGCTTTCGTTGCGTTTTGGGATCGGAACGACGGGTGACCATGGCGACTCCCGCGAAGAACTCACACTCGCGGCTGAACGCTTCGAGCTCAACGCCTGATGGCTGGACCCCGCCGGCGCCCCTTCTTCGCGGGCTTCGTCACGTACGTCATCATCGTCGTACTCGAAGCGCTGTCCGTGCTCGCCATGGTCAGTGAGCTTGAATCGAGCGCGTTCGTGAACATGCTCCTCGCCTTTGCGTTCCACTTGGGCGCAGCGACGATGCTGACCTACGGCTTCTGGGGACCGTGGGACTTCCGCTACCCCGACGAGAAGAACTGGTCCGTCATCGGCTTCGTTCTCGTGCTCGCTATTCCGGTCTACGGCCTCATCGGCCTCTCGGGCGCCTACGCCGCGGTCCATTGGCGCCGCCGCTTCGAGCGCGCTGGCGCCGGTATCGTTGGGCGTTTCGAGGAGTACATTCACTACGAACCCGAGGTCAGGAGCGAGCTACGCGGCATGGCGCTCATGTCGGACGGCGACCTTCCACAAGACCTCGAGCGCCTCGGCAAGGTCGCGCCCCTCATCGACGTGATCAAGTCGGGCGATCCAGAGCTGAAGCGCGGCGCCATCTTCTCGATCGCCAAGCTCAAACCGGAGACGGCGGTGAAGGTCCTGCGCGAGTGCCTCAAGGACATCGATCCGGACAGCCAGTTCTTCGTGGCAGGTCAGCTTTCGCGCATCGAGAAGACGCTTTCGGAGAGCATCATCCGAACGCGGCGTCGACTTGAGCTCGACCCTGACAACCTCGACCTCCGCATCGAGCTGGCGCGGCAGGAGAAGGACTACATCCTGAGCGGACTCCTCGACCCCTCGGTGGAGCAGTACTTCCTGCGAGAGGCGTCGGGGCTCTGCGAAGAGGTCCTCTCTCGCCTGCCGGACCGCGATGACGTGCTCCTCGACCTCGCCGACATACGACTACGCGCGCGGCAGACTGATGTCGCGCTGCAGGCGTATGCGCAGATCGTCGAACAGGATCCGACCCTCACTCCGGCGTGGATCGGCCTGGCCCACTGTTACTACGAGAAGCGCGACCTGCTCCGTCTCGGAGCCGTCCTTGAGGAGTTGAAGAGCCGCGGCGAGCTGCCGCCATCGTTGAATGACGTCCTGGCGTTCTGGGACATGGCGCGGCCGAGCTGACGGGCCCGAGGATGAACCGATGGCGCTGACTGACGTTTGCTTGGTACTAGAAGGGTCCTACCCGTACGTGGTGGGTGGCGTCTCCACGTGGACGCACCACCTCATCAAGTCGCTCCCGGAGCTCTCGTTCTCGATCATCTACATCGGGGTGTCTAAGCACCAAGTCCAAAAGATGGAATACCGACTACCCGAGAACGTGAGGCAGTTCAACGAGATATACCTGCTGGACCCGGTCATCGTGAAGGGTACCAAGCGGCAGTTCTCGCGCACGGCTTGGCGTGAGGTCGAGGAGTTCGTGCACGCGCTCGAGAGCGGGGACGTCTCCGCTTTCCACCGCATCGCGGAGACGCTGACGTCGGGCAAGGACCCGGCCATCACCCCGTACGACATCCTCTATTCGCGTCGCTTCTGGGACATCATGGTCGGCGTCTACCGCCGCAACTTCCCGAACCTCAGCTATCTCGACTACTTCTGGACTTGCCGCTTCCTCATGTTGCCGCTCTTCCAGTTGCTCTACGCCCCAATCCCAGAGGCCAAGGTCTATCACTCGACCTGCACCGGCTACGCGGGGCTGCTCGGGGCGCTCGGCCACCGCCGCTATGGGTCGCCGCTGATCCTCACCGAGCACGGGATCTACACCAAAGAGCGCATGATTGAGATCGCGCAGGCGGCGTACATCTACAACGAAGTCGTCGTCGACTATGTGCCCCGCCGCGAGCTCGGGCTCTTGCAAAACCTCTGGATGGGCAAGTTCAAGATGCTCTCCCAGATCGCGTACCAAGAGTCCGAGAAGATCATCACGCTCTACTCGGGCAACCAGAAGACTCAGATCATGCAGGGCGCGCCGCCCCAGAAGTGCGAGATCATCCCGAACGGCATCGAGGTCGCGCGATATGCGGCGCTCGCCGAAGCGGCGTCTGGAGCCCCGCGCGATCCAGGCCAGCACATCGCCTTCGTCGGCCGCATCTCGCCGATCAAGGACGTCAAGACGTTCATACGCGCGGCCCGAATCGTCGTCGACGCCATGCCGACCGCGACCTTCTACATCCTCGGGACGCCGGACGAAGACGTCGACTACTACGAGGAGTGCCGTTCCCTCGCCGAGCTCCTCCAGCTCGGCGATCGGCTCCGCTTCATGGGTAACGTCGACATGAGCGAGTACTACCCGAAGCTCGACGTCGTCGTTCTGACCAGCGTCTCTGAAGCGCAGCCCTTCGTGGTCATCGAGGCCATGGCGGTCGGTGTGCCTTGCGTCGCCACGAACGTCGGCGCGTGTTCGGAGCTTCTCTTTGGGGCCAATGACGAGGACCGCCGCTTCGGCTCCGCCGGGCTCGTCACGAACGTGAACTCCCCGGAAGAGACGGGCAAAGCGGTCCTCCAGATCCTCCGCGACCCGAACCTCCATCGACGCATGGCTCAAGCCGGCCGCGAGCGTGCGTTCCGCTACTACCAGCGCCAGTCGGTCATCAACCGCTACAAGGACGTCTACCGCTCCATGATCACGCTCTATGATCAAGGCGGCACGGCGCGGCCATCGACGTCGCATGACTCGCACGTCGAGCTCGACGGGGAGCGTTGACATGGCAGGAATAGGATTCCGCCTCCGCGAGATCGTCACACGGAAGACCTTCACCGAGTGGCTTCAGCTCTACATCTACTCCGCGGTCATCTTCGCTGGGCCCTGGCTGCTCTCGATCCTCTGCCTCGCGTCACTCAGCGTCTTCGCGCTGCCATCGCTGCAGGAGGAGGGCGTCGCGCTCTTCACGATCTCGGTCGTGTACTGCTACGCGTTCTCGCTCATCACCACCGGGATCGTGCAGCTCCCGGTCACACGCTTCGTGGCGGACCGGCTCTACGCACACGAGGCGAGCGCGATCATCCCATCCTTCGTCGGGGTCATCATCTTCCTCGTACCGGTGCAGGCAGTGTCAGCGTCGGTGTTCCTCGCCTTTTGTGAGCTGCCTTTCGCGTTCAAGATCGCCGCGACCGGTCTCTACGTCACCATCTCCGTCATCTGGATGGCGATGATCTACCTGACCGCGGCCAAGGACTACAACGCTCTCGTCCTCGGCTTCGTGGCGGGTTACGGCGTGAGCTTCGTGCTCGGGTGGTGGCTCAGCGGCATCTACGGCACGACGGGCACCATGAGTGGCTTCCTCGCGGGGCAGACGGTCCTTTGCTTCTGGCTCATCTGGCGCATCATCGAGGAGTTCCCGAACGACACCCCCTTCAACCTCGACTTCGTGTCGTCATTCCGGATGTACCCGAACCTCGCCGTCGCGGGCTTCTTCTACTCGGCCGCCATCTGGGTCGACAAGATGGTCTTCTGGTTCGGCCCATCGGGGATCCGGGTGGAGAGCCTCTTCTACACCCACTTCCCCTATGACTCCGCGATGTTCTTCGCCTACATCACCATCGTGCCAGCGCTCGCTCTCTTCCTCGTGCGCATCGAGACGGAGTTCTACGAGAAGTACAAGGCGTACTTCGGCGGGATCCTCGCCAAGGATCCCCTCTCGAAGATCGAAGAGCGTCGGGCCGACCTCGTGAACGCGCTCAAGAAGTCGCTTGGGGTCGTGGTCATCTATCAGGGCATCATCACCATCCTCGTGCTCGTGCTGCTCCCGAGCGTCCTCGACGCCTTCGACGTCGACCAGGCCCACCTCGGGCTCTTCCGAATCGCCGCGGTCGCCGCGGTGTTTCACGTCATCTTGCTGGTCCTCATGGTCGTGCTCCTCTACTTCGACTTCCGTAAGTCGGTGATGTGGCTCTCGATCTTGTTCTTCGGCCTGAACTTGTTCTTCTCGTGGGCCACGGTCGACAGCCCTGAGCTCTACGGCTGGGGTTATCTCGGCGCGACCCTGCTGACGCTCCTGCTCAGCATCGTGGTCCTTTGGAACCGGGTCGAGCAGCTCGAGTTCCTCACCTTCGTGCACCAGCCGATCTCCGCGCAGCAGCGCATCATGTCGCGCTGAAGGTTCGGAAGAAATTAAGCGGGTCGATTTGCCTCGCGCCGCATCCCCGCCCGGCTCGCTCCAAGTAGAGAACATCTGCCTCGAAATACGGGAAGTAGGTCTTCGGACTTGGCCCAAGCCGGGTCCGGCGCGGTGCGGCCAATTCTCCTATCGACAAACGACCGAGGCCTAACCCGGCCGGTTCTCTACCGCAGCCGCTTCACACGCCTGCCACATTCCCGTAACCTGCCGTTCGGCTTGCGCCCACCCATGAGGGGGCTCTCACAGTGCAGCTTTTCCCCGCCCGGTACGAGCTCAAGTATCGGCTCACATCATCTCGTGCCCGCCAGCTCATCCGAAGTCTCGATGGCTTCGTACGAGTGGACGCGCATGGTGAAGCCGGCGAATCCGGGGCGCCCTCCACGTCATGGCTTCGACCCGAGGACGCCAGTCAACCGGGCGGCGCCTATCACGTCCGTTCGCTCTACTTCGACACGCCCGGCCTCGATGCCTATCACGGTAAGCTGGCTGGCCTTCAGACTCGCGCCAAGCTTCGATTGCGCACCTATGGTGTCTCCGGATCGCAGGCGTTCCTCGAACTCAAGCGGAAGGAAGGCCCCTTCATACTCAAGAGCCGCATCGCTCTCCCGCGGCACGCACCGTGGCAGGAACACGGCGTTCGACTCCTGGAGTGGCTGCGAAGTGAGCTCGAGGGGGGCCGACGACCGGACTGGCACCCCGGGCCGGTGGAGCCGTCCCTAGAGACCATGCTCTTTTGCCCCGGGCTTCGCCCTGTCGCGCTCATCGCCTACGAACGTCTTGCCTACGCGGGTGAAGGCCCGCGAAACCCGCGTATCACCTTCGACACCGACGTGCGAGGTGCCGGTGCGGCGCAAATATTGACCCGCGACGTCCTTCGACCGGTCCTCGGTGGCGTCGTCGTCCTCGAGCTCAAGTTCACCACCGCCATGCCCGGCTTCATGGCGGCGCTCGTCTCCGGCTTTGGACTCGAAGCGGACTCGATCTCAAAATACTGCCATGTGCTCGAAGGTATTGCGCCTTTCTTTCGAAACGGCCGAGGAGCCGGCGTCATCCAGGAGGGCCTCGGCTACCCGGACACCATGCTCCTCTATCACGCCCCCGCCACCGGCAGCTTGCGCGCCTTCGCGACCGTTCCGCCCCCCCTCGACCCTCGGACTCTACCCCAATGATGTTTTGGACCGCCTTCACCCTTGAGTCGTTGTCGCTCGACTCCGGCGACGCCATCGAAGCGGCCATGCGCGCCGCTGCCGGCATGCTGGTTGCGACCGTCCTTTCGATCATGGTCGCCATCGCGTACCGCTCCACGCACCGTGGCATGCAGTACTCGGCCTCGTTCGCCATGACACTCGTGATGCTCGCTGCCGTCGGGACACTCGTCATGGTCGTCATCGGCGACTCGCTGGCGCGGGCCTTCGGTGTCTTCGGCGCTCTGTCGCTGATCCGCTTCCGAACGGCCGTGAAGGACCCGAAGGACATCGCCTACGTCTTCCTGTCGCTCGCCATCGGGATGGCCGCAGGCACCGGGCGCTATGTGACCGCCGCCACCGGCACGGTGATGATGCTCGGCGTCATCTTGCTCCTGCACGCCATCCGCTTCGGGACCCGCACCCGGGATGACTACCTCCTACGCGTCGTCTTCAGCGGCACCACCGCGACCACACAAGTGCCCGCCGTTCTGGGTAGTAGTACACGTAGGCTCGTCATGCTCACGATGCAGGCGATGGGACCCGACGGCGTCGAGTCTACTTGGCTCACATCACTACGTGGCAAGCCGGAGGAGCTCGTTCAGGCCATCCGCGCCATCTCCGGCGTCACCGATGTGCACCTCACGGCGACCGCTCAAGAGGTCGAGCTCTGAGCGCGTTCCTGACCATCGCCTTGGCGCTTTGTAGTGCCGCGGGGGGAGTGCCGGTCGCGATCGTCGGCGTCGCGGAGCCGCCGGGGCTCGCCGACTCGGTGGCGGCCATCCTGCGGGTCGAGGTCGAGCGCGGGACTCCTGTGGCGCTCACCCGCTTCCTGGTACCGAGCCGCGACAAGCCGGGCGACGCCGACGTTCTCTACTTGACCCTCGACGACGCCGCTCGGACGCCCATCGCCACGCTCCAGCTACGTCCCGAGGGTGTCGCCGGACCAGCGGCCTATGTGTTCGAAGGCGCGCCTATCGCGCTTCCGCCCCAGCCCCTCCTCGTCGTGGCGCCCGTCGACTCGGCGTGGGTGCGCCTCGCCTCCGACCGCAAGCTCTCCCGTGAAGTCCAACTGTCGCTCGTCGCACCGGGCTCGGGCGCCCCCCTCACGGTCAAGCTCGAAGCGGGCAAACGTCCCCGCGGGGATGATCCCGATCGCCACGCCGACGACCCACCCGAGAGCCTCGGGGTCCGGGCGCCGCTCCTCACGGTCGGTGAGAAGTCCGGCGAATATCGCCTCCGCGCCGGGGCGTGGTCGCTCACCCGCGACCTGGTGGTTCCCCGGGGCGCGTCGCTCGTCGTCGAGCCCGGCACGACGCTTCTGCTCGCCCCGGGGCGCGGGATCTTTGCGTACGGCCGTCTGGAGCTGCAGGGGACCGCCGCGTCTCCAATCACTGTCGCGGCGCTCGGTCGAGGGCCGTGGGCCACCGTCGCCGTCCTCGGCGCCGCCGCATCCGGGAGCCGCTTCACGCACGTCCATTTCTTGCGCGGCTCCGGGGGGTACGCCGGCACCCAAGACTTGAATGGCGTCGTGAGCGTGGTTGATTCGCGCGCCGAGTTCGCCCACTGCCGCTTCGAAGACGCGCGAGGCGAAGACGCGGTCCACGCCGAACGCGCCGAGCTGGACATGGTCGGTTCGGAGTTTCTGAACCTCGCCTCCGACGGTCTCGACCTCGTCGCCAGTCGGGCGACGGTCGCCTCGTCCATCTTCGAGACTCTCGGCGACGATGGGATCGACGCTGGACACGACTCAACCCTGACCGTCACGGGCAGCCTCTTTCGAGGCGCCATGGGGAAGGCCATCAGCGTCGGCCAACGCTCGACGGCAGTCGTTCGGGACACCTTCCTGCTCGAGTCGGGCCGGGGTCTCTCCGCGTTCGACAGCGGCACCGTCACCGCCACGAACTGCGTCATCGCCCGCTCGCGTCGGGCAGCAGCCCAGGCGACGGTCAAAGTCGACCTCCCGGGCAAGATCGCGCTCTCGAAGTCCTTTCTCTGGCAGAACGCCTCGGAGGGGAGCCGGCTCTTCGTCGATATCCGGGACTGTCGAGACGATCTGCCATTCGAGCTCGCGACGTGGTCACCCATCGAGGGGGGCGTCGGCCCAAGCATCAAAGCGCCCATCTCACAGGCGCGCGCCCCGTGGGTGCCGCCCGCATCACTACAGCCCCTCTTCCACGAAGAGGCCGTGGAAGCGGCGCCCCTCGTGCCCGTACGGTCCGGCGCGACCTGGATCGTCGCCATCGCGGGCCTGCTCCTCACGCTCTTCCTCCTTCTGACCCTCGAGCGCCGACTTCGGAGTCCGTATTGAAGACCATGAGCCCACTTACGATGAATCAGGCCCTGTCGCGTCCGCTTGGCGCCGTCGCTGTCCTCCTCATGGGCCTTCTCTACACAACCGAGTGGGCCCGGGCTGACGAACCCGCCCCCGTTGCGGCTGAGAAGGAGCCTGACTTCGACTTCGAAGCGAAGGGGCGGCTACAGGTTCGCTACACGCACGAGAGTGAAGCCGAGAGCAACCAGGTCGAGCTGGCCCGTGCGCGCCTCATCCTGAAAGGGGGGTACAAGAAGGTCTTCGACCTCGATCTCGGTATGGACTTCGGTGGCTTCGACGCCGAGGTCACCAACGCGTTCCTCAACGTGAAGGCCTACAAGAAACACTTACAGGTCCGCGCGGGGCGCATGAAGCGGCCCTTTCTTCGGCAGTTTATGACGAGCTCGTTCGACCTGGTCGTCGTCGAGCGGAGTATCCTCGCGAGTGACTTTCAGGCTCGGCGCGACCTCGGGCTCCTGCTTCACAACGGCGACAAAGACGAGTTCGAATGGGCCCTCGGGGTCTTCGGCGACTTGCAACCTTCCGACTTCGCAGAAGAGACACCCGAGTTTCGGCCCGCGATCGCGGCCCGTGTCGCTTATCACCAGGACGGACTCGACCCTTACTCGGAAGGCGACCGCAAGGGCGGTGGCTTCCGCGTCGGCGGCGCCGTATCGGCGCTCGTCCACGTCGATCGCACCACCGAAGAAGGTCGCGACACCGGCTATCGACTCGAAGGTGACGTCCTCATGCGGGTGGCGGGGACCTCGATCGGCGCTGGCGTGCTCTTTCGCGCGGAGGACCTCGTCGACGCCGACTTCACCCGCATCGTCGCGGGCTTCGGGAACGTCGACTACACCTTTCTGGATGACTACACGGTGGCGGCACGCTATTCGCTGGCCAAGCGCCTCGAGAAGAACGAGGCGCTCGACCGCACCGAGCATGAGCTCACCGTCGGCGCGGTGGCACGCTTCTTCGGCGATCATCTCTCCGTCTACGTCGACGGCTCCTGGCTGCGCGACGCGCGGCCGTCGGCCGAGACCGATTCTTTCCGCTTCCGTCTGCAACTCGGAGTGAAGTGACATGAAGACCTGGACCGTTCCTCTGTTGAGTCTCGCTCTCGCTGCCTGCGGCGCCCCATCTGAGGCGGCCGTGCCTATCGAGAACAGCCCGGTCGTCATCTCCGAGGTCTCAAGCACGACGGACCAAGTGGAGCTCTACAACCGCTCGGGGGCGGCCGTGGACGTGTCGGCGTGGTTCATCCAGGACGAGGACCAGGATGCCACCAAGACCTACGCCTTCCCGGCGGGCAGCACCATCGCGGCGGGCGCCTTCCTCGTGCTCGAGAAGGGGACAGCTCACGCTTTCGGTTTCGGAAAAGACGACGTCGTCTACCTCTACGACGTCGATGGGGAGCTGGCCGATGTCGCTGACTGGCCGACCAATGGCGCGCTCGTGAGCTGGTGCCGCGTCCCGGATGGGACGGGCGAGTTTGGCGAGTGCAAGCCGACCTTCGGCGCCGCGAATAGCCGGTAGCCGACATGCGTGACTTCGATGTCGTCGTCGTCGGCGCTGGGACGGCCGGGGCCGCTGCGGCTGCCGATCTCGCCGGGCGCGGGCTCCGCACCTTGTGCATCGACCGCCGACCTCTAAATGGCGCGGGGGCGACCTGGGTCAACGCGGTTCCCCGGTGGGCCTTCGACGACGCAGGTATCGAGCCGCCCCGAGGCGACGAGCTCCTCGGCGAAGGGCACCGCTTCAACATCGTCTGTGGCTACGGCCCGGAGAAGATCACGCTCGACGAACACGGCGTCCTCGAAGTCGACATGCGACTCCTGGTCGCGAGGTTGCACGCCTTGGCCGCGCAGCGTGGGGCCACCCTCGAAGGGGAGACCTCGGCGCTCGCGTGCCGAGGCGACGTCCTGGACACATCGGCCGGCCCGGTCCGCGCCCGTTGGATCGTCGACGCGTCCGGTCTCGCGGGTTCAGGGCTCTTCGAAGCCCCTCCCGTCGCTCGTGAGGACCTCTGTGTAGCGGCCCAGGAGGTGCGCGAGGTCAATGACCCCGTTGCGGCGCGCGCTTTCTTCGCTCGCCACGGCGTCGAGCCCGGTGACACCTTGTGTTTCACCGGTATCGCTGGGGGCTTTTCGATCATCAATGTCCGGCTCGACGGGGAACAGCTCAGCATTCTCTGCGGCTCGATCCCGGCCTTCGGCAACCCGTCCGGCCAGAAGATGCTCGACCAGTTCGTCGCGTCGAACCCATTCATCGGACCAAAGCGCTTCGGTGGCGCGCGCGCGATCCCGTTGGCACGGCCCAGGGAACGCCTGGTGCGCGGTAACGTCATCGCGCTGGGCGACGTCGCCGGCCAGGTCTTCTCGGCGCATGGCTCGGGGATCGGCGCCGGCCTCGTGGCCGCCCGCATGCTCGGCGAGGCCCTCGCCGCCGGCCGCCCTTACGACTACGCCGCCCGGTGGCAGCGCCGCTTCGGCGGCACCTTTGCGGCCTACGACGTCTTCCGTCGCTTCTCGCAGACGCTGACAGAGGGAGACCTACGTGAGCTCATGCGGGCCGGGCTTATCGACTCGGACTCGGCCACAGCGGCGATGCAGCAGCGCTTCCCATCGATCGGCCTCACGTCCTTGGTCGCCCGCCTCCAGGGTGCCGCTGCGGTCCCGCGTCTCGCGATGCGCTTTGGCCCCATGCTGGCGAGAATGGCGGCGCTCCTCGCGTTCTACCGAACCTACCCATCCGACGAGCGGCTCCTCGACGCCTGGATCTCGGTCGCGAGTCGCTTGTAGCGTTCGCGGTCGGAAGGGGCCGCGCCCGCTCTACGCGCGTCGGCGCTCAAGCTGTGCGAGCTCCTGCAGCGCCTGAGCCGCCTCCGTCTGACCGGAGCCCGCGTGGCGCAGCGCGTCGTCGAAGGCCTTCCGAGCTTCAGCGAAGCGGCCACTCTCGGCGTGGACCCGACCCAGCGCGAGCCCGCGATAATAGTGGTAGCGGCGGATGTTCGGCTCGGCGGCCAAGCAGGCGTCGAGGAGGGAGATGGAGCGCGCGTAGTCGCCGATGAAGAGCAGGTATCGCGCTTCGACGATCCAGTCTCGGGGGCCCGCTTCGAGCGCCTCCTGAGGCGTCTTTCGAGTGCGGTCGAGTGGCTTCGGCGCCAGTCGGTCTGCGCGATTCTGCCGGAGGTCAGACGTCGGAGCGACCTCCATCGTTCCGGGGGCTGGGGTGCCGTGACCGACGTCCGCAACGCCCTCCGTCGGAGCGGGGCGCGCCGACGCCGGCACTGGCGTCGTGTCCGGCGACGACTGAGGGAGGGCGCCGGACCAGTCGAGATCACCACCGAAGATGGCGTCGACGTCGTCAAAGGAGGGCAGCTCACCCGGGTCGGCGCTCGGGGCGGCTCCGATGGGGGCGGCATGAGCCGGGACGGGCGCGGCGACGGAGTCGACCGGCGGTGCCGGCTCGCTCGAGGTGGGCGCTGGCGTGGTCCCGTCGCCTGCCACCTTGGCAGGCCGGAGGAAGGTCAAGATGGACGATCCCGCCGGGTCGGGCGGAATGGCCGGCACCTCCGGCTCACGGAGCGGTGGCGGCGCCTCGGGCTCGATAAGCGGCGTCGTGTCGACGGCGGGACTGGGCTCCAGGGCTGTGACGGTGGGACCGGTCGCCTCCACCCGGGGCGACGGGGCGTGAACCAGGACCGCTTCGGAAGCGCGCTCCGCTTCGGCCAGTAGATCCGAGAACGCCGCGCTCAGCGTGGTACGCACAGGTTCCGTGGGCCTCAGACGCGGCGCTTGGAGACGAGACGCATACTCTGCACGTTTGTGCGGGGAGTGTAGTGTGTCATATGCAAGACGAAATGCCTTCATCAGGCACTCCGCCATGGCCAGGTCGTTTGGGTCTCGATAGCACTCGGGCTGCAGTCGCGCCGAGAGCCCCTCGAAGGCAGCGTCAACCTCGTACTGCGTGGCCGTCATGGACAGCCCCAAGCGCTCGAAGTGGTTCTGTTTTCCCAGG
Organism: Myxococcales bacterium; assembly: GCA_018780435.1. GTDB lineage: Bacteria > Myxococcota_A > UBA9042 > SXOO01. The sequence goes on from JADMJS010000107.1 coordinate 26,743, forward strand.
TCCCGCATTCGCGTCCGTAGCTCGTCGGCAGGCAGCCCAGCCGGCGCCACCGGAGCGGCGCCTCGTGTGGTTCGCGCAGGCGGCGTGAGCACGGACTCTCGCGTCGAGAGCGCCGGGCGTGTCGATCGAGCTCCGGAATCGTCCAGGTCGGGCTGGATCGCCGGGCGCCGCCTCACGACGACGTCGTCGGACACGGGCACTCGAGAGCGGCGGCCTCCGCTAATGTCGATCTCGGGCTCTGCAGTGGGCACCGCGCTCCGGAGCGCCCGCGTGTCTTCGGGCGGCGATGCAGCCATGCCACGTTGCGCGCGGGGACGTACGGAGACCTCGGGCGCCGGCTCTTCGAGAGGGGCGTCCATCGGCGCCGGCCGGAATTTGGCCGGGTGTAGCTCCGAAAGTCGAGCGATGTCCAGGGGTTCTGGCAGGACGGCCAATGGTTTGAGCTGCTCGGCGAAACAGGCGATTCGCTCGACTTCGGACGGCCGACTGAGGACGATCAGCGGAACGTTCCGCCCCGCCGGGAGCTCTCGGAGGCGCGCGAGGGCGGCGAGATCGCCCATCGTCTCCATGTGGATGACGGCGAGGACGAGGCCCGCTGGGTGGGCGAGAAAGTGCTCAAGTCCGGCAGTACCGGCGTGGGTGATGTCGAGGACCCGCCCGCTCGCGATCGCCCATGTCTGCAGCGCTGCCGGTGGGTTGCCACCCGCGAACAAGACTCGTCCTGCGTCCATCGGTTCCCCCAGGCTCATACTGACACTACACAACCGAGACGCTAACAGATACCGCTCGGGTTGTCCCTAGAAGTGTTTGACACTCAGTCTCCCTTTGGACCGTCGTCGGGTGGCGGAACGTGGCGGTTACCGGCGTGAGCATGGTATCTCCCTCCACGCCCAGTTGGCCTGACCGCGGGGTGGGTCGAAACTCGGCGAGCAGTGGTGGTGAGGGAGACGACGATGCGGCAGATCTTGGTTTCGGTGGCGGGTAAAGACGCGCCAGGTATCACCGCCACGTTGACCGGGATCATCGCCGATGCCAGCGCGGCGCTGCTCGACATCGAGCAGGTCGTCGTTCGCGGCCAAGCCACCATCATGTTGCTCATCGGTGTCGAGGGGGAGCAGACCCGCGGTTCGCCGGTCGTGCGTGACCTGCTCTTCGCCGCCAAAGAGCTCGGGCTCGAGCTCGACTTCAAAGTTCAGGATGAAGTCGCCATCGATCCCACGGCGGCCGAAGACCGGCCACGTTACGCCGTCACCGTCATCGGCGACGCGATCGACGCACGCCTCATCCACGAGGTCTCGGCCGTGCTCCTCGAGCACCACGCGAATATCGAAGTCATCCGGCGACTGTCGGAACGCACGCTCGCCTCGCTCGAGGTCGAGGTCTCCTTGCCACCCGGAGCGAGCCGGTCCGCGTCGTGGGCCGGCGGGCCACCGGGCGACGACGACGCCTACATCGCGCTACGGAAGGCGCTCATGGCCCTCGCGGTCTCGCGTGGTGTCGACATCGCCCTCCAACGCGAGACGCTCACGCGGCGCAGCAAGCGGCTCGTCGTCATGGACATGGACTCCACGCTCATTCAGATCGAGGTGATCGACGAGCTCGCGCGGGCCTACGGGGTCTACGACGCGGTGGCCGAGATCACTCACCGCGCCATGAATGGCGCCATGAATTACGAAGAGAGCCTCAAGGCGCGGGTGGCGCTGCTCGCCGGCATGCCGATGAGCCTCGCGCTCGACATCGCGAACCGCCTCCCCGTCACCGACGGCGCCGAAGAGCTGCTCCGGGTGCTCCGGGGGCTCGGCTACAAGACGGCCGTCATCTCGGGCGGCTTCAGCTTCGCCGCCGAAGTCTTGAGGCAACGCCTCGGACTCGACTACGCCTACTCGAACCAGCTCGAAGTGAAAGACGGTCGCCTGACGGGGCGCGTGTTCGAGCCTATCGTCGGTCCCCAGCGCAAGGCCGATCTCCTCGACGCACTCGCGCAGCGCGAGGGGATCCCACTTGAGCAGACGATCGCCATTGGTGATGGCGCCAACGACCTCTTGATGCTCGAGAAGGCTGGACTCGGCATCGCTTTCCACGCCAAGCCGCGACTCCGCGAGGCCGCCGATACCAGCCTGTCGTCAGGCGGACTCGACCGCATCCTCTACCTGCTCGGCCTTCGGGCGCGGGACGTCCGGGAGCTCCCCGGAGTTCGGCTGTAGGCGATCAGGTGACCCGGCCGATCGCGCAGGACACGTAGCTCTTCGCCGTGGTCACGGCGGAGTCGATGGCTCCCATCTTCTCGCCCACGGCGGGGTAACCGAGCCCGTGGAGCGCTTCGAGCAGCTCCGCGTGTCTCTCGCTCGCGACGTCGATGGTCACTGTGCCATGGTCGATGTCGACGACGGCCTTCTGCCCAAAGCGCTTCTCCAGCGAGGTCTCGATGGTGTGGGCGCAGCCGCCGCACTTGAGGTTTTGAATCGCGATGGTGCTCATGGGGCCCTCCGGGCGGTAATGGTGTCAGTGGGAGTGTCAGTGGGGGAGTGTCGGCCGTCGCTGGCGTCAGAGCGCGTGGGCGGGAGCCGAGTAAGGGGGAGGCTGCCACAGCGACGCCGCCTGTGCGAGGAGCGACGCGCGGCCCGCCGCGGCGTCCATCGCTTCGAATTCGACGACCATCCTCGCCAGGCGCTCCGCCGGGAGCTGCGAGACGGCTACCGGGTACAAGACGTTGTCTTCCTTGAAGATGTGGTGGCTCAGGTGCTCGATGTAACCGAAGACCACGCCCCGCAGTGACTCTTTGTCGTCCGCGGTCCACTCGTGGGCCGAGCCCGCGAGCGACGTCATGCGCCGTACGAGCGCCCGGCATTCGTCGTGCTCTCGCCGCATCGCTGCGACCGGGCCAATGTCTCTCGGGAACCCATGCTCGATGAGGGCTTCGAAGAGGACGCGCTCCTCTTTCTGGTGATGGACGGGATCGACGTAGTCTCGGAGGAAGGTCGCGAAGAAACCCAACTGCCTGCCGTTCTCGCCGTCGGTTCGGGCATCGAGGCTCTCGGCCCATGTCTCCATGGCACCGAGGATGCCTTCGAGGGTGCGGTGTTCTTCCATTAAGTGTTCGATCGCGTTCATCGGGCTCCCGTTCGGGCTCGCCACGCGGCCCTCAAGAACGGGCGTAAGCATCGTCCGTGCCATCGAGGTCGTCAGGTCGGACGGTTCCGCAAGTACACGAACCAATACACGCCGCCCACCAGCCCGACGCCGCCGATGAGGTTGCCGATCGTCACGGGGAGGATGTTGCGCACCAGGATGTCGACCAGGTTGAGATCCCCGACGGCGGCCTCCCCGGTGATGGCAGCCGCCAAGGGCAGGACGAACCAGTCTGCGACGCAGTGCTCAAAGCCAGCGGCGACGAAGCAGGCGATCGGTAGCATCACGGACAAGATGCGGTCGGCAGTCGAGCGTGCGCTGAAGCTCAGCCAAACAGCCAGGCACACGAGGGCATTACAGAGGACGCCAAGCGCGATTGCCTGGCCGAATCCGAAGTCGAGCTTGAGGCGCGCGCTCGCAACGAGGGTCTCGCCCACGGCCCCACCGGCGAACTTGTGCCAGCCGGCGGCCCATACTAACGCAGCCGTGCCCAGGGCTCCGACGATATTGCCGGCGTAGACCACGGCCCAGCTTCGTAGGACTTGGGGCGTTTGGACCCGTCCGCCGAGCCACGCCATCACGATCAGGGTGTTGCCCGTGAAGAGCTCCGCGCCGCCCACCACCACGAGGATGAGCCCGAGGCTGAACGCGAGGCCCGAGGCGAGGCGAGCGAGCCCCCATGGCACCTCGCCGGCGGCCCCGGTGGCGACCGTCGTGGCGAACACGGCACCGAGCGCGATGAACGCGCCGGCTAGAACCGCGAGGACGAACGCCGTGGCGGCAGGCATCGTGGCCTTTAGTACGCCGAGCGACTCAGCCTTGACGGCCATCGCCGCGGGCAGGAGGGCGTCGGGCAGGTGGGTATCAGCATCTCCAGGCATGGCTCCCTCGGGTCGGTTCGGACGCCCCCAGGACGGGGCGTGTCATGGGGCATTCTTCCACAAGGAAGGTGCCGCACGCGGTCATCTTGCGTCCATTCACCCCGTCACGGGGCACTTCGTCCCGGGCGATGGGTAGCCTGGGGCGAATGTTCCTGGCTCTCAGAGCGCGTCGCCGCTGTGCATCAAGGGTCCGCGCCACACCAGGTCGAGGTGGCCAAGGAACCGACTCGCTACTGGCAGCGGCGCCGTTGCAGGGACCGGTCCACAATGAGCAGGGCGAGTTCCTCCCGTCCAGTGCCAACGGCATGAGCCCTGCAGGCCCGCCACTATCGGCGCGCGCCCTTCTGGAGTTCGATTCGTGTTTCTGTTCTGCAAGCGGGAAGAAATCAACGCCAACATCGGCGATCATCCACTGATGACCCGCACGCCGACGAGCATAGTCGTCGCGGCCGCGATGGCCACCCTCGCGGGCGTCACTGCTGCGGGCTGTGACGGGGCGGCGTCTTCACCGGGGGGGCAGTCCGCCGGACCTTGGTCCGGTCCGAAGAACGACACGAACTGGTGGCTCGATGTGCACTCCTCGCCTCGCGGACGTTTTGCCGTGGGCGGTCTACCGTCCGAGGGCGCGATCATGCGCCATTCCGGTACTCGTTGGGACGTGGTCTCCGTTGGGACGACAGTCCCGCTGCTCAATTGGATCACGGCCGAAGACGATGGAACGCTGACGGTCGTCGGCAACGCCGGGACCGTGCTCCGTAGCCCGTCCGATGCCCAATGGACCCTCGAGCCCACGCCGACTACGCAGGACCTCTGGGGCGTCGCCCCCACGGCCGCCGGTGAGCTCATCGCGGTCGGCGGAACGGGGCGCGACGATGGCGTCGCCACCGTCTTGCGCCGCCGGGGTGGCGAGTGGCAGGCGGAGCCTCTGCCGACGCTCACGCGCCCCGGTGTTCGGGCCTTCTTCAAAGTGTGGGCTGGCGGTCCCGACGACGTCTGGGTCGTAGGCCAATCGGGGGCTGTCCTCCACTACGACGGAGCGCAGTGGGAAGAGCGTCACGCCGGCACCGACCGGGACCTCATCGCCGTGTGGGGCGTCGCCTCCGACCGCGTCGTGATGGTCGGTGGGCGGGGCAACGGGGTCGTGGTGTTTTGGGACGGCGCCTCGTTTCGTACGGTCGACGTCGCCCCGATCGCCGGCTTGAACGGCGTCTGGATGCGAAACCGAGACGTCGTCCACGCCGTTGGGCTCTTCGGCACCGTCCTCACGATGGACTTCCTGACAGCGGGTGTTCCGGACGGGGCGGGTGGCCTCCGAGGCATCGTCGAGACGACGCTCGAGACCAGCCACGATCTCCACGCGATACATGGCGGCGACGCTGCCACGGGCGGCCAGCTCACGGTCGTCGGCGGCAACCTCGCGGTCGTCGACGGACCCTACGAGGGGAGCGTCTTCGAACGCCAGCTCGGTGACGCCGAGTGACTCGTAGCGTGCTGCCCATGGTCGGGTGGACGCTCCTGTCGGGGTGCGCCGCGGAGACCGAGTGTGTTCGCGAAGTCGCCGTGGGCGAGCTGTCGGTGTGCGTCGACGTCGCGCTGTCAGCCGACGAGAGGCGTCGTGGGCTCCGCGGTCGTGAGCCTCTCGAACACGGGGAGGGGCTGCTTCTTCGCTTCCCCGTCGAAGGGGAGGTCTGCCTCGTCAACGACGGCGTGACCGCGCCGGTCGACGCCGTCTTTTTCGACGATCGCGGCGTCGTCACCGCGCTCATGACGCTCCCCGAAAACGACGCGACGGCGCGTTGCGCCATGCCGGCGCGCGACGTCCTCGAGCTAAAGGGAGGCGCAGCGGACGGTCTCGTCGTCGGGATGGTGGGGATCTTGCCATGAAGCGTGTCCTGCTCGTTCTGGCCGCTGCCGCGTGCGGGGAGACCGCCTCCGTGGCCGACGTCACTACGGATCCGAACTCGCACGGACCGCTCGCGACCACTGTCCTCGGCCCACTCGGGAGCGTGAGGAGCACGGCCACGCCGACGCAGCGAGCCACCTTCGAACGCGGTCAGGCCGTAGCGATGCGGCGCTTCGACCGCACCTCGGGGCTCGGGCCGACCTTCAACATCACGTTCTGCGGCGCTTGCCACGAGAAGCCGACGCTGGGTGGCGGCGCTGGGCTCTACCGCAACTTCTTCCTCGGGGGCACGGCGCTGCCGGACGGCTCTTTCATCCCGCTCGAGTCCGGCGGCCGAGCCGGCGGGGTCGTGCGGATGTATCACTACGGCGACGGGGCGGCGCGCCCAATGGTCCCGGCAGGCGTCAACGTGCTCGCACAGCGGAATCCCATCCCCTTCTTCGGCGTCGGCCTCATCGCCGCGCTACCGGAGGAGGCCATCCTCGCTGGGGCCGATCCCGATGACCTCGATGGCGACGGGATCAGCGGCAGGCCCAATTTCGACCGCGGCTTCGTCGGCCGCTTCGGCGTCAAGGCGCAGACGGTCTCCATCGAGGGGTTCATCCGCGGTCCCCTCATGAACCACCTGGGTGTTACATCCAACCCCTTGGATCAACAGCAGAAAGCTGAGCTGCCCGTCGACTCCTCGAACGCGGGGGTGGCCACCCGAAGTGCGGCGCTGTCGTCGCGCTACGCGACCCAGGAGGGCGCTCAGGCCGCCGCTCCCGATGAACCGGTCTTGGACCTCGACGACGCGCCCGATCCGGAGCTCGCATCGCCCGACCTCTTCGACCTGGTCTCCTTCGCGATGTTGCTCGCAGGCCCACTCCCCGAAGCGCTCGACGACGTCTCAGGGCGCGGCCGCCGCCACTTCGACGCGATCGGGTGCGGTGGGTGTCACACGCCGCGCCTGGTCGGCCCCGATGGCCCGCTTCCCCTCTACTCCGACCTGCTTCTGCACGACATGGGGCCGGCCCTCGCTGATGGGATCCGGCAGGGGGTGGCGACCGGCTCCGAGTTCCGCACTCAGCCCTTGTGGGGCCTCGCCGCGGTGGGGCCCTATCTGCACGATGGCCGGGCCTCCACCATCGACGCCGCCATCGAAGCGCATGGTGGCGAAGCTGACGCCGCACGGCTGGACTTCCTCGAGCTGACCCCGACGGAACGCGACGAACTTCGGGAGTTCCTGCTGTCGCTCGGGGGGCGAGACCAGGCCAGCCTCGGGCTCCTGGGGCCGGACGCGCCCGTGCCGGCGCCGGGCGACTGGGGCGGACCGCTGCCGGGGCTCACGGGGGACGAACTCACCGCGTTCGAGGAGGGCCGGCGCGCCTTCGACCGCGACATGGGTTTCGCTGAGGGAGCCGGCGCTCCGCGTTTGAATGGCGATTCGTGCCGCGCGTGCCACTTCGACCCCGTCATCGGCGGCGCCGGCCCGAGGGACGTGAACGTGATGCGGCACGGCGTGCGGCTCGAGGATGGTCGCGTCGTGGCGCCGTCGGTCGGGTCGGTCCTCCACAAGCTGACCGCCTTGCACGGCGTCTCCCCCGTCTCGGCGGAGGCCGTCGCGGACGTCTTCGAGATGCGGCAGACCCCTCATCTCTTTGGCCTCGGGCTCATCGCGTCGATCCCAGACACGGCGCTCGAGGCGCTCGCCGATCCGGCAGACACGATCACGCCCGACGGGATCTCGGGGCGACTGTCGTGGACCGACGGTGGCCGAATCGGGCGCTTCGGGTGGAAAGCGCAGGTCCCGACCATCGACGAGTTCGTTCGTGACGCGCTCACGACCGAGATCGGGCTCACCGTCCCCTTTGAGCCGGGGCACACCTTCGGCCGCATCCACGACAGCGACGGCGTCGCGGATCCCGAGGTGGATGACGGGCTCTTGGCCGCTTTGCGTGACTATCTCCACCTCCTCGGCGCGCCGCCGAGATCGTTCTCGGGGCTCGACGCGGCGGCCGTCCTCGCGGGTGAGGCGCACTTCGAGACCGCCGGTTGCGGCGCGTGCCACGTTCCCACTCTGCCTGGCGCCGACCAGGACGTGCCGCTGTACTCCGACCTCCTCCTCCATGAGATCCTCCCGCCCGAACGAGCCGGCGTCGAAGAGGGGACCGCCTCACCGACGGAGCTCCGTACCCCACCGCTCTGGGGCCTCGCGCGGTCGGGGCCGTACTTGCACGACGGCGCCGCGGACAACATCGAGGCCTCGATCCTCGCCCACGAGGGTGAAGCGGTGGAGTCTCGCCAGCGCTTCGAGGCGCTCTCGGCCGCCGAGCGGGCGGCGCTGCTCGACTTCCTCGGGAGCCTTTGATGAGACGCGCCGCCGCTCTCCTGCTCGCGTCCGCGTTGGGCTGCCAAGAGCCGCTCGACGCGCCGACGGACGCCGTCAGCGCGCCTGACGTCCTGGCCGACACCGCGCTCGCCCCCGTCACCGACCCGCTCTCGATGCCCACCGAACCGACGCTATCCCCAAGCGCGTTCAAGCCCGCCGAGCAGTGCGCGTCCTGTCACGCCGACCACGTCGCCGAGTGGCGGGGATCGCATCACGCCTACGCCATGATCGACCCGGTGTTTCGTGCGCTCGTCGCCGTCCGCCAGACCCACGAGGGCGGGCGCTCCGACCGGTTTTGTCTCCAGTGTCACAGCGCCGTGGCGACGCGAGGCGGCGAGATCGAACCGGGTTTTCGCTTCGAAGACCTGTCTCCCATCGCGCTCGAAGGCGTCACCTGTGAGGCGTGTCACCGCGTGACGTCGGTCGACCGCCCAAACAACAGCGGCCATCGGATCGACGTGGGCGCGCCCATCGGAGGGCCCCACGCGACGCCAGTCGCGAACGACTTTCACGCCTCGCGCCACGACCCGCTCTTCGAACAGTCGGAGTTCTGCGCCGGATGCCATGACGTCGTGGAAGTGATCGGGCTCCCACTTGAGCGGCCCTATGAGGAGTGGCTCGAATCGCCGGCCGGCGCGGACGGCCGCACTTGCCAGGATTGCCACATGCCGGCGAGCCTCGGCCGGCTCGTCACCGGAGGGCCGGAGCGGACGCGGCATAGTCACCGCTTCGTCGGTGTCGACGTCCCCGCGACGGCCACGGGCGCGGCCGCCGAGACCCTCGACGCCGCCGTGCAGGCCTTGCTCGAAGGCGCCGCCGACCTCGACGTCGAGGCCCATCCCGCGGCCGCGCGCGCCGGCGAGCGCCTGGACGTTGTCGTCACCGTCACGAGCCGCGTGGAAGGACACTCGCTGCCGACCGGGAGCGCCTTCCTGCGTGAGCTGTGGGTGCACGCCGTGGTCCTCGACGCGGAGGGGCGCGTGATCCATGAGACGGGCGCGCTCGACGAGCAAGGCGACCTCAAAGGCCCCTTCAGCGAGCTCGACCCTTACGGCGATCCGAGCCTCATGCAGTTCGGCGCCCGGCTCCTCGACGCCACGGGCACCCCGACCATCTTCCCCTGGCGCGCCGTCGAGGTCGCCTCGACCGCCATCCCCGCAGGCCACCAGCGCACACAAACCCTCCACGTCCCCGTGCCGCTCGACGCCGCGGGCCCGCTCACCGTGGAGGCGACGTTGCGCTTTCGAGCCACCCCACCCCACGTACTCCGGGCGCTCGGCATGCCGCCCGGCGTCACGATCCGGGACCTCGTGTCTCGTTCCGTCTCGGTGCCGGTGTCGGACGTCGAACCGTGACGCGCGCGGACGGACGGCTCGGCATCCAGCCGACGGCGCCGCCGTCAGTGCCTCGACGGTCATTCCCTCGACGGTCATTCCCTCGACCAAGCGCCGCACTGGCGAGGCCGTGCGGACCTGATGATGAGCCGGAGCCGACGTCGCAGGCGGGCTCCGGCGAACTTCCACCTTCTCGGCCCGAGGGTTAAGCTTCCTCCGGCCGCTCTCGAATTCGCCCGCGACACGGAGCACGCTCCTGCAGGGCGTACCGCACCCACGGAGTCTCCATGCATCCTGACTTCTGGCACGAACGATGGCGGACGAAGCAAATCGGCTTCCACGAGGGCAAGCCCAACGACGACCTCGTGGCCGTCTGGCCTCGGCTCGGGCTCCGCTCCGGTGTCCGCGTCCTGGTGCCGCTATGCGGGAAAACGCATGATCTTCAATGGATTCACGCCCGTGGGCACCAGGTGGTCGGGGTCGAACTGTCCGAACTCGCCTGCGCGGCCTTCTTCGCCGAACACAGCCTCACGCCGTCCGTAGAGAAGGCGGGACCCTACCAATCCTGGTCGGTGCCCGGCCTGACGCTCCTTCAAGGCGACGTGTTCGATCTGCCCGAGACGGACCCCTTCGACGTGGTGTGGGACCGCGCCGCGACCGTCGCCTTGCCCGATGACCTCCGTCGGCGCTACGCCAACAAGCTGGCTCACGTCACACGACCCGGCGGCACGCTGCTCCTCTCGGTCTTCGTCTACCCCCAGTCCGAACGCGCCGGGCCGCCCTTCGCGGTGCCACCCGAACACGTCGAGGCCCTCTTCGGAGAGAACTTCCACATCGAACGCCAGCACCGTCCCGCGGATCCCTCGGTCGAAGCCGACATGACGAGGCTCAAGGTGAGCCGTGCCTCTATCGACCTGTACTGGCTCACGCGATCAGCCCGTCCTGCGTCCCCGCCGCCGAGTCTGCCCGGCTGAGCTGGGCGCGCCCTCCTGGGCCCCTTGGCATCACGCCGTCCACGCCGCCACCACCACCTCGACGAAGCGCCGCGCCGTCCGCCCGAGCGGCTCCGTGCGGCGCGTCACGAGCCACGGGGTGAGGCTTTGGCGTGAGCTGACTCGGTGCGGCACCTCGACGAGGTGGCCCGACGCGAGATCGGGACCCGTGAGGCGCGTCGGGAGCCAGCCGTAGCCGAGGCCCAGGCGGAGCGCGTCGTGTTTGGTCTGGAAGTCCGAGACATAGAAGACTCGGCCACCCGGGACGGTGTTCGTGTCTCGGGACTGGGTGTGTTCGCTTGAGTCGTGGACGGACACTTCGAGGAAGGGGCGCAGGCTGTCGAGGTCGTGCGGGCCGGCGGTCAAGACCGGGTGGCCCGCTGCGGCCACGAGGACGAGCGCCTCGGCGGGGAGCTCGCGGCCCTCGAGCAGCGGGTCACGCGTCCAGTCCTTCGCGATCATGATCTCCGCGCCGTCGCGTTCGAAGCGCCGCTCGACGCCGCTCAAGAACTCGGTGGAGACCTGTACGTGCGTTGGGACCTTCTCGTCCTCCAGCGTCAGCAGCGCCTGCATAATGGGCCGCATCGGGAGCACCCCGTCGACCACGACGCGCAGGCGCGGCTCCCATCCCCCGGCGTACTCAAGCGCCATGCTCTCCAGCCGACGGGCGCGGCTCAGCACGGCGCGCCCTTCTTCGAGGACGGCCGCGCCTTCCGGGGTCAGCCGGGCGCGATACGACGAGCGGTCGAAGAGGTCGACGCCGAGGGTCTCCTCGAGCTGCCGTACCGAGTAGCTGACCGCCGACTGCGCTTTGTGCAGCGCGCGGGCGGCCGCGCCGAAGCTGCCGTGGCGGGCGATGGCGTCGAGGGTCTCCAGGGCGTCGAGGGTGATGCGCATGACTTGATATCCCCCGTCGATGGAGTCGTGCGAATCATTATGCGATCAATCGCTAGAGTTGGCGAGTAGGCTTGCTCTAGTCGAGTTCCCACCCCTCGACGACACCACCCCGGGGTCTGTTTGCGGACAGACCCCACGCGAGACAGGCCGATGTATTACTCCCGCGGCAAGGTCACAAGGCAAGCCCACGTCGACATCCCGTTTGGGACCTACGAAGAGGAGTACGCCCGCGAGGGTTTCTTCGGTCCTGTCTCGCATCTCTATCGCAGCGCGCCGCCCGTGGACTGGATCGCCATTGACGGCGAACTCCGTCCCGAGGCGCTGAACGCGCGTCAACTCCCTGGCCTCGGCGGCGACTGGCTACACGGCCGGATCCCCTTCCTTCGTAACGCGGACGCCGTACTCTCGTACGGCGTGCTGGCCGCGCCGATGCCCTACTACTTCCGGAACGCCGATGGCGACGAGCTCCTCTTCGCCCACGTCGGGCAGGGCCGCATCGAGACCGACTTCGGCAACCTGGACTACCGCCGTGGTGACTACCTCGTCATCCCGCGCGGCACGGTCTATCGGCTTGCGCCGTCGGCCCCGTCGGAGTTCCTGGTGGTCGAGACGGCCGCCGCCCTCGGCATCCCGGACCGCGGGATCGCCGGCAAACACGCGCTCTTCGACCCGGCTGTCATCGACGTCCCCGAGCTCGGCGAGCTCCCGGAGCCTGGCCGCGCGTGGGATCTCAAGATCAAACGCCTCGGCCGCATGACGACGGTGCGCTACCCGCACAACCCAATCACGACCGTCGGCTGGCGCGGCGACCTCACCGTCATGCGCCTGAACGTCGACGACATCCGTCCGATGATGAGCGAGCGCTATCACCTGCCGCCGACCGCGCACGTGACGTGGATGGCGAAGAACGTCGTCATCTGCTCGTTCCTGCCGCGGGGCCTCGAGACCGGCGATCCGGGGGCGCTCAAGGTGCCCTTCTACCACTCGAACGTCGACTACGACGAGGTCCTCTTCTATCACGACGGGGAGTTCTTCTCGCGGAAGGGCATCGAGTCCGGGATGGTCACCTTCCACCCGCAAGGCATCCACCACGGTCCTCAACCGGGCGCGGTGCGGGCCGCCGTGGAACGCACTCGAACCAACGAGAAAGCCGTCATGGTCGACACACGGAACCCGCTGGAGATGACCCCGGCGGCGCACCGAGCGGCGCTTCCCAGCTACTGGCAGTCATGGCAGGAGGGGAGCAGTGCGACTCCGGGCGCGCCTGTGTCCGTGAGCGTCCCCGCCGCCCTCACTCGCGCCGCCCCGATGGCGTCGCGAGACGACCGCGCCAAGAACCCGTGCGGCCTTCGCGGCATCGGCTTCGTCGAGTTTGCGACGAAGGAGCCGGAGGGGCTCGCGAGCCTCTTTCGCGCCTTCGGGTTCTCACGCACCGAGCGGCACCAGCACCTCGCCGTGGACGTGTGGGCCCAGAACGACATCACCTTCCTCCTGAACCACGACGTACGCACCTTCGGCGCCGGCTTCTTCGAGCGTCACGGACCGTCCATCTGCGCGATGGGGTGGCGGGTCGACGACGCCGCGGCGGCCTTCCAAGCCGCGGTCGCCCGCGGCGCTCGTCCGTACACCGGCTCGGGTGCGACGGTCAGCGTGCCCGCGATCTACGGCATCGGAGACAGCCTCATCTACTTCATGGACGGTAGCCACACCCTCGAGGCCACCTTCCGTCCACACCCGGAGCCCGTACTCGTCCCGCAGAAGGGCTTCACGGCCATCGATCACCTGACAAATAATGTCCACAAAGGCACCATGCAGAGCTGGGCGTCTTTCTACAAAGACGTCTTTGGATTCACGGAGGTGCGCTACTTCGACATCCGGGGAGTGAAGACCGGGCTGCAGAGCTTCGCGCTCCGGTCGCCCGACGGCAGCTTCTGCATCCCGATCAACGAGGGGAACGAGCAGAAGTCCCAGATCGAGGAGTACCTCCGCGAGTACCAAGGACCAGGGATCCAACACCTCGCCTTCCTCACGAAGGACCTCCTCGGCTCGCTCGACGCGCTCGACGGCAGTGGCATCGAGATGCTCGACATCGACGACGACTACTACGCGACGGTCTTCGATCGCGTCCCGAACGTCACTGAGGACCGCGGTCGTATCCGTCGCCATTCGGTGCTCGTCGATGGTGACGCGGAGGGCTACCTCCTCCAGATCTTCACGAAGAACCTCGTCGGCCCCATCTTCATCGAGCTCATTCAGC
>JADMJS010000591.1 GCA_018780435.1 Myxococcales bacterium
GGTGGCGCGGCGCTGGCCAACGGTGGGCTCGCTTCGCTCACCAATTGGGCCTGCGCGCCTGCGCTCACATGAGAGGTCGCGTCAGAAGCCACCCGAGAAGACCAGGTGCCCCGTGACGTCACCCTCGGGATCCACCGACATCACGGGAATAGGGATCCAAGCGGCCTTCTCGGGAGCGCGTTCATGGACGAGGCCGGCGATTCCGAGCCCGAGGTCTGCCGCTGAGACGAGGCCAATGGGCGTGGCCATGAAGACGGCGTAATCCTCGTTCACGTTCAGGGCGATGACGACCGTGGCTATCGAGCCGATAGTGCCGACGATGACGTTCGCGATACTCCAACCGCGAAGGTGGACGGATGGGCTCTCGTCGGAGTCCGATCCGAGTGAGACGGCGCCGCCGATGAGAGTCGTTACGGCGGCCGGGATGACGATTGCTCCCGTGATGGCGGCAAAAGCCCCGGCCACGCTGTCGGCACCGGCGTCCCTTTCATGTTCCGCGCGCGCCGGTGAGGCAGCTAGAGCGACCATCAGCGCGAGCGCGTGAACACAGCCACGAAAGCGATCATTCATAAACAACGTCACCGAATCACTCCTAGACGAGGATTCGTACTAGATAGCACGGTCGCGTCAAAAAGGGGATGGAATCCGCGCCGAGATGACGAGGTCGTGCCCGTCTGTGCCGCCGTCGCCGACCTTGAGGCCGGTCGACTGAAAACCCGCGAAGGCGGGCAGCGTGAAGGGCTCAAGGACCGAAGAGCGGAGCGGGCCGAGGTCGCCGAGGAGGGGCTCGACGACGGGTTCGATCTCGGTCTCCGCGCGGCGTTTGGCTTCCGGATCGGCGAGCGCGAGGCCCTAGGCCGACGTCACGGGGTTCAAGAGCAACGTGACCGCGTCATCTGCGCTCAAGGCGCCAATGGTTCGGTGTCGAGTGCGGACGTAATATCGGTCGCACCGAAGTCGTTGCCCTTGAATAGCAACGGCAATGAGCGGGAGCGAGCGAGCGCGTACGCAATGACGTCGCCGAAGTTCAGCCCGGCGGTAGACCGCGTGGTCCGGTTCGTTGGACACAACGGCTACGAGCGCCGAGGTGTAGCCGGCCATCAAAGCGGGAGACCGTTTTCGTCGTACTGCACGGCGTCGAAGGCATCGACGCGAACCGGCATGCGATGCAATTGCGCCAGGAGCGCGTCGAGTCCGGCCCACGGATCGGCAGGTCCAGCATCACCGAGCTCGGCCAACATGCGATCGAGCGCGAGCTCGACTGCGGCGGTCTTGCCCAGCCGAGTCGCTCGAGCGAGGGCCTCTATCTTGGCGATGACGGTCACGTCGTCGATCTGAACTGACATGTGACCTCCGTGGCTGGACGTGACATCCCATTGAACACGGGCCTTACAACCCACGCCAGCCCTCGGCGTCCGGAGCATCGGGAAGTCGCCGTTCCGCACCCGAGCGAGGTCCTGCGACCGAGGGCTCGGCAGCTTCGACTGCTTCAAAGCAGCGGTCGAATCTGCGCCGAGATGACGAGGTAGTGCCCGTCCGTGCCGCCGT
>JADMJS010000044.1 GCA_018780435.1 Myxococcales bacterium
CCCCACGCGCCATGAGCGAGCCGAGCACTCTGACCCCGATGATGCAGCAGTGGCACGAAGCCAAGCGTTCGCACCCCGACTGCCTGCTGTTCTTTCGAATGGGCGACTTCTACGAGCTCTTCGACGACGACGCCGTTCAGGCGGCGCGCGCGCTCGAACTGACGCTGACCTCCCGAGACAAGGACAAGGAGAACGGACAGCCGATGTGCGGCGTCCCGCATCACGCGGCGCCGGGCTACCTCCAGCGATTGCTGGAGCTCGGGTTCAAGGTCGCGGTGTGTGATCAAATCGAAGACCCGAAGCAGGCCAAGGGGATCGTGAAGCGCGCCGTTACGCGTGTCGTGACGCCGGGGACCGTCCTCGAGGACGCCGCGCTCGATCCGCGCACATCGAGCTTCCTCGCCGCCATCTGGCCTGGGCTCGGCGGTTATGGGCTCGTTTACGCCGACATCACGACGGGCGAACACCGCGGGACCGTCTGTCGCGACCTCGCGGCCCTCGCGAGCACGTTGACGCGCATCGAAGCCCGAGAGGCGCTGATTCCGCACGACGTGGAAGCGGGCGTCGCCACCGTGCTCGCGCGAACCAATACGGTCGCGACGCGCCTTCCGCTCGACGCGTTCGAGCGCACGGACGGCGGCAGCCCACCTCCGAAGACGCGCGGCGTACAGCTCCCCGACGAGCTCCGTCGCGCTGAGGCCGCGCTGGCCAGCTATATCCGCTCCATCCGCCCCCGAGGCGAGGTCGCGCTCTCCGAGTTAGTCGTCCACGACGACGCCGCCCACCTCGTCATCGACGAGACGAGCTTCAGGAACCTCGAGATCGTAAAGACCATCGTCGGCGGGCGGCGCTCGGGCTCGCTGTTCGGGCTCATCGACCGCACCGCCACGGCGATGGGTGGCCGTCAGCTCCGCCGTTGGCTCGAACTGCCGTCACGCGACCGCCAGGTGCTCGAGGCCCGCCTCGACGCGGTCGGCGAGCTCGCTCGTGACGGCGCCTTTCGGGTGGACGTCCACGATCATCTTGGTCGTATGTTCGACCTCGAACGTTTGGCCGGACGCCTCGTCGCTGGCGTGGCCTCCCCCAAAGATCTCGCCGCCCTGCGGCGCTCCATCGCCCAATTGCAGCCGCTCCGATCCCGCATCGTGGCTGCGGCGTCGCTCCGCCTGCGTGATCTCGGCGAGCAAGTCGATCCCTTGGACGACGTCCTCGCCGACCTCTCGGCCACCCTCGCCGACGACCCGGCCGCGAGCGCCGACGAAGGGCGCCTCATCCGTGAAGGCTTCGACGCGGAGGTCGACGAGCTCACGAACCTCGCTCGGGCCGGAAAGGATTGGATCGCTGAGTATCAGGCCAAGGAGCGAACAAGGTCGGGCATCAGCTCGCTCAAAGTCAGCTTCAACCGCGTCTTTGGCTACTATATCGAGGTCAGCCGCACCAACCTCGAGCTCGTGCCAAAGGACTACATCCGAAAACAAACGGTCTCGACGGGCGAGCGCTTCTACACTCTCGAGCTCAAGGAGTACGAGACCAAGGTCCTCACCGCCGAAGACCAGCGTATCGCACGGGAGACCGCCGTCTTCGACTCCCTACGAAGCCGGTTGCGCGAACGGTCGAGCCGAATCCTCCGAACGGCGAGCCGCGTCGCCGACATCGACGTGCTCACCGGGCTCGCCGTGCTCGCGCACGAGAAGGGCTACGTGCGCCCCACCCTCCACGACGACGGTCGGCTGATCCTTCGCGGGTCACGTCACCCGGTGGTCGAAGCCGTGTTGCCGGCGGGCGAGTTCGTGCCCAACGACATCGATCTCCACACCGACTCGCGCCGTGTCGTCCTCATCACGGGCCCCAACATGGCCGGTAAGTCGACGATCATGCGCCAGGTGGCGCTCACGGTGCTACTCGCGCAGGTCGGCAGCTATGTCCCGGCCGTCTCCGCCGAGATCGGGCTCTGCGACCGCATCTTCACGCGTGTCGGCGCCTCCGACGACCTGTCCCGCGGCCAATCGACCTTCATGGTGGAGATGAGCGAGACATCGGCTATCCTCCGTCAAGCGACTGAGCGCTCCCTAGTCGTGCTCGACGAGATCGGCCGCGGCACCAGCACCTTCGACGGCCTCTCGATCGCGTGGGCCGTCGCGGAGCATCTGAACGACGTCATCAAGGCACGCACGCTCTTCGCGACCCACTATCACGAGCTCACCGAGCTCGCCCGCGACCGTGACACCGTGAAGAACGTCCACGTCGCGGTCCGCGAGTGGAACGACCAGATCGTGTTCCTGCGCCAGCTCCGCGAAGGCGCGACCAACCGCTCGTACGGTATTCAGGTCGGACGCCTCGCCGGTTTGCCCGAGGCGGTCGTCGCCCGTGCGCGGGAAGTGCTCGCACGGCTCGAAGAGACCGACATCAAAGAACATTCGGTCGCTTCACCGCCATCGCCAGCGGGCAAACCCGAACAGCTCGGCCTCTTCGGGGGACCACCCAAAGCCGCGGCGCCCGCCACCGGGCCCAGCGAGGTCGAGCTTCAGCTCGCCCGCTTCGACCTGAATCGCTCCACGCCCCTCGAGGCGATGCGGCTCATCGAGCGGCTCCAGAAGCGGCTGTCGGCTCGGAGCGCACCATGAGAACGCTGAACTCTCTCGCCGACGGCATCTGGGAAGTCGAAGACCGCCTGCCTATGCCGCTCGGTATTCGCTTCCCCATCCGCATGACCGTGCTCCGAACGGGGCCGAGCAGCCTCGCGCTCATCTCGCCGATTCGGCTCGATGACGACCTCGTCGCCGCCCTCGAAGCGGTCGGCCGCGTCGAGTCCATCGTGGCCCCGAACCTCCTGCATCACCTCTACGCCGGCGCCGCCGCCGCACGCTTTCCGAACGCGCGCGTCTACGCGCCGGAGGGACTTCGGGCCAAGCAGCCGACGCTCGCCTACACCCCGCTCTCGCCGGGCCCACTGACCCCGGACATCGAGGTCTTTCGAGTCGATGGCGCACCGGAGGTCGACGAACACCTCTTCCTCCATCGGCCTTCGCGCACGCTGGTCGCGACCGACCTCGTGTTCAACGTACGATCGGGGGTGAACTGGGTCACCCGACTGGTGTTCCGCTGGGTCTCGGGCACCTGGGGTCACCTCCGCGTCAGCCGGCTCTGGCGCCGCTTCGCGAAGGACCCCGCCGCCGTTCGGCGTAGCCTCAAGGCGGTCCTCGAAGCCGACTTCGATCGGCTCGTGGTGGCCCATGGGGAGACGGTCCCGAGTGACGCCCGACGGGCACTCCGGGCTGGCCTCGGCTTCCTGCTCGAGGGCTGACGGGCCCCCTCCGTAAAAGCTGCGACTGAGTCCCCGAATTTGCGGCGGGAGCGCGGTCTCGGCTCGCGCCAACCCCGTCACTTCTGCTAGCCTGAACGTGCTCAGGCGCAAGGTGTCCACGTGCTAGTGGCATGGGCGCGGGCGGCAGTGGGAGGGTGTTCATGGTTCTTGGGTTTACTGGCAGCGCGTCATCCATCCGGTCGGCCCTGTGCGCGCCGCTCCTCGCGGTCTTGGCAGCGGTGGCCTGCGGTGACGACCCTGGCGGCGTCATCGCGACGTCGGTGAACGACACCAAAAACCCCTCCGACGGCGGTGGCGACACGAGGCGCCCCGACGGCTTCGCGACACTACCCGACTCGAACAACCCGGGCGCGGGCGCCGACATCGACGAGGAGACCGACGCCGGCCCTGTCGACGGCGGCTTCGGATTCCCTTGCGAGACGTCAGCCGACTGCCTGTCCGGGTACTGCGTCCCCTCCGCTGAGGGCTTCGTCTGCACCGATTTCTGCATCTCCGACTGCCCCGCCGGCTGGGAGTGCCGCTACGCCTCCATCGGCGGTGGGGACCCGCAGTATATTTGCGTACAGCGTTCACTCAACCTGTGTCGCCCCTGCACGCAGCACGACGATTGCGTCGCGATCGACGGCGCTTTTGGCGATCGTTGCGTCAGCTACGGCAAGGTCGAAGGGAGCTTCTGCGGCATCGAGTGCAACGGTCCGACCGACTGCCCGAGCGGCTATCAATGCGTAGACGTCGAGCTCGTCGGCGGCAGCGGCGAGACGGCTTTCCAATGTGTCCCGACGAGCGGCGAGTGCCAGTGTAGTCAGAGCGCCATCTCTCAGAGCGCCAAGACGACCTGCCTCACGGTCAACGAGCTCGGTCGTTGCGATGGTGAACGCTACTGCTCACTCGACGGTCTGACCTCGTGCGACGCGGCTGAGGCGGTCCCCGAAGCGTGTAACGGCGCCGACGACGATTGTGACGGACTCACAGACGAAGAGCTCACGGGCACCCAGTGCGACCTCGTCAATCAGTACGGCACTTGCAAGGGCGAGACCTTCTGCAACGGCGGCGTCCCGAGCTGCACGGGCACCGAGGCGTCGCCAGAGAGCTGCAACGGCCTCGACGACAACTGCAATGACGAGCCCGACGAGGGCTTCACCGACACGGACGCCGATGGCACCAAAGATTGTGTCGACACGGACGACGACGACGATGGATGGCTGGACGATGTCGATGATTGCCCGCTGGTCTTCGACCCCGACCAGCTCAACTCCGACACGGACAAGCTCGGCGACCTCTGCGACAACGATGACGACAACGACCTCATCCCGGACCTGGTCGACAACTGCCCGCTCGTCCAGAACCCGTCGCAGGTGAACCAGGACGACGACAAACCAGGCGACGCGTGCGACACCGACATCGACGGCGACGAGATCTTCAACGAGCTCGACAACTGCCCGACGGCCAAGAACGCCGATCAAGCGGACTTCGATGGCGACCTCGAGGGCGACATGTGCGACGGCGACGACGACGAGGACAACGTCGTGGACGTGGTCGACAACTGCACGCTCTATCCAAACCCCGATCAGCTCGACCTCGATAACGACCAGATCGGCGACGCGTGCGACCAGGACAAGGACGGCGACGGAAAGTACAACGCCATCGACAACTGCCCCCTCATCGCGAACCCGACCCAGTCGAACGCGGATGGTGACGTCATCGGCGACCTCTGCGACGACGACGACGACAACGACGGTGTCCCGGACGGCGGCGACAACTGCCCGACGGCGTTCAACCCGGGGCAGCTCAACACGGACGCCCCAGAGGACATCCTCGGCGACGCATGCGATCCCGATGACGACAACGACGACCGCGTCGACGCGCAGGACAACTGCCCGAAAGTGAAGAACCCGCTCCAGACCGACACCGACAGCGACGGCCAGGGTGACGCCTGCGACGGCGATGGCGACGGCGACGGCGTCCCCGACGACAAGGACAACTGCAAGGACGACCCGAACCCGCTCCAGGAGGACTCCGACGGCGACAAGATCGGCGACGCGTGCGACCTCGACGACGACGGCGATGGCATCCCCGATCCCGGCGACAACTGCCTTGGTCTCGCCAACCCGCTCCAAGAAGACACGGACCTCGACGCCATCGGCGACGCCTGCGACGTCGACATCGATGGCGACGCGATCCTGAACGCGACGGACAACTGCCCGAAGGCCCCGAACGCGCTCCAGGAGGACGCGGACAAAGACGGCAGCGGCGACGCGTGCGACGGCGACGATGACGCGGACGGGATCGAGGACAGCAAGGACAACTGCCCCGGGATCGCCAACCCGACCCAGGACAACCAGGACGGCGACTCTTTCGGTGACGTCTGCGACAACGACGACGACAACGACAAGGTCGCGGACGACAAGGACAATTGCCCCATCGACCAGAACCCGCTGCAGACCGACACGGACGTCGACGGCGATGGAGATGCCTGCGACGACGACGACGACGGTGATAACGATCCCGACGTCGCTGACTGCGGTCCGACGGACCCGTCGGTCTATCACGGCCAGCAAGAGATCTGCGACGGCAAGGACAACAACTGTGTGCAGGGCGCTGACGAGGTCGGCTCGCAGGGTTGCACGACCTACTATCTCGACGCGGACCAGGACGGCTCCGGCGTCGCGTCGGAGTCGCTCTGCCTGTGCCCGCCGGGCAAGGGGGAGTACACCGCCAAGGCGTCCGGCGACTGCAACGATACGAACCCGCTCGTGAACCTCGGGGCTGCCGAGATCTGCGACGGCATCGACAACAACTGTGACCTCCAGATCGACCACGAGAACTCGGGCGGCTGCATCAACTACTACCTCGACAAAGACGGCGACACCTGGGGTGTGAACGACAAGAAGTGCTACTGCAAGCCGACGGGGAACTATCGCGGCATCTGGCAGGGCGGCGACTTCGACTGCAACGACAACGACCCGAAGGTCTCACCGGGCGCAGCCGAGGTCTGCACCGGCGGCGACGAGAATTGCAACGGCAAGATCAACGAAGAGGGCGCCAAGAGCTGCAAGACCTACTACCCGGACGCCGACGGTGACACCTACGGGGCCAAGGTCACGGGCAAGTGCCTCTGCGCCAAGACGGCGTCGTATGCCGTGGAGAACAACGACGACTGCTACGACGGTAACAAGTACGCCAAACCCGGCAACGGCGCCTGGTACGTCTCTCAACGCGGCGACGGTAGCTTCGACTACGATTGCGACGGCAATGAGACTCGGCGGCACACGCTCCCGGGCGGTAACTGCTCGACCATCCTCGGGTTCTGTTCCGCGACGCAGATCGGCTTCGTGGGGAGCGTCCCGGCGTGCGGTCAATCGGGCAAGTTCCTCGGTGGCTGCGACAGCGGCTTCTTCTCCTGCGACGACGAGACCTCCACCCTTCAGCAGGAGTGTCACTGATGAGGATCTTTCCCCGCCTTTCGAGTTCGCCCTCCTCGAGGGCGGGGCTCCTCATCTCCGCGATGACGGTGTTCATGTCCTTCGCCGTCGTGGCCTGCGGCGGCGACGCGCCGGCCGATCCCACCGTCGTGGTCGAGGTCCCGGACGCGAGTGGCGAGTCCGATCTCGGCCCGAAGGACACGTCCGACAAGGACTCGGGGACGCCTGGGCCCGGCGTCATCGACGATGTGGATACGAGCGATCCCGGCGATGTGGACGGCGAGGACACCGGCGACGAAGCCGACGCCAAGGAAGAGGTCCCCGACCTCCCGGTGCTGCCGGACCCGTGCGACGCCCTCGAGACCGGCGCGTCGTGTGACGACGGCGATCCCTGCACGAAGGACGACGTCTGCAAGCCGGACGGCTGCCGCGGGACCGTCTACGAGTGCAACGACGGTTTCGGCTGCACACGCGACCTCTGCGACGGCGTGGGCGGTTGCACCTTCCCGCTCTTCGGGGATCGGTGCTTCATCGACGGCGCCTGCTGGAACGACGGCGACGTCGCCCCAGGTGGCTGCCTCGCGTGCGTTTCCCCGGTCTCTCAGACCACGTGGACCGCGGACGACACCCAGGGGTGCGACGACGCCGACGCCTGTACGTCGGTCGACGTGTGCTTCGGCGGCGAGTGCGTCGGACTCGACGCCAATGAGTGTAACGACGACAACCTCTGCACCGATGACGTCTGCACGACGCTCGGAGGATGCGATCACGCGTCGAACACGCGCTTCTGCGAAGACGGCGACGAATGCACCGTAGGCGACGTCTGCAAGAACAGCGTCTGCCTCCCGGGTTCGACCTACGTCACCTGTGACGACGGCAACCCGTGCACCAAAGACGGCTGCTTCACTGGACTCGGCTGCATGCACGAGGATGACGACGGTATCTGTAACGATGGCGACGTCTGCACGATCGACGACGCGTGTGTGAAGGGCGAGTGCGTCTCGGGCCCCGTGCTCGACTGCAACGACTCGATCCTCTGCACCGACGACCTCTGCCACCCCGTCATCGGCTGCATCACCCGTTTCAACACGATCCCATGCAATGACGGGAACTACTGCACTCAGGGCGACGTCTGCGCCTTCGGCAAGTGCCAGAAGGGCAACATCGCGACGCTGTGTACGGACGGTAATCCGTGCACCATAGACTCCTGCAACATCGGCACCGGAGCTTGCAAGTTCGACCCCTCGAACGGCACCCCGTGCAGCGACGGAAACGCCTGCACTCTCGGTGACTTCTGCGAAGCCAAGAAGTGCAAGTCCGGTGGTCAGGTGGTCTCTTGCGACGACGACAACCCCTGCACCGACGACAAGTGCAACGCCACCGGCCAGTGCGAGTTCGTCGCCAACTTCCTGGACTGCGACGATAACGACCCGTGCACCGTCGGCGACGCCTGCCAGGCCGGCTTCTGTGAACCCGGCAAGGGCGAGCTCTCGTGCACGGACAAGAACCCCTGCACGGACACCTTCTGTGCCCCGGGCCTCGGGTGCAAGACCACCACCAATACGGCGCCGTGCAACGACAACAATGCCTGTACCACTGGGGATCAGTGCCTCGCCGGCCAGTGTATCCCGGGCAGCACCGGCGCCACGTGCGACGACTTGAACGGCTGCACCGATGACGCCTGCGTGGCCAACAAGGGCTGCGTCAACACGCCGAACTTCAACCTGTGCAGCG
>JADMJS010000071.1 GCA_018780435.1 Myxococcales bacterium
GCAGTGTCGGCGCCACTGAGGGCTCCAGCGTCAGCCCAGGCGTCGGCACGGGCGTCGGCGCAGGCGTCGGCACGGGCGTCGGCGCGGGCGTCGGTGCAGGCGTCGGCGCGGGCGTCGGTGCGGGCGTCGGGCACACGCCGCCCGTCCCCACGTTCACCGCTGCAGCGCACTGATCCCCTTGCTGGCACATCGTGCCGCAGAAGCGACACGTGCGGATCGGCGCGATGCATTGAGTGCATGACGCCGAGTAGGCCGAGCACTGCAAGCCGTCGGGCACCGGCGTCGGCGCGGGTGTGGGCGCCGGCGTTGGCGCCGGCGTCGGTCGCGGCGTCGGTGCAGGCGTCGGCGCCGGCGTCGGCACGGGCGTCGGTGCCGGCGTGGGCGCCGGCGTCGGTCGGGGCGTCGGCAGCGGCGCCGAGGGCGTCGGTGCAGGCGTCGGCACCGCGGGCGTCGGCACCAAGGGCGTCGGTGCAGGCGTCGGCGGCACCAAGGGCGTCGGTGCAAGCGGCGTCGGTGCAGGCGTCGGTACAGGCGGCGTCGGTGCAGGCGTCGGTGCAGGCGTCGGAAGCGGTGTTGGGTTGGGCGTCGGAGACGGCGTCGGCGCCGGTGTCGCTCCAGGCGTCGGCGCAAACGACGGCGGCGGTTGGGGCGTGGGACATGCACCGCCACTTGTGATATTCGGATTGAAGCCGCAGTTAGTCGCGTTCGGGATGCACGCCCCTGCGCAGAACCGACATGCCGAGGCCGGGTGAAACGCCTGATTGACGCATTGCTGGCACACTATGAACGCCGCGCACTGTGACGTCGCCAGAGGGGTTGGCGAGGGCGTCGGCGGCGCCGTCACTGGCGACGACGGCGGCGGTCTTTGGACAACGTCGTTGAACGTCGTGCCGAGGATAAAGTGCACAAACGTGATGTTGTGGCCGATCCAGCCAAACCGCCGCGAGTTGTCAAAGTCGAGATTGGGGCCAGCCATGCCGCCAGCGCACGAGGCGTTGAAGTTGGCCTCGGTGCGCACCTCGCCGGGCGAGTAGGCGCGTACGCAGACCGTCCGCGGCTCCAAACGCACGACGACCAGCGTGATCGGCCGATTTCTCTCGACCGGCGAGCTCACAACCGGCGAAATGACGACACCGTCACGAATCGGTCGCCAGGCGTCGGTGCCGTTTGAGAACGCGCCCGCGCTGCTGGCGGCATTCTCGTCAAAACCAGTGCTCGTGAACTTGTCGTTGTTGGTGATGGTGCAGCCTGTGAACAGCGGTGTTGTCGCATTCGAGTAGACGATGTCGGCGACGAGACAGCTGAACCAAACGGCCGGCAGATTCTGAATCGCGTTGGCCTGGCTCAAAGACAGCTGGTCTGTGGCTGCGCCAACTCGATCGAGGTTGTCGAAAGTCAAGCGCAGCGCCTGGCCCGGCACGTGCAGAACGCCTGGGAAGGCGTGAAAAGAAGAAACCGTCGTTAACACGCCGCGGCGGTCGTTGGCGTTGTTGTTGTCGAAATTGTTCTGGTAGACGACCACGGCAACCGCAGCCGATGCCAAGC
>JADMJS010000025.1:0-11072 GCA_018780435.1 Myxococcales bacterium
CGTCGTCGAGCACGAAGCTGTGCTGGAGACCGAGGCTCACGACGATGGCCTCTTCATTGGCAGCGGCCTGCAGCTCGAAGCCGAAGCCCACACAGAAGCGCTTACGGAGTGCGAGCCCCCACGCCCGGTTGATCCGGGACCCGAAAGGCGCGTGAACGACGAGCTGCGTGCCGCCGGACTCGTCGAAGAAGCGCTCCAAGATGACCCGGCGCTGTGTCGGCACCGCCCCCAACGCTGCACGGCCGGCAAGCACATACTCCGCGAGCTGGATGGCGCCGCCTTCGCAGAGACCCTGCCCCACCAGCGACAGCGCCCGGCGCGTCGCTTCGGGGAGCGCCGTGGCCCCCGCCGGGCCCGCGACCTCGTCTCGGAGGACGGCGATGGCGTTCGAGAGCTCGCGCGTGCGTCCGGGCGCCTCGCCGAGCCAGAAGGGCAGACTCGGCGGTTGCCCCTTCGCGTCGGTCACGCGCACGACGCCCGGCGAGACCCGCGCGATGCGCCAGGACGTGTTTCCGAGCTGGAAGACGTCACCGGCGTTCGATTCGATCGCCCAGTCTTCGTTGACCGTGCCGACGAGCGTGCCTTCGGGCTCGAGCAAGACTTGGTAGTCCGCGAGATCCGGGATGGCGCCGCCGGAGCGGAGGGCCGTGAGCCGCGCCCGGGGCGTCGCGCGGACGCGTCCAGTGGTGCTGTCCCGGTGCAGGAGCATGCGCCGGCCGCCGTCGGCGTGGACCTCGAGTACCTCGTCAAACTCCCGCCGCGAGAGTGCCTCGTAGGGGTGGGCGTTCCGAAATCGTTCGAAGAGCGCATTCTCGTCTTGTGGCTCGGCGACGCACTCGGCGACGATCTGCTGTGCCAACACGTCGAGAGCGCCCACGGGCACGACGGTGCGGTCGAGCAGACCCTCTTGGATGCACCGGAGGAGCGCGGCCGCCTCGACCAGCTCGTCGATGGTCAGCGGGAAGACCCGGCCCTTGGGTGTGCGACCGACGCCGTGGCCCGCGCGACCGACTCGCTGGAGGAGAGTCGCGATGGACCGAGTGGCGCCGAGCTGAACGACGAGATCGACGTCCCCGATGTCGATCCCTAGCTCGAGCGATGCCGTCGCCACGAGCGCCCGAAGCGACCCGGACTTGAGCCGGCGCTCCGCGTCGAGGCGCCGTTCTCGCGAGAGGCTTCCGTGGTGGCTCGTGACCGCGCCTTCGCCGAGGAGTCGTTCGAGGTGAGCCGAGACGCGCTCCGCCAGCTTCCGTGTGTTCACGAAGATGAGCGTCGTCGTGTGCCCTGACGCCAGCGCCGCGATACGCCGATAGATCTCGTCCCATTGCTCGTGACTACAGACGGTCTGTAGCGGCGACGGCGGCACCTCGATGGCGAGATCGAGCTGCCGAAAGCTGCCCGCGTCGACGATCTCACAATGACGCCCGCGCCCCGACAAGAAGGCACCCACCTCCGAGAGCGGCTTCTGGGTCGCAGAGAGGCCGATCCGCTGCAGGGGCCGGCTGACGAGCGCCTCGAGCCGTTCGAGGGAGAGCGCGAGGTGCGCACCCCGTTTGTCACGAACGAGCGCGTGGATCTCATCGATGATGACCGTCCGGACCGAACGCAGGGACTCACGGCCGCGAGCCGAGGTCAGGAGCAAATAGAGCGATTCCGGCGTAGTGACGAGGAGATGCGGCGGGCGACGCGACATGGCGGCCCGCTGCGCCGACGGTGTGTCGCCTGTGCGCACCTGAACCCGCAGGTCCGGAAAGTCGGGGTCCAAGGCGCGTAGCTCGGCGAGCGGGCCCTCAAGGTTCTTCTGGATGTCATTGGAGAGCGCCCGAAGCGGCGACACGTAGACCACACGGGTCTCGTCCGGGACGGATCGACCTTCGCGCAGGAGCGCGTCGATCGCGCACAGGAAGCCGGTGAGCGTCTTACCCGAGCCCGTGGGCGCCGCGATGAGCGTGTTTGCCCCGGACTGAATGAGCGGCCAGCCGCGACGCTGTACGTCGGTCGGTGCCCCGAAACGACGCGCGAACCACGCCGCGAGCAACGGGTGAAAGGCACCAGAGTCGTCGGGCTTCTGGGCTGGCGGGATGGACGCGTCGGCCATGGCGCGATGCTAGCGGTCCGCTGAACGCGTGTCCAGGGCCAATAAGCTCGTCCGAGGAGGGCCCGTCGCGATTGCGCGACCTGCCTGGAGCCGGTAAGTTCCCATCATGAAACACAATCGCTTCCGGCAGCCTCTCCGCTTGATGCTCCTCGTCGCTGCTCTCGGCGTCACCAAGGCCGCTGGCGCCGAAGACGTCGGCGGCGACGCCCACGAGCGACAGCTTCGGTGTTTCAGCGAGTCACACATCGAGCTCCGCTTCTCACTCGATCCAAAGAGCCGGCTGAAATCGCCGGCGCCAACGGCGCGGTATATTGCTTACCAACACGACGACGCGCTCTTTCCAAAGAAGCTGGCGCTCGCCACCTCCAACGTGACGGATGAGGCGATCACCGCATCGCTCGTCACCTCCAGAAAGGTCCGCTTCGAGCTCGCACTGGGCCCCGCCACGTCCGTCGTCTCGGCGGGGGGAGACTGCTATCGCGTGACGATCGCCACCACGAAAGGCACGCTCACGCTTCCGAACCCGATATTCGATCGCGAAGGGGAAGAGCGAATCCCCGCCGGCCGTGGTCCGGTGACCTGCCTGCTGGAGACGCAGTTCGAGTCGCGGTGCGAGTAGAGGCGAAGCCCATCTCCGTGCGGACGACCTTCGAGATCAGCTAGACGGCGTCGACTCGTTGCGCCGCGACGGCTGGTCGTCGTCATCTTCGCTGTCCGTAGCCGCACCATCATCGAGCGGCACAGCGGCGCTTACCGCGCTCACAGCCCTGACGACCCGCGTCGTCTCCTGCAGCGACTCACTGTGAATGCGCAGGCGCGAGTGGAGTGGCGCGAGATCGGGGGCTTGGGAGACGACGAGGCTTCCGTAGGCCTCGCGGAGCTCCTTCATGATGGCGTTCATCTGCTCGGTGAGAGCGGCGGTGCGGGAGTGGGCGGCGTCGGCGCTACCGTCCGGGAGCACGGTGCCCGCGCCAACGAGCCGACGCTGCGCCGCCTCAAGCGTCTCGAGGTCGCGGCGGCTCTCTGCGAGCTCGACGAGGCAGTCGATGAGCCCGCTCGTATCGGAGAACATGTCTTCGACGAGCGGGGACGGGCGCTTTCGGGCGCGTACCGCCATCCAATCTCGATAGCCGATGGCCTCTTGGATGAGCGGCTCGCCCTTCCACGGGATCCAGGCCGCCTTGAGTCGTCGGCGCGGATCGGGCCCCCACTTGTGCCATGCGAAGCGGGATAGGCGCGTGATCCCGACTGCAGCGCCGGCGAGGAGCGCGAGTCGAAGTAGGAGGGCGAGGAGCTGGGCGAGCATGGGTCCAGGCGGTTCTACCCCAGAAACGTCCGCTCTGCAGCGCTACTGGTCGAGGAAGAAGTGTCGCCAGGCCGCAACTGAGCCAAACTTCTGGAGAAAGTCGGGTTCGAAGGAGTTGAGCGTGATGTCGCCGATCTGAAAGCGGCGCACGGCTTCAATCGCGGAGTAGGTCTTGCCCGCTTGGGACGCGAGGACTTCCGATTCGAGCTTCTTGCCGAGCGCTTCAGCCTTGTCGGCGGCGAGACGTCCCTCGGCGGCGGCCTTGAGGCAGAGCGCGTCGGCTTCAGCTCGTCGGGTCTTGTCGTAAGCGTTCGACTTGGCGACCACTTTGGCGATCTCGACCTCGACCTCGGTGCGAGCGGCCTGGATCTTGGCGTTCCACGACTCGCGCTCGATCTTCACGTCCTTGTCGATGCCCTTCTCGACGGTGACCGTCTCCTGGACCGCCTCCGACTCGGACTTCTTCGCGGTGTCGAGGCGACCCTGCATCTTGTAGAGCTGATTCTGCTGGAGCTTCTCTTCGTACTCGTCCGGGAAGTAGATGGCTCGCACGATGATGCCGTCGGGCACGATCTGGGCGTGGTACTGCTTGATCTGCTCGTTGAGCGGCCCGAGCGCGTCTTTGGCGACCTTCACACGCGCGTCCGTGTCCTGAATCGCGTCATTGGTGAGTGTCGCGAGGCGCTTCTCGAGAAAGTCGCGCGCGATACTCGCGACCTTGTCGTCGTAGGTGTCCTTGATACCCTCCTTGACGATGAGATGACCTTCACCGGGAATGACTATGTACTTCAGAGCGACGTCCACATCGATGACGTTGTTGCCGGTGGTTCGCACGCTGAGGGAGTTCTGACCGGTGAACTCCTGGAGGTGGATTCCCCGCGGCAAGGTGTGAACCGTGTGAAAGAACCAGAGGTCGGTGACGCGCCCCGCAGCATAGTCCTCGTCCCCGATGCCGCCGGACAGCGACTGACGCACGCCGATCTCGTCCGGACCGATCGTGGTGGTGAAGCTCACCGGGATGAGAATGGTGCCGAGGACAATAGCGCTGACGATTTGAATGACTTTGTTCACGTTGGGCTCCCTTACTGCGGCTCGGGGAGGACGACTGGGATCTGCCGGACGTCGAGCGCGGTGGGGGTCGGGTTTCGGCTGAACGGCGACGCTTTGACCTTTACGAGCTGCGGGATGACGTGCAGCGCAATCTCCACATTGAGCACGTCAGGCCCTTGGGCGCCAACGGCGTCAATCTTGGCCTTGAGGCCCTCCGCCTTCTGCCGAAAGGCCTCCTCGTTGGCGAGCGATTTGGTCTTGGCCGCATCACGCTCGGACTCGCACTGCGATGTGGTGGTGATGAAGTAGGTATCGGCGTCACGCTTGGTCTCGGTCGCCTTGTTGTCGGCCTCCTTGCGCGAGCCGGCGAGGTTCGCCTGGAGCTGCTCGAGCTCCGCGTTCTTGGTCTGACGCACATCCTGCACTTGACGATCCTTTTGAGCCGTCAAGCGTGTCCGCTTCTCAGTCTGGACTTCGACCTCTTGAATCGCGGTCTGGCGGTCTTCGATGGCCTTCTCGACCTCGGGCCGAAAGCGAGGCTTCCCAGTGATGATCTGCGTGATCTGGATCCCATACGGGTTCAGGCGCTTGTTCAGCTCCGTCTTGGCCGCCGTCGTGGCCGCCGTGTACTTCGACGGGTCGGCGGCCTCTTCGAAGGTATAGCGGCCGAACTCGTCCCGAAGCACAGCGCGGACGTCGGCAGGCACTGCGTTCTTCTGATAGTGGTTCTCTCGTCCGTACATTGCGAGGACCGTACACCCCGAGTCCGGGATGACTTGGTAGTGAACTTCGATGCGGTCGAACCAGAACGAGGAGCCGTCCTTGGCGCGGACGTCGAGTCGTCGCGCCATGTTGACGGCGTCGGGACCGACCTCGGCGCTGCCCTCGAGCACGAGCTTCTGGGCCGCGATGTCGAGCTTCTCGACCCGCTGGAAGACCGGCATGACACTGTGAGTGCCCTGGTCCTTGATGACTCGACAATCATCGCCGAACAGAGTCAGCCCCGTGTTGTTCACCACGACACCCACCTGACCGGGCTCCACCTCGACGAAGCTGTTCACCACGAGGGCGATGATCGCGATGACCATGCCGACCGGCAATATGAAGCGTATTAGGCTGAATACGTTGAACTTCGACTCGTTTTCGTTGTCCACGGCGGCTCTGGCTCCTCTCGGTCGACGCGACCTGGGGGGAGCCTCTCACGGCTCGCGAACGGACCCGGCATTTCTGCTCGTTTCGTAGTTCAAGGTTCTTCGAGGGCGACACCGGAACCTAATGTGCTATGTTGCCGCGTCGAGTCGAACTCAAGGTTGGAGTGTCCCGATGAAGCCGAATCAGATTCTCGCGGAAGAAGTCACCGTCCTCGTCTGGCGTAACCACGACATCCTTGCGACGAAGTCGCTCCTGAAGTCGGGACATGTCGGCCACGCGGCGCTCATGTTCAAGAGTTCGGCCGTGGCCAACGACGTGTCCTCGATCCAGAAGGCGCAGAAGGACTTGCAGGATACCCCCTACGGGATTCGCTCGAACGGCCGCGACGCGATCAAAGCGTTCACTCGCGAGCTCGGCACATTCGAGTCGTCGGTGTTCGAGGATGACCATGCCACCATCAATCGTGAGCTTCTCGCGGTGCTTCCGGAGGACAACTCGATTCGCGACCTGGAGGCGAAGGGAGAGACGATCTTCGAATCTATGGCCCTGGATTACTCCCTAAACACCGCCGACGCCGTGACGGCGATCAGCCTGATGTGGCCCATTCGCCAGAGGCAGATCGAGAAGCGCGGTCAGTCCCCGAACAAGCTCGCACACCGTGCGCTCCAGACGGCCTATCAGCAGGTCAAGGCCATCGAGATGCGCGCCCAGATCGCCGAGTCGGGATCGGCCAAACAGTACCTCGAGTGGGCGCACCTTGATGCGTCCCTCGACGACAACTACTGCTACGTCTCGTGGTGGCCGGGTGAGCACGGGATCGACTTCTCCCGAGGGGCGCTGAGTGTGGTCAGCGCGATGTCCAAGTCGCAGAAAGGGGGGCGCAACCTCACGGTGGGTACGGACATGGAGTCGGAGCTCTCGGGCCGGGCTCGGCAGCGTCTCATCGACGGTGCACAAGCGAGGCCGGGCCAAGTCAAGATCGGCAATACGTGGGTCGCCGAGCCCGATGACGTTCACCACCTCCCGGCGATCGGACGGGCGAACCGCTACTTCGGCATCAGCACGAAGCACGCCTGGAGTTGGTTCAAGTCGTTCACCGACTCCGACGCCAAATACCAGATGATGAGCACGACCAAGTCGTGCGCTGGCGCGGCCGCGACCGCCTTGCGAGCGGGCGGCGCGAGCGCGTTCACGGACTGCACGTCCATCGTCCCGTGGACACTCCCGAACGACGTGTCGCAGTTCGGGCTGTCGCTTCGGTTGAAGATGGTCGACATGAACAACCGGGTGATGGGCGCCGAGATAAACGCGCTCAATCATTTCAAGGGGTTCAAGGGCAACAAGCTGGTCGCCGAGAACGACCACAAGGCCGAGTCGCTCTGGACCAAGAAGGACTGGGTCAAGGCGTCGTGGGACAAGTTCGGGACGCGCAATGGCCCGGTCGCCGTCATCGACGCCCAGCTCGACAAGTATCATTGTCTGAAGTGGGACTCTGCCTTCGAGACCAAGTACACCGCGCTCATCAAAGTCGCTGATGCGGCGGCACAGCTCATCGCGGCGTCGAAGGACAAGAACGCCAGAAACGGCGCCCCACTCGCGCTCATCTGCCAGGCGATGAACACATACCGAAAGGAGATACAGTCTCTGTGATCCCCTGACTCGTCAGGGTTCGAAGGCGTATCCGGCGCTCGCGCCGCCGATTCCCTTCCCGGACAGCGCCACCATGACCGAGCCGGACCAGACGAGGTCCGTCTGAGAGTAGGTCGTCGTCGTGCCGACGTGGGTTCGCCAGGCGCTGATGGTTTGTGAGGCGGGTTCGACGGTCACGAGGTCGAAGCTGTCGGTCCCTTGCGTCCCGTTCGGGAAAGGGTCGATGCAATAGGGCTTCTCGTGATAGCGCTGCATCGCGATGCCGTAGCGTCCGTCCGGCCAGGCGGCGATCGCCCCGCGGAAGCCGGCGCCGATGGGGAAGCCGCACAGGATCGGGAGCGGTGGGCCCAGCCACTCCCCCGTGGTGGAGACCCGCAGCAGCGTCGCATTCACCGACGTGACGGTGGTATCGCATAGACCGACGCCTTGGCCCGAGTGGAGCACCCCGAACTCCCCGAGCGCGTCATTCCAAACGACGTCGTGGCCGTCGCCATTGGTACCTTGCGAGCCGCCCGCGCAGCCCACCGGAGTCTTCGCGACGAGCTCCCCGCTGACCGCCGAGAAGACCGCGAGCTCGAAGGACGTCTCTCCCGCAATGAGCGCGGCCGTTTGGCCGTCTGAAGACACCGCGAGCTCTGGATGACGCGAATAGCCTTCGAGGGTCAGAAAGCCCCCGTTCCCGAAGCCCACATCTTGGTCGAGGTCCGGATCCATGCGGGCAACCAGGACGACCGGATCGTTGCCGTCGAGGTACACGCGCCATGCGACCAACCAGCCGTCGCCGGTCCACTCGATAGCGGGTCCTTGGTCGCCGTTGAGCGCGCCCTCGGGCCCCGGGATCGTGACGGGGCCGAGGGCCAGGGTCCCGCTCGGATCGACGGCGTAGAGGTGCAGATCGGGCGCCTGATTGCTCGGGCGAGCCACGACGAACTGGTCGCCGTCGAAGCCGAGCGCGGCGCCGTAGAAGGCGGGGAAGCCCGAGTCACCGAAGGCGCTCGGTGCCACGTCCGGGTTCTTCGCAGGGAGTGACACGGGCGCCAGGAGCTGGGTCCCATTAGCTGCATAGCGCTCGAACCATTCGTCTTGGCCGTAGAGGGCCGCGACGGTCCCACCCGGCCCGGCGACGAGCTTGACGCCGTAGTTGTCGGTCTCGGCGGCGGGAATGGTGGAGGTCACGAGCTGCGTGAAGCCCTTGGCAGTCGGGAGTGCCAGGCACGCCGCGCCCGACGCAAAAGGCAAGTCGCTCGGGCAAGCCGTGACGTCACCGAGCGGCGTGCAGGGCTTCACGTTGCAGGGGCCAGTCGTCTCCGACTCGCCCTCACAGGCGGCCCCGCCGCAGAATGGGGCGGGGGCGTCGCACGTCCGGGTGCCGGTCCGGGTCCCGTCGCCGCACGGTTCCGAACAGGCGCTCCACGTCCATTCCGACCAGCCCCCGTCGACGGGCGTACAACCAGCCGGCTTGCACACGGCGCCGTCACAGGTGCCGCTCTGACCCGAGGCCACACACGACGCGCCGCTCGTCGGATCATGGGCGATGATCCCGTCTTTGCAGGTGTCGGCCGTACACGGGTTCTGGTCGTCGACCGGGATGCCGTTCCCGAGGCACGCCTTGACAGAAGACTGGCACCGGTCACCGATGGTGCACGCGTTCGCGTCGTCACACGGGATGTCCGACGCGAAGACCGATTTCTGGCAGCCCGCCCCAGACTCGCATTTGAAGGTCCAGCACGGTTCGAGCGCGGCATCCGCGGCGCAGCTCTCCACGCCGTTGGTCGCGATACACATGTTCGAGGCGCACACGTCGATGGTGCAAGGGTCGCCGTCGAGGTCACAGCCGGTACCGTCGGGAGCGCCGGCGCAGACGTCGCCTATCGACGTGTCTACCGATGCGCTCGTATCGCTTGTGGCGTCATCGTTCAGGAGGTCGTCAGAGACGTCTTCTCCTCCAATGAGGATGCCGTCGTCGCCCGGCGGCACGTCGCTGGTTGAATCACCGGCGACGTCGGTCGATGGGCTTTGCGTATCGGACGACGACGGATCCCCGGACTCGGCACAGGCCAGGATCGTGCTGGCCAAGGTGAGGACGAGGGCGGGGACGCGAAAAGTGGCATCGTGGATGGTGCGCATGGCGATGGCGTTTAGGCCGCTTCGAGGCGACGTGCAAGTTTCAAAGCGTGATCCGAAGCACATGAATTTGCTAGCATAGACGTGGCTAGGTCGCTAAGGTCCGCGCCCCCCAGGGGCAATAAGGTCCGTGCCCCCCAGGGGCAATAAGGTCCGTGCCCCCGAGGGGCAATGGGGCAAGGGAGCAACAAGACGATGAAGAGCACGCGGCGTATCGGGATTTGGGCGGCGACGCTGAGCGTCGTCATGGCGTGCGGCAGCACCACGGGCGGCAGCTCCAGCACGGACGACGGAAGCGTCGACGGTGTGGACGGACAGGACGGAAGCGATGTCTCCGACTCGACCGACGGGCGCGTCGTCCTTGACGGTAATGACGCCACCGACGGGACCGAAGCCGGCGACGTGACGGACGCCGAGGATGGCACCGATGGCGTCACCGACTCGACCGACGCCACGGACGGTTCGACGGACACCGTCGATGGTAGTGACGGGACGACCGACTCGACGGACGGCAGCACCGACAGCACCACCGACGGCACGACCGATGGGACCACCGATGGCACGACCGACGGGACCACCGACGGCACCAGCGACGGGACCACCGACGGCACGACCGACGGCACGACCGACGGCACCACCGACGGCACGACCGATGGCACGACCGATGGCACGACCGACGGCACGACCGACGGAACCGACACGACCGATGGCACCGACACGACCGAAGCAACCGACGGAACCGACACGACCGATGGGACCGATGGAACCGATACGACCGATGGGACCGACGGAACCGATGGCCCGACTGTGACGTGTGTCGAGGACGCGGCCTGCACGTTCGACGACGACTGCGTCTGCGCCGACTGTGAGCTGGACACGTTCTGCTCTGACCCGGCCAATTGCACGGACGATGGCGTCTGCGAGCCCTATAACGAAGGCTGCCAATGCGCCGACTGCGCCACCATCCCCGAGTGCGTCGAGACCTGCGTCCAGTCCTGTGGCGAGAAGACGTGCGGCGACGATGGCTGTGGCGGGTCGTGCGGGACGTGCGCCGAAGGATCGACGTGTGACCCCGCTGGCCAGTGCCAGGTCGACGTGACCTGCGTCGAGGACGGGGCTTGCGGCGCCGACGACGATTGTGTCTGTACCGAGTGCGGTGCGGATTCGTACTGTTCCGATGCGGCGAACTGCGTCAATGACGGCGTGTGCGACCCCTACAACGAGGGCTGCGTCTGCGCGGACTGCGCCACCATCCCCACGTGCGCGTCGGTCTGCGAACCGGCGTGTGAGGGCAAGCTGTGTGGCACAGATGGCTGCGGCGGCTCCTGCGGGACGTGCACCGAAGGGTTGACATGCGACGCCGCGGGCCAGTGTCAGGTCGAGGTCACCTGCGTCGAGGATGGGGCTTGCAGCGCCGATGACGATTGTGTTTGCAGTGAGTGCGGTGCGGATTCGTACTGCTCCGACGCGACGAACTGCGTCGACAACGGCGTGTGCGACCCCTACAACGAGGGCTGCGTTTGCGCGGACTGCGCCACCATCCCCGCGTGCGCGCCGGTCTGCGTACCGGCGTGTGAAGGCAAGGTGTGTGGCGACGATGGCTGCGGCGGCTCCTGCGGGACGTGCACCGAAGGGTCGACATGCGACGCCGCGGGCCAGTGTCAGGTCGAGGTCACCTGCGTCGAGGATGGG
>JADMJS010000025.1:11172-40345 GCA_018780435.1 Myxococcales bacterium
ACCCCTACAACGAGGGCTGCGTTTGCGCGGACTGCGCCACCATCCCCGCGTGCGCTCCGGTGTGCGTCCCCGAGTGCAACGGAAAGCAGTGCGGCGACGATGGCTGCGGGGCGTCCTGTGGCGATTGTGTCGCGGGTGCGACGTGTGACGTCGAGGGCATCTGCCAACTCGACGTCGCCTGCGTCGACGATGG
This sequence comes from Myxococcales bacterium, assembly GCA_018780435.1. GTDB lineage: Bacteria > Myxococcota_A > UBA9042 > SXOO01. The sequence continues at coordinate 11,366 of JADMJS010000025.1, forward strand.
GACCTGCACGAATGCCGACGATTGTGTCTGCGGCGATTGCAAGGCGGATAGCTTCTGCGCCGACCCGAGCTCGTGCGAGGACGATGGCGTCTGCAACCCCTATAACGAAGGGTGCGTCTGCGCGGACTGCGCCAGCTTCCCGATCTGCCAAACTCTGTGCGTGCCCAACTGTGAGGGCAAAAGCTGCGGCGACGACGGCTGCGGCGGCACGTGTGGCACCTGTGACGGCGGGCAGTCGTGCGACGAGGCGGGCCAGTGCCAGGTGGACGTCACCTGCGTCGACGACGGCACTTGCACGGCCTCCGATGATTGTGTCTGCGGTGAATGCGCTACGGACACCTACTGCACCGACCCCATCAACTGTGCTGATGACGGGGTCTGCGATCCCTACAACGAGGGGTGCCACTGCGCGGACTGCGCGACCATCCCGGTCTGCGTCCCGGCGTGCGTCCCGGCGTGCGACGGCAAGGACTGCGGCGATGATGGCTGCGGCGGCACCTGTGGCGTCTGCGGCGAAGGCGACGTCTGCGACTCAGCAGGTCAGTGCCAGCTTGAGATCACATGCGTTGACGACGGCGCATGCACGGTAGCCGACGACTGCGTCTGCGGCGAGTGCAGCACCGAATCGTACTGCTCGGACCCGAACTTCTGCACTGACGACGGTGTGTGCAACCCCTACAACGAGGGCTGTCAGTGCGCCGACTGCGCTACTATCCCGGCCTGCGCCCCGGTGTGCGTCCCGTCGTGCGACGGCAAGCTGTGCGGTGACGACGGCTGCGGTGGCCAGTGTGGGACCTGCGCTGAGGGTCAGTCGTGCGACTCGGCCGGCCTTTGCCAAGTCATCGTGAACTGCACCGACGACGGCGAGTGTGGCTTCGATGAAGACTGCGTCTGCGCCGACTGTGCGTCGGCGACCTTCTGCCAAGCGCCGGAGGCCTGCACCGATGACGGGATGTGCGTCCCCTTCTTCGAGAGCTGCGGGTGTGTCGATTGCGCCCAGATCCCCGTGTGCATCCCGCCGTGTGTCCCCGAGTGCACGGACAAGGCCTGCGGCGACGACGGCTGCGGCGGCTCCTGCGGGACGTGCGACGTAGGCGAGTCCTGCGACCCGGCCGGCCTGTGTTGGGAGGACGCGACGTGCGTCGACAACGAGGTCTGTGGTCTCGATGATGACTGCATCTGCGCCGACTGCACCCTAGACTTCTTCTGTGGTGACCTGGCGAACTGCACCGATGACGGCCTCTGCGAGCCCTACTCGGAGAGCTGCCAGTGCACTGACTGTGTGGGTCACCCCGCCTGCCAGAACTGAGCTTGCTCCAGCCGCGTCGGTGGTCCACCCTCATGGGCCACCGACCTCTGGAGTTCCCTCGTGCCATCCACTCGCTTCCTCGATCATATCTTCCGCTCTTTCGTGGGCAGCATCGCGATCGGGCTGGCGATCAGTTGCTCCGCGTCGAACGGCGCCGAGGGTGACGACGGTGGGACATCTCCACTCGACGCGAGTTTGGTGGACGTGGCGCCATTGGATGGCGAAGACACCGACACGGCTGAATCGGACGCTCCGGAGGTGGGAGGCGTAGACGGTCCCTGCCGCCCGCGCCTCGGGTCAACCGCGCTCGAGCTCGACTGCGCACTGGTTCGGGTGTCGCTCACCCCCTTCGTCGTCATCGACGGCGTGAGGGAAGTCGGCCCGTGCTCTCGCGACGCGTCGAGCGCGGCGCCACTTCGGTGCGAAGTCGCGTCGGGTGTCCTTGAGGTCGAGGAGACCTCCCCATGGTCCGTCTCCTTCGTGCCCGGGGGCGCTGGTGTGCTCACCCAGGTCGGATTCACGGGCTCAGCGGCCGTGCCCGGTGCGCGCGCCTTTTTGTCCAACGGGTTTCAGTCCTGGTCGATGAGTGGCGCTGTCGCCTTGCGCGAGCCGCCGTCGGGCGAGGTCGTGAGCGAGGCCTTCGCGCAACGCGGCGACCCGGAGACATTGCGGACCGGTGATGCCTTCTCGTGGTGGTGGACCGTGGTGGGCGGCGGCGGGCCGTCGCTGGTGGCCGGGGTGACCTCCGCATCGAATTGGAAATCGTGGGTGATGGTCGATGGCACGGATCCCGGCGCGTTGACACTGACGCTCGCCTCGGGTGGAGGCGAAGCGGTCCCCTTCAGCGACGGCGTCGCGGTCGCGGGTGAACCGTGGTTCATCGGGGCCGAGCTCGAAGACGCACCGCTCCTGGAGAACTACGGCGCCATGTTGCCGACCCGGCGCAGCGACGTTCTGGTGGGCGAGGCCGGCTGGAACTCGTGGTACGACCTCTGGGACGACGTCGACGCCGCTGCCGTCCTCGAGAACGCCACCTTGGCGCGCGCGGCGTTTCGGGGCGCTGGGCTGCCCGAGAGTACGAAGCTCCGCATCGTCGTCGACGACGGCTGGCAAGAGGGCTGGGGCCGCTGGACGGCCAATACGAAGTTCCCGGGCGGGCTCGACGCGCTCGTAAAGACGCTCCACGACGACGGCTTCGAAGCGGGTGTCTGGCTCGCACCGCTGCTCGTCGATGCGGACGACGCGATCGTTACGGACCACCCCGAGTGGTTCGTACCGGAGCTTCACTACGACCACGCGCTACACGGTCCAATGAAGGTCCTCGACGTGACGCACCCGGACGCCGCCGCGCATCTCGCGGGCGCTATCAACGCGTTGGTGGCGGCTGGGCTCGACTTTCTGAAGATCGACTTTCTCTTCACGGGCACGTGGGAGGGCGTGCGTCACGAGCCGATGACGGGCATGGCGGCCTACCGGAAGGCGCTGACGGTCATTCGAGACGCCGCCGGCCCGAAGGTCATGCTCCTGACCGTCGGCGCGCCGCCCATCGCCGGCTTCGATCTCATCGACGCGTGGCGACTCGGCCCCGACATCGCGCTCGAACCCTTCGGCCCGGGATGGGCTTTCATCGCCCCGCAGGCGCGCAACCTCTCCGCGCGATGGCACGTCTGTCGAGCCGTCGCCTGCGACGCGGACCCGCCGATCCTACGGGAGCTTCCAAAGAACGAGGTCGAGGTCGGCGCCTGGGTCGCCGCGCTGGCAGGCGGCGCCTTCTTCTTGTCCGACGATCTCCGGGCGCTGCCCGAAGACCGCCACGGCTGGGGCTTCTCGACGGAGCGGCTCGAGGTGGGCCTCGCGGGGGTCGCCGCGGCGCCGGAGTCGGTCTTCCCCGAGGTCGTCCCGGAGCGGCTCTCGAACGCCTTCGAAGACGCCATCGCCGGCACCTCGACGGCGCAGGTCCCCGCCGTGTGGCGCAGCGGCTTTGGCTACCGCGTCGCGTTCAACTTCGGCGACGAAGCACGGACCATCGAAGGCACCGAGGTTCCGCGACGATCAGCTACCGTACTCCCCTGACGCTCAGGCCGCCTTCGCGACTGGCTGTGCCGCGGCGCCCTCGGATGTCGCAACGCCGAGCCGGATGAGGTGCTCGAAGGCGCCCAGGGCAGCCTTGGCGCCGTCGCCCATGGCGATGACGATCTGCTTGAAAGGCGTCGTGGTCGCGTCGCCGGCCGCAAAGATGCCGGGGGCCGACGTGTGGCCCTTGGCGTCAATCTCGATCTCGCCGTACTTCGACAGCGCCAGCGTGCCCTTCAGCCAGTCGGTATTCGGGACGAGGCCGATTTGGACGAAAATGCCGGCCACGTCGAGGCGCTGACGTTCGGCCGTAGCGCGGTCATTGTAGAAGAGGCCGTCGACCTTCTGGCCGTCGCCTGTGACGTCGGTCGTGGCCGCGTTCACGCGGATGTCGACGTTCGGGAGGCTGCGCAGCTTGGTCTGGAGGACGGCGTCGGCGCGGAGCTGCTTGTCGAACTCGAGGACCGTGACGTGGCCCACGACTCCCGCCAGGTCGATGGCCGCTTCGACGCCGGAGTTGCCGCCGCCGATGACCGCGACGCGTTTGCCCTTGAAGAGCGGCCCGTCGCAGTGGGGGCAAAAAGCGACGCCACGCGTGCGGTACTCGGACTCGCCGGGCACGCGCATCTCGCGCCACCGAGCGCCGGGAGCGAGGATCACGGTCTTCGCCCGCAGCGTGGCACCGCTTGAGAGCTTGACCGCGTGCAGCTCGCCGGGCGCGCCGGGGATGAGCGCCTCCACGCGCTGGAGCGCCGTGACGTCGACTCCGTAGGACAGAACGTGCTGCTCCATCGCGGCGACGAGCTTCGGGCCCTCGGTGTAGGGCACCGAGACGAGGTTCTCGATCCCGAGCGTGTCGCCGACCTGGCCGCCGAAGCGCTCCGCCACGAGGCCGGTCCGAATCCCCTTTCGGGCCGCGTAGATAGCGGCCGACGCGCCGGCCGGACCGCCGCCGATGACCAGGACGTCGTACGGCGCCTTCTCCTCGAGCTTCGCCGCGGTCCGGGCGACAGCGCCCTGGTCGACCTTGGCCATGATCTCCTCGAGGGTCATACGCCCCTGGCCGAAGAGCTCGCCGTTTAGGTAGACGGCAGGGACGCCCATGATCTGTCGCGAGGTGACCTCGTCCTGAAAGAGCGCGCCATCGATCATGACATGGGTGACGTTCGGATTCAGCGCTGCCATGACGTTCAGCGCCTGCACGACGTCCGGGCAGTTGTGGCAGGACAACGAGACGAAGGTCTCGAAGCGCAGCGGCTCTGGGAGCGCCCGGATGGCCTCGACCACCGCGACGTCGATCTTCGGCGGGTAACCACTCGATTGAAGGAGCGCGAGCACGAGCGACGTAAACTCGTGGCCGAGCGGAACGCCAGCGAAGCGGATTCGCGGCGTCTCGCCGAGCCGCCCGACCGAGAAGGACGGGCGCCGAAGGCCCGACACACCGTCCTGGGCTTCGGTGGCATCACGGACAGTCACCTTGGGCGACAGCGACGCGATGTCGTTCAGGAGAGCCCGTACTTCACCCGACGCGGAGGAGCCGTCGTGGGCAGCCACCAGCTCGATTGGCGCGTCGAGGCGCTGGAGGTAGGTGGCAAGCTGAGTCTTGATGGCGGCGTCGAGCATGGTGGGTCTCCTGAACGAGATCGGGGCGCGCCCGCGCGGCCATCGAGGACGGCGGGCGATCGGATTGACTTCAGGTCGCGAGCTGCCGGCGGAGCGGCGCTCCGGGCACCTTACAGCTGTCAGCGTTCAGCTATCGGCTATCAGCTCGGGCCGATCGGCCGGCCGGCGCGACCGTCGGCAAGGCCGATAACGCCCGGTCTCCCGTCCGGTTGACCGCTGACAGCTCACGGCCGGCCACCGACAGCACGACGCCGTCAGATCTTCCCGACGAGGTCGAGCGACGGAGCGAGCGTCGCGGCGCCGGGAGTCCACTTCGCCGGGCAGACCTCGCCGGGGTGCGACGCGACGTACTGGGCCGCCTGCACCTTGCGGAGCAGCTCCTTGGCGTCGCGGCCGATGCCGTTGTCGTGGATCTCGGCGAGCTTGATGACGCCGTCCGGATTCACGACGAAGGTGCCGCGCAGAGCGAGGCCCTCTTCTTCGATCATCACGTCGAAGTTGCGCGTGATGGTGCCGGTCGGGTCGCCGATCATCGGGTAGTTGATCTTCTTGATGGTGTCCGACGCGTCGTGCCACGCCTTGTGGGTGAAGTGCGTGTCGGTGGACACCGAGTAGACCTCGACGCCCATGCTCTGGAGCGTGGCGTAGTGATCGGCGAGGTCACCGAGCTCCGTCGGGCAGACGAAGGTGAAGTCGGCGGGATAGAAGAAGAAGATCGACCACTTGCCCTTCACCGACGCGTCACTCACGTCGACGAACTTGCCCTGGTGAAACGCCTTGGCCTTGAAGGACTTGATGGTGGTGTTGATGATCGACATGGGAGACCTCTCGGTGCCTGTGTGTTCTTGGGACGGCGGCCCGACGCGGGCACGGCCGGCGCTCCCTCGGGGCGCAGAAGGAAGATGCGCCTCCCAGCGATCCGGCGCCAAGACACAGAAACGAAGGTCGTCATAGGCTCTGACTATGTGGCGGGCTCTACTTGGGGCTCACGAGCTCCAAGGTGTGGGTCAACAGCTCTTTGCCTCCGGGATCGCCGTGGCCGGGGACGACGATCCGAGGCGCTGAAAAGCGGGCCACGAGGCGCCGAGCGCTCTCCGGCCACGTCGTGAGATTGGCGTCCGAGAGATTGCCCGGCGTTCGGTCGCCTGCGTCCCGCACCATGCAGCTCCCGAAGAGAACCGATGCCTCGGGCACCAGCACTGCGACGTTGTCGGGCGCGTGGGCGTGGCCCGGAAAGAACACTTCCACGCCCTCGACGACGCCGTCGTCAGGAAGGCGCTGCGGCTTCCAGTCTGGGAGCTTCGCGAGGCCCGGCGTGTCGGCGCGTGCCCACGTCCGCGCGCCGGACTCGAGAAGCAACGAGAGCCCGGCGAGCCGGTCGTCGTGAAAGTGCGTCACGATGAGCGCGGTGACCGGACACCCCTTTCGTGCGGCCTCGGCGAGGAGCAGACGCGTGTCGGCCAGCGTCCACGCCGTGTCGACAAGAAGCCCAGCGCCCGGGCGGCAGACCAGGAGGCCATTGGACGGGAAGGGGCCCGAAGGCAGCCGAAACCACGAGCGGTGTAGCCAGACGTCGCCGGCGAGCGGCTCGATGGCGAGTGCCGGCACCGCGGTGATCGGGTCGGGTGCCGTGTCGATCCGCGGGACCACCCACGCGTGGGCGCAGGAGAGCGAGACGAGAAGCACAATGAAGACATGGAGATGACGGCAACGCGTTTGCGGGAGCGAGTCCATGGCGGCACTCTCGTCGCGCCGACCGGGGCGAGTCAACTGTCCCGTGTCCCGCGCGCTCGGCAGGAGCGCCATCGCCAACCCGGACTGGCCAACACGCGCCGCCGACCCGACGTGGACTCCCGTAATGCCGCCGGTCCCGCAGGAGGTGTTACTCGACGGTGCCGTCTCCCCGGGCTTCGTCGAATACCTTCGTGCTTTCAATGGCTTCGTCGCGCCCTAAGGGCTTGGTCGTAAATAAGTGGTTCGATTTTCCGGACGGGGATGCAGTGCGAGGCAGAACGAGCCACTTGTCTACGACCGAGCACTACTTCCGCGACGGCGACCGGAGCTTCGACCGGGCGGCGCGGTCGAGCGCGCCGCTCAGCGCGACCATTTCGAGCGGCTTCGATTGGAAGTCGTTCATACCGGCGTCGAGGCACGCTTCACGGTCTGCGGCCAGCGCGTTGGCCGTGAGCGCGATGATCCAGGGTTGCCGATCCGGCGGAAGCTGCGCCCGGATGAGCCGGGTCGCCTCGAGACCGTCGATCGGCGGCATCTGCATGTCCATCAGGACGACGTCGAAGTCGGTCTCGAGGACCTGCTTCAGCGCTTCAGCGCCGTCTCCGGCCCGAACCGCGTCGTAGCCGAGCCGCTTCAAGAAGCTCATGGCGATCCGTGCGAGCAAGTCGTTGTCCTCTGCGACGAGGATCCGCATCGAATGCCGCGCGGTCGGGACTTGGCCTCGATCGGCGGGCTCCGACGGTGGCGCGGTTTCGGGCTCGCCCGCCAGGACGAAGGGGACGTCGAAGCGAAACTCGGACCCGACTCCGGGCGTGCTGTCGACGTGAATGTCGCCGCCCATGAGGCGAGCGAGCTGCAAGCTGATGGCGAGCCCGAGCCCGGTACCGCCGTGTTTTCGCGCGATGCTGTTGTCGAGTTGGGCGAAAGACTTGAAGAGCTGATCGAGCTGGTCCGCAGGTATCCCCGGGCCTGTGTCCTTGACCGAGACCGAGAGAACGTCGCCGCTTTGGCTAGCCGACCGCGTCAGCGACAGTGTCACAGAGCCCGTTTCGGTAAACTTGATTGCGTTCGAGAGGAGGTTCAGCACGATCTGACGGAAGCGGGTGATGTCGCCCCAGATGAGAGGGGGCAATGCACCTCCAATTACAACGTCCAGCGATAGCCCCTGCAGCTTGGCACGGCCGGTCATTAGGCGCGCCGCCCCCTCCACACAGTTCTGAACGGAGAAAGGCTGGCGCTCGAGGTCCATTCGGCCGGCCTCGATCTTCGAGAAATCGAGAATGTCGCCCACGATCGTGAGGAGCGACTCCCCGCTCGACCGGATGTTCTCGACGAGCTCCATACGGGACTCCGGGCTTGCGTCCTGAAGCGCCATCTCAGCGAGCCCAAGGATGGCCGAGATCGGCGTACGCACCTCGTGACTCACGACAGCGAGGAACTGGCTCTTGGCGAGTACGGCCGCATCCGCCGCCTCCTTCGCGCGCAGGAGCTCTCGATTGATCGACACGAGCTCGCGCGTGCGTTCGTCGACCAGAGCCTCCAGTTGTCTCGACGTCACCTGTTCCGTGGAGGACAGTCCTTCGCGCCAGGGGTCTGCCTCGGCCCCCCAAGCTGTGTCAGGCCGAATCTCGAACTCGCAGTGTTCATGCCCCATTCCGACACAGCGAGTCTCGATGGCCAGCAGTGGCTGCCCGAAGAAGGCCGTCGCCCAGCCGCTCGCGTAGCCCGTGAGCGAGTGGCACACCGGTGTCGTGGAGCGGCCGAACGCGGTTTGGTGAAGCTCGGCTTCGTAGGAGTTTCGCCATATCCCGGTCATGAGGAAGTGTCCGGCTTCACGGTCGAACTCGATGCGCGTGGGCTCGACGTGGACGATACCCTCCCACATGTGCATGACGGGCCCGCTGGCCAGTCGGTCGGCGTCCGTGTCCCAATCACGACTGCCGACGACGTCGGCGTAGTCGCCGCACCCGGAGCGATACCCGAACTGGGACAGGATGGCTCGTGAGAGTCGGGGGCCGAGATTGGAGTGCAAGAGTTGCCGCAGCACACCCAGCGACTCTTGCCGGAACAGCAGCATGCGGCTCTCGCCGAGCAGGAGCCGTCCCTCTCGCGGCACAAAGCGGAGCCACTCGGCTAGATTGATCTCGCTCGCTTTCACGAACGGAGTGGACTGAGCAGTTGGGCCCTCATGGCCGGAGTGTCCTCACGGAACGGCTGCCGGGTCAAGCAGATCGATACGGGCGGCCTGCACCCTGTCCTCGTGACCGTTGGAACTCGGCAGAGAGTGAGTAGTCCGACCGGCCTCGCGCCGCATCCCCCCGAATCATCCCAAGTGCTCGAAATACGGGAAGTATGTCGTCGAAGTTGGCCGGAGCCGGGCGTGGTGCGGTCAACTCCCCCACTTTTTTCCACCGAGCACTCGAGCCCCGAGGGCCACCACGCTCGTGATTACGCCAGAACCTCGGGCAGCCTCCCGAACGAAAAGCCAGGTGGAAATAGACCCACCCTGGTGCAGTCCGTCCCACCGCGTTCATGGGCGACGTGGGACGCCGGTCCCTCTGCACGCGTCGATTCCGAACAGCGTCTGGCCGAGCTTCCTGTCACACCTTCCAGATCCAATTCTTGGGGACGAAGTAGCCGGCGGTCTTTAGCGCGGTCGCGTAGAGCACGAACTCCGCGAAGGTCTCGATCGTGCTGACGGTGCCGTAGCCGCTCACGGGACCACTCGCCGCCAGCTTCCTGGGCTGGAAGATGGTGAACGGGAAGCCGTCGGCATACTTGTCGCCGTCCTTGGCGGTGTTCATGTCCTTGTTCGTCAGCGCCCCAAACATGCGGTTGCGATGCGACTCGGCGTTGTGATGGACGCGTCGGATGGCGCCGCTCGCGCCCGTGGCACCCATGGCGGCGTTCAGGGAGTTGATGCACCGGAGAATACGCGGCGTCAGATTGCCCATGTCGCCGTGTTCGGTCCAAGGCTCCTTCGGGCCGAAGAGCGCCTTCTCGGCGGAATGCGACCACTTGCCATCGGCGCCCTTGTGCCACTTGAGGCCGCGGTTTCGGAGCTGCTCGAGCCTCATCTGGTGATCGTGCCAAGTCTTGTTGCCCATGGTGTGAAGCCGGGTGTCCATGACATTGTCCATGCCGGTGCCGGCCCGGAACGCGAGGCCCTTCTCCAAGGCGCCGTCTTTGCCCCAGCGAATGCCCGGCTTGACGATGTCGCGGGAGGCGAGGCTCCCGTAGTCCGCCATTGACGGGCAGACGGCGAGGAGGTCGTAGTCGCCCGTCATCGGCAAATCGATCCCGTCCTCAACCGAGGTCATGACCTCGAGCGCGCCTTCCGCTTCGCGTTCGGCTCGTTCGGAGGGATAGATGGTGTAGAGGCCGTCCTTGTCGCGAACGGCGAGGAACTTGAAGAGCTTCTGGTCGCCGCTGCGGAGCGCGTAGAGCTCCTTGTCGCCGTTCGGGAGGTCGATGGCCGCCTTGACAGGGCGGCGCGGAGGATTGCCTTCGGGGCGATGGTACTGATCGTAGAGCTGCTTGAAGGTGAGTCGCAGCGGGGTCTTACCGGCCGTGTGGGTGTGGAGGCCGTGATCGTTGGCCGCGGTCCCTTTCGCGGCCTTCTCGGCGCTGTAGCCGACCTTGCTGTACTTGCCCAGGTACGGGACGAGGCCCGCCTGGGGACCCCAGTCCGAACTTTTACCTTTGACGTGAAAGTTCTTGGTCGGAAATCCACTCTCGATCCAGCGCTTGGCCCACGGCCCCGTGGAACGGAAGATGATGACTTCGTTGAACTGATTGGCCACCTGCTCGCAGGCTGTCATGTCCTTCAAAACCATTCCGTTTTCAGGATGGTTACTAGACGCTCCAATTCCAACAGAAATCGACATAATTGACCTCAGAATCCAATGCCACCGCGAATCCGATGAGATTCTAGCGTGTTGGCGGATACATACCAGCAACTTCGCGGTCAGGTAGGAGAAAACTTCTTTGAGATGACCCAGGATTCGAAGGACTGTACCGCCGTTCGCTGCTCGAATACCGTCGAGTCGGCGTGAACATCGACGTGAGCCCGCGCTCGCGATCGACGAGAGGGGTCAAGTCCAAGCATCGATGCGATGGCCACGTAGTCGTCTTCGCTTGAGGCGACGTTCTCGCCGGCGCCGAGCTGCTCCAGGATCGCGGCGCTGTGACGACCGCGCATGAAAGTACCGGGGAGCGTCACGACGGGGAGCCCACAGGCGATGGCTTCAAGCGTCGTATTGCCGCCGGACCACTCGGGCGTGTCGAGGAAGACGTCGGCGGCGAGGTTCACCGCCAAGTAGTCGGAGTGCGAGAGCCGGGGCAGAAACACGGCGCGTGCGTCGAATACGACGCCGTGACGAGCGAACTCGGCCCCGAGGCGCTTCGAGAACGCCGCGGTGACGGCGGCTCGAGGGTGACCCAGGAAGGCAAAGCGGGCGGTGGGGACGGCGGCAGCGATGCGGGCCAGGAGTGCGTCGTAGCGCGGGAGGTACTTGAAGAGCGACTGGACGCACAGGTAGAGCGGCGCATCGCCTGGGACACCGAGCCGGGACCGGTCCATGGGTTTGGGGAGCGCCGGACGGCGATAGTGGATGCCGATGCCCGGCAAGCGCAAGAGAGATTCGACGTAGTGTGTCGAGTTATCTTCGGGCTCCATGGCGTCCGACGTAATGAATGTGTCCATTGATGCCAACCCCGTCGTGACGGGGTGCCCCCACAGGACGCCTTGATGGGGCGCAAGTCGAGCGGCGGCGAGAACTTGCGCCATTCCGAGCATTCCGATGTCAGCGAAGACGAGCAGGTCGAGAGCGTCTCCACGAACAGCGTTCAAGACTGCCTGAAAGTCGAAGGGGAGAGCCCGGAAATGATCAGCCGCGGCGGCGAGCTCGGCGGTGAAGGGGTCCGTGACGTGGCTCGAACCGAGCTGGTAGACGTAGACGTCTGCGCACCCGGGCGTCCGCTCCGTAACGAAGCCGCGGAAGAGGCGACAGACCGTGTGCTGACGAAAGTTCGACGATAAAAACCCGACTCGGGGCCGAGGGCGACTCTCGGGGCGGCGGTCCTCGAAGGGCTCGAAGACGGTGCTCGCGGTTCGAGTGACAATGGCCGCAAAACGCGTCTGCTCTTCTCGGTCCCGAGTGCCGCGGCCAGGATCCTCGACATCGAGGAGCTCCTCCGGACCACCCGCCTGGTAGCTGATGAGGAAGTTGCCCGATTCGCCGAAGGCCCGGATGAGCCGGCGCCGTAGGTCATCCGTGAAGGTCGCTTCGGCTGCTTCGAGGCGGGACAGGGCGTCGCGGTAGAAGCGGCGCCAGAGCCCGAGCTCGGCCTCGCTCTGGTAGACCATCGGGAGCGCCGTGAGAGACGCGTAGAGCGCTTCCACGCAGTCGGGCACGGCGTCGAGAACGCGCGCGAGACGCTCCTGCGCGTCGGCCGCCCGGTTGTGTTCGGTCAGGACGTGGACGAGCTGCCGAGCGATGTCCCAACGGGCCGGCGCGAGAGAGTGCGCTTTGTCGAGGCAGCGAAGGGCGACGTCGACCTGGCCCATAGCGAGCAGGACTTGACCGAGTCCGAGGAGCGCGTCCGGGTCGGTCGGGTCGGCGGCCTGAGCCTTCCGGAAGGCGTCGAGGGCGGCGCCGTGGTCGCCGCGAGCGAGCGCGTCGCGACCGTGCGCCACAAGTGAACTCTGTTTTGGCTCGATGAGTATGCCCCCGACTCAACGGGGTTGCCCCCGGAGCCAAACTTCAGCACCGCATGATGTCCTTGCCTCGCAAGCGGACCTCCGCGGCTAGCGCCTTGCCATGGCGCGCAGCTGGAGTCGCTCGTCAATGATGGAATTGGTCGCGTGCGAGGCACGCTCATGCTGCTCAACCGCGAGCCTAGCAGACGCGCTTGCCTTTCCCTTGAGGAGAAGCGAGACCGATTCGCGCGCGTCCCTTATGGGATCCACCACTACGACAAAACCAGCATCTTCTTGTTGCTTCACGGAACCTCCAGGACAAGTAGGTTACTCAGACTGGCAAGGGAGTCAAAGGCGCGTGCTGCTGAGTCGCCTTCCGACATGAAGTGATCTAGTCGGCTGCTGCTGACGGTGATCGTCCCTACAGGAGTTTTGGAGTCGGGCGCGTAAAGGGGCCGAGTCATCACGGAAACGTAGTTGTCCGGGTCCCGGGCTTGCGCTGTTGTGTGGTCCCACGCCTCGGTATGGCGGATGTCGCCGCTCACCATGAGTTGATTCGACGTGAACGACCTACCCATGTGCCCCTTGTTCACTGGCCAATCGCGGCCAACTGGGGAAAGGGCGGGGTGAACGACTCGGGCCACTGGCTTGAGGACCATCGGACCACCTGCGGTGGAACTCGCTTCAACAAGATGGATGACCAGCCCATATCGCTCATCCTCGAAACCAAAGAGGTCTCTGTTAAAGGTCGTTGCCTGAATTAGAAGCGCTTCGAGCGCCTTCGCCCGACTCACTTGCTTCGAACGTAGCTGGCCCACTAGGACGAAGCTCGTCTTGGTGAGGAATCGGAGGGCATCCATCGTGCGGGTCATTGCCACGCGCTCGACCATCTCGTCCCGACGACGTTGTTCCGAGGTGGCCGATTGGACCGCAATCTGGCACTCGATGTAGTCCAGAGCCTGATCTGCGGTCCCGTCCCAATCCAGCTTCGCCCAGTTGTCCTCATGGCCCTTTCGGACGGAATCGACGAATCGCTGTAGGGAGGCAACGTTCTTGATGCTAGTTTGGCTTTCGTGTGTGGCGTTTAGTGCCCCGTCCTCGTCTCGGACGGACTTCGACTGATCGGCCATCCGCAGTGATCGGCGATCGTTGGCAACTTGCTTGCAGGCTTCGTTCGTCTCTTTCAGAATTAAGACTATAGGAGTAATTCCAACAGCCCTAGCTTCCTCCCATTCCCGCCACGTGATTGACTTATTTTGATCCCGATATTCACCTCCATATCTGGAGTGAATTAGAAGAATATAAACGTGGCAATATCTTATAACCTCAAGACAGGCGTCGTGCGATGTCCGCATCGGTTGAACTGGAAACCCAGGGTCTTCTGAGCACCTCACAAGTCGACCTGACGTCATCATCCGACGCTTTATGTCCGCGCGGACATCCTTGAGATCATCAACCGTCGAACTCAGGAAGATTTGGAGTTCCCTGGACATGCCGACGTTCACCTGCCACTGACCGAAGTGCCTGCGCCTGACCTTAGCCGACACTCCATGTCGCTGCAAAGAGAGCGGCGCTCACGCGTCGAGGAAGCGGATGAGGAGCTGAGCGGCGAGGATCTTGGTGACGGTGGCGACGGGAAACACGTCGGCGTAGCCCCGCGAGGGGCCGTCGGAGGTGGTGCGCGACGTCGCCCAGGCCAGTACAGCAGGCTGGGTGTGGATGCCGGCGACGGCGCCGAACGAACGCCAGAGCGGGAGCCCAAGCGCCCGTCGTGTGAGCAAGAGCGCCGGGAGGCAGGCCGAGAGTGTCACCAGCGTCCCGGCGGCGAGGAGCGGACCGGCGTGCCCAGTCGCGAATGTGGTCGCGAGGCTGGCGCCCGACCGGGTGCCAACGACCGCGAGGAAGAGCACGATCCCGAGCTGGCGCAGGGTCATCGAGGCCGGGAAGGGGAGGTCCCAGACGAGCGGACCCGTTCGGCCGAGGCGCCCGAGTATGAGGCCCACGACGAGGGGGCCGCCCGCGAGCCCGAGCTTCACGGGACCGATGGGGGTCGGAATGGGGATGAGGCCGAGCAAGAGGCCGAGTGTGACGCCGAGGGCGAAGCTCAGAACGTCGATCTCGGCGAGCGCCCTGAAGGAGTCTCCAAAGAAGCGCGAGACCTCGTCGAGGCGATGTTGAGGCGCGATGACCCGGACGCGGTCACCGAGTTCGAGCTCGGTGTCGCGGTCGGCGAGGAGGTCGACGTCGCCGCGTCGGACGCGAGTGATGATGGCGTCGAAGCGCTGTGGGAGCCGGAGCTCGGAGAGCGGGCGCCGCACCACGCCGTGCTTCGAGACGAAGATGCGGCGGAAGTCGAGGCGGCTGCGGTCGTCGGGAAGATCCTTGGCGACAGCGTCACCGAGCTGGCTCTCGGCGACGTCGAGGCCGGTGGCATCACCGACCAGGGTCACGAGGTCGCCGAGCTGGAGGCGCGTGTCGTCCGTCACGACGCCTTCGACCTCGCCGCGCCGGTAGCGGCCAAAGCGGGCGTGAGTACCGAGCAGCGTTCGGAGCTCGCTGGCGAGCCCCGCCTTCCGCGTCAGGCGAACGGTGCGGTTCAAGAGCGTGGCCGGCGTACTGCTGGCGTCGGGAGTGGCTCGGCGAGACGCCAGGGCGAGGACCAGGAGGGGCAGGAGGACGCCTAGGGGATAGGCGACCGAATAGCCGACGACGGGCGCGCGGACGTCGGCTCCGGCGGTGACGGCGAGGCTGTCGACCGACGCGGCGAGCGCGGGCGTGTTCGTGAGGCCGCCGGCGAAGAGTCCGACGGCGGTGGGGCCGTCGAAGTCGAAGAGCCACGCGACCAAGGCGGTGGTCAGTGCAGCGGCCGCGATGGCGCCGACGGCGACGAGGCTCGTCCATCGACCGCGGCCGCGAAAAGCGGCTGCGAAGCCGGGGCCGCTCCCGACTCCGATGGCATAGACGAAGAGGCAGAGGCCGAAAGTTCCAAGCTCTTCGGGGAGTTGGAGCCGCTCATCGAAGCCCGACACGGCCAGCCCCGCGAAGAGGACGGCCGCCGGACCGAGAGAGAACCCACCGACCTCCACGCGGCCGAAGAGCCACCCCACCGCGAGCACAGCGAAGAGCAGCAACATGGGCTGGTGACTCGCGAGAGCGATGGGGTCGAAGCTCGCGAGCACGAGTTCTCGGGCCGGTCAGGGCAGCGTGAAGGGCTGGTCGGCGTTCTGCTGCGCGGCCACCCAGGAGAGGTGTTCGCCGTAGCCGCCAGAGAGAGGCATGGTCGCGCCTTCACCGGCGTGGTCGCCGATGATGAAGGTGCGATCGAGCGGGATGCCCACGTTGGCGTAAGCCTCGATGTCGGTGACGGCATTGCCATACGCCGTGACGAGCACGTAACCGAGGGCCTGTAGCGACGCGAGGTGGGCCGTCTTGTAGGCGGCGACGCCGCTCGATGTCGGCAGGGCCTCGCCGTTTGAATCCGTGAGGCGGAGCGCGGCGTCGGCGAAGCCGAGTGAGGCGAGCCAGCCGCGGGTAAGCCCGGTGAGCCAGTAGGGGCGCCCGGTCACGTAGGCGAGGACGTAGCCCTTGGCCGCCCACGCCTGCGTCAGTGCGACGGCGCTCGGGTACTCGGTGGGGACGTAGGTCCCGCCGAAGAGGGGCTCGAAGAAGTCGGCGATAACGTCCTTGAAGAGCTCTTCGTCGGAGGTCGTGAGCGTGCCGTCGATGTCGAAGACGACGAGCTGGGTGCCGGCGGGGAGGACGCGGAGTGTGTGCTCCGTGAAGGTGCCGTCGCCGACGACGTGCTGGCGCAGGTGGTAGATGCCGGGGCCACCCAAGGTGTTCGTGTCGAGGGCAAAGTGGGTTCGGCCGTCGGTGTCGGTTTTGTCGGTCGCGAGCTTCTCGAAGCCCGCACAGCGGTCCACCCAGAGGTCGACCACTTCGTCCTCGAGATCCTTGCTGATGGCCCCATAGGCGAACTTGCCGACCAGCGTCACCGTCGTGCCCGGAAGCGCGAAGACGTCGTGGGCCGAGTGTCCGGGCGCCCCTGCCGCGACGACGAGATTGCTCGTGAAGTGCTCGAAGCCGACGCCGGCCGGCGCGTCGAAGGCGGATTCGGTGCACTGGAGGAGGGTGGGCGTGGTCACAACGTCCTCCGAGGTCCCATCGTGGGCGCTGGAGTCGTCGGCGCTGGTGTCCTCGGAGGTGGCCGTATCGGGCTCGGAGACATCGTCGGCCGACGTGTCGGCGTCCGGCATGTTGGTGTCGACGAAGACCGGGGGCACATCGCCGTAGGTGGTGTCGACGGTGTCGGTGGGGCTGGCGGGCTCGGCGGCGCTGCCACATCCGATGAGCAGGGCTGCCACCAGGTGTCGCGCCGTCATGGCACTTTCCCCGGGACCGCGATACGCGCCGACGAGATGACCTTGGCGAGGGCGTCGCGGCAGACCGTCTGCTCGAGGCAGCTCTGAACCAGGCCTCGCAGCGTGCCGATCGTCTCGATGCGGCCCTTTCGGGCCTCGCAAGCGGCCCGCAGCGCCGGGTTCTCGAGCGCGCCTTTCGGGTTCGAACACATGAAGTCGGTCGTGAGGAGGTCGACGTTACCGGTTGCCGTGACGACGGCATCACCGGTGCCGCTCCAGCGAATGGAGAGGTTCGACGAGACCCCCGGGAAGCGCCCGGAGCCCGGCCACTCCCGGAATGACGCCGTCGCGATGGCAGTGAGCTCGGCCGGGGTGACGTCCGGGACGCGGACTACGGCCGCTTCAAAGAGGTCGGTCTCGAGGAGGTGACCAGCCGTGAGGTCCTTGCCGGCGGGAATGTCGCGACCGAGGCGCAAGGAGCCGGTGTTGATGACGGTCACGACGGGTCGCTCGCCGGCCTTCGCCTGGAGGCGCGCGCTGTCGGCGAAGAGGTTCGCCAGCGTCGTCTCGCGTTCCCGGAGCGCGGTCTCTTCACCTTCGATCATCACCGGGAGCGTCGGCCAGAGCACGCGTCCCCAGAGAGCGGGGTCGATGCCGCGCTTCTCGAGCACCTGCGCGCGCCAGCGGTCGCCAATGGCGCGGACGTCGGGCGCTTCGGGCGGCGTCTCGCCGGTCAGCGCGACGTCGAGGAGGCGCGGCGGGCCGGCGGCGTAGTCGAGGACGTAGGCGCGGCGGGCGTCGGAGGGCGCCTTCAGGACCCAAGGTGCAGCGTGGGTGGCGCTCAGGCCGGTGTGTTCGTGGCCGCCGAGGATGAGGGTCTCGGGCTGGCCCGGCAGCGCCCGGAGCGCGGCGGCGAGGCGTAGGTCGTCGGGCATATTCTGGTGGGTCAACAGGATTTGGAGATCGCAGCCGTCGGGCCGGCCCTCGACGAGCGCCTCCGGTGCCAGGACCGAGGCCTGGGGGTTCAGCTCGGGGACGATGGCGCCGAGGCTCCCGGTGAGGCAGACCGTGCGGCCACCGAGCTCGTGCGTGGTCCAGGCGGGGATGGGGCCTTTCAGGCACGGGGGGAAGAGCGCGGTGTCCTTGGCGACGACCTCGAAGCCCCGCTCGCCACGGCGGCCGTCGAAGGCGGCACAGAAGTCCGGCGGCTTGATGTCGTACTCGTGGTTGCCGAGCGTCACGACCACGTGCACGGCGTCATCGGGTGGACCTTCGAGCGCGTCCAAGGCTTCGATCATGTGGCGGCCACCCGAACCGAAGGTCGTCTCGAGCGCGGGTGAGACGAAGTCGCCGGCCATCGTCACGAGGACGTCGTGCGTGCGGGCCCAATCACGAGCCAGCGTGGCGACGCGGGCGAGGCCGCCTTCCGGCGTCTCGGAGGGCGACGCGACGCGGTACACGTCATTCACCGCGATGATGGCGAGCGGGCGCGTCGTCGGGGCGTCGCCCGTGCGGGTGTGGGCGCAGGAGAAGGCAGCGGTGGCGGTGACGAGAGCGAGGGCGGCGCGGGCGAGCGACATGGGCGGAGTGTAGCCCTCTTCCTCAGGATTTGTACTTCTTGCCGCTCCCGCACCAGCATCGGTCGTTGCGTCCCGGCTTCTGTTCTGGGCTTGGCGCGTCCGTCTTGTTCTTCGTCATGCGGCTCCCTCGTCGGCGCGGAGACTGCCCGAGAGTGGGCACGACGGGAAGCGGGCTTGGCTATGGTCGACGGAGGCTCGGGTGGGGCGACGCGTCGAGCGTGAGCCGAATGAGCGAGAGCGTGCCGCTCACGCCTTTGAGCGTCGCGGCGTAGGGCGCGCCGACGTCGATCCCGTCGAGCCCGCCGCACTTCAGGAGCTCGCGCACCGTCCGGTCGTCGGTCACGAGCTCGCCGGGGCCGGCTTCGCCCTGCACACGCGCGGCGACGTTCACGCTCTGACCGAAATAGTCCAGGGTGTCGTTGGCGCGGACGGCGAAGGCCGGCCCGGAGTGGACGCCGAGCTTCAGATGCGTCTTCGTGTGAATGGTGGACCTAGCGCGGAAGTCTTCGAACTCCCTGAGCATCTCGAGGCCCGCACGTACCGCCGCGCGGTCGTCCGTGAAGACCGCCATGATGGCGTCCCCGATGGTCTTGACGAGCGATCCGCCGTGACGCTCGAGGATGGGGACCAGAGCGTCGAAGTGCTCCTGAACGAGGCGAAATGCCCCAGCGTCGCCGATCTCGCCGTAGAGCGCCGTGGAGCCGACGAGATCAGAGAAGAGAAAGGCCAAGCGGCCCGCGCTGACGCTCAGTCCCGCGCGCAGGACATCCGCGCCGAACTGGCGCCGGAAGCCGGGGAGCGCCGTGACTTCGCCAGCCGACGCGGCGTCGCGCACGCGGGCAGTGCGCTCCAGCTTGACGTGGCGCTCGGAGCTCGTGGGGTTCTGTACCTCGAGGTGGCCGCCGGGCTTCACTCGGACGACATCGCGCCAGTCGCCGCGGTCATCCATGACTGCGGCGGCGTCCGGCGCTCCCGCTTCGACTAGGACACGAGCCGAGGCGCCCCCACGCAAGAAGAGCCGCCACTCGCCGGATTCGCGCGGAACGTCGATGGACCGGGTGGCGCTGGGACCCAAGATGAGCTGGGTGTGGACGTGTGGCACTCGCACCGGCCCGGCGATGCAGAAGGGAGCGGCGTCAACCTTTCGGACGGCGGCGGTCGGCGCGAACGCGACCTCGACGGCGCGTTCGAGATCGATCTCGAAGTCGAGCTCGCACATGGCGCAGCGCGCATGCGCTTCGAGGGCGCTGAGCGTCGAGAGCGTGCTCGCCGAACCGCGGCAGGATGGGCAGATCACCTCCCAGCGGAGCTCGAGCAACCCTTGGCGCGTGCTCTCAAGGCACGTCTCAAGCACGGAACGTCGGTCGAGCTGGTGGACGTCCGCCAGCGCATAGGGCCGGATGCGCGCGGCGTCGACGTCGCTGCTGCGCCGGATGATGGACTCGAGCACGTCGAGTGCCGGCAAGATGGCGCCGGCTTCGCGGGACGCCGCGAGCGCGCGCTTCAGGTGGTCCTCGGAGATCGGCGCGGGCGGCGGCGAGTACACGGGTTCGCCTGCGGCCCCGCGTTCGGTCATCGCGCGGTAAGCCCTGGCCATGGCATTCAGCGAGCGTCCGAACGCCAACCGCAGCACGGGCGTCATGACGCGCCACCGCGGCTGCATCCAGCCGTGAATGGTAACCCGGGTCCGGTCGCCCTCCGAGGCGAAGTCGTGTCGAAGCCGGACCCACGCCGCAGCCCCCTTTGGGAAGACGCGGTGGATCTCGAAGTAGCTCCCATGGACGAACTGGGTCGGGCGCTCGAAGTACTCGACCTTCATGCCGCCGAAGCGGGTCCTCACCAGGAAACGCGCCGCATCGTCACGCTCGACGGCCTCTGTCTGGACCGACTGAGCGTCGCCCATGACGCGCCCCAGCCGATCCGTGTCGGCGACGATGTCCCAGACAGCCTCCGGACCCCGCGGCGCATCGAAGCTGACGTCGATGGCGATGCGTTCGGTGGGCGGGGCGTTGTTCATGGGTCCGGGGGGCTCCTTGGCAACACGAAGTTTGCCATGAGCCGGGCCGCCAGAGCCAATCACCCATCTCGGAGCTGCGAGCTGGACTTCGTATTGCGGCCTCGGCTCCAGGAGTGCCTCAGCTAGAGCGTCAGCTGGATGCCGCTGCAGGCGGCATGACGCGCGCGAGGATCTTCTCGAGCCGTTCCGCGAGCGTGTTCATCGGTAGCGGCTTGGTCAGATAGTCGGTCGCTCCCGCCTGGATGGCCTGAACGACCGAGGACTCAGCTGCATCGGCCGTGCACAGGACGAATGGCGTCCTGCGGTACGGGGCGAGGCTTCTGCAGACGGAGAGGACGCCCAGCCCGCTCATGCCCGGCATGTGCCAGTCGCAAAGGATGAGGTCGTAATGCTTCTCCTCCGAAACGGATGCGGTGAGGCGGACGGCCGCAGCGGTGCCATCGGCGAAGTCGTCGACGTCGTGATGCCCAAGCTCTTGCAGCGCGGCTCGAAGCTGCTTTCGCACGAAGAAGAAGTCATCGACGATTAGAATCTTCAACAGCCACGCTCCGTTGCAGCGAGATGCATGCCCAGGACGCCCGAGTTGCCCACGTCGCTATCGAAGCGGCACGAAGCAAATCCAATGCAGCGCGGACCGTCTCGGGACGGTTCGAGCCATTGAGGTCTTCGGGACTACATTCGCTCGACATTAGAGGGAAGATTTAGACTACAGCCAACACGACGACGCCAACGTCGTCCATGGCCGACGCGACGGCCGACTCGTAGCTTGGGCCGGTCACACGGTCTCGGAGTCGAGCGCTGAGCGGGAGGATGAAGGGGCCGGGCTGCCACTCGAGGACCTCGCCGGTTCGAGCGCTTCTCACCCGTCCTGCCGCCAGCGCGCGGCTGAGCTCCGCGAAAGGCTCGCCGGTCGCCATCAGGGCGCGACAGAGAGCTTCACGCGCGGGATCCAGAAAGTGCATTCGGCCCTGACCGAGCACGGCCAAGTGGTAATGCATGGGGGTAAATGCCAGACCTTCGAGCCCGACCCGCTCGCACAGCATAATGAGGAGCGCCAGCGTCTCGCCGAGGAGCCCGAGGCCGGGGTGCCGTTGGCCCGGTAGCAGCGTCCGAGAGGCAGCGGCTCGGGGGTTCTGCAGCGTCAACCACTCCACGTAGAGCACCTCACCGTCGGCGAGGAGCTCGCGGTCTCGGCGGGCGACGAGCTCGGCGACGATCGGCGGCGTAGTGCCGTCGGTCCCCGGGTGGTCGCCGTAGATCCGTAGCGCATGGCCGGCACCGTCTTCGAGGTTCCAGTCCAGCCACGGATGACGGTAGCCGAGCGCGCGGAGACGGTCGTAGATGCCGTAGCGCTCGAAGCCGAGGTCGAGGGCCTCGCGCGTGTAGAAATCGAGGAAACGGCTCGACCTCGCGGTGGTCAGGGCGCCCATGAGATCGGCTTCGGTGAAGCGAATGTCGAGCTCACTGCCGCGATTGGGATCGAAGTCGCGCCCGAGCAATCGCATGCGGGCGAGCGTCATGTCTTCCGCCCGGGGGACGTCGCGGACTCGACCGCTCAGGTGCTCCGCGAGCCAGCGCGCCGTGTAACGCCAGGCGTTCGCACCGTAGCCGCCGGCGAGTACGACCACGACGGGCGTCTCCGGGCTGCGCTGGGTGAGCCCCATGACGAGGCGGTCTCGCTCCAGCATGCCCGCTTCGGAGATGAACCAATCGCCGAGCCGATCGTCGTGAGCGGGATCGGTGCCCGCGACGATGAAGATGAGCTCCGGCGCGACCGACGAGACCACTGCGGGGAGCGTACTGCGCAACGCGTCGAGGTAGCGGGCGTCACGAACCCCGGTCCCGAGCTCGACGGACGTCGACGCTATCGCCGTTCGGTCATCGAGCGAGCGGTTGTGGATGGAGTAGGTGTGGACCGTGGGATCATCGGCGAAGCAAAGGCGCGTGCCGTCGCCGTCGTGGATGTCCACGTCGATGACGAGGATGGGACCCGTGACGCCGTGGGCGCGGGCGCCTCGGATCGCGACCGCGATGTCGTTGAGCAGGCAGAAGCCGTGACCCCGATCCGGCGCGGCGTGATGAAAGCCACCGCCGAGGTGGACGACCGTCGCCTTTCGTTGGACAGCGACGCGGGTGGCACGCGAGGTCCCCCCGACCATCAGCCGGTGCGCTCCGACGACGGCGTCGACGACGGCGGGGTCGAAGTCCATTCCGAAGACGCGCGAGAGCAGGCCTGGATCGGCTAGGGACTCGAGGTAGCCGTCCGTGTGAACGCGACGCAGACTCGCCATCGATGCCAATTCGACCGCGATGAGTGCGTCGGCCGCGACCAGCTTCTCCATGGTGAGGAACGCGGCGATGTTCTCGCCCCGATGTGGGTCCATCGGAACGCCAGTGATGGGTCGAGCGTAACGGGGGTCGAAGACGAGCCGAATCGGCTTGCCGGAAGGTCGGTCGTCTCGGAGCGACCGGAGGAGCTTGTCCGCGATTCCCATGGTTTGATCCTACACGGTTCGATTCGCTCGGTGGGGCTTCGGGGCCCCGCCACGTCACAAATATTGGCGTCCTTTCCGGCCGCTTGGGCACGCTAGACCTCACCTCTTCCCGGGAGACTTCCTCGGCCGCATGGACAGCGCAGGGTCGTCGGAAGCTCCTTCATTCCAGGGTTTTGCCAAACCAGCGTGCGACTGGGCGACGCCACGGCACGAGACTTGTACCAGCGCGAGACTTGACCCCGTGGAGGCCCCCGTGAACTCGAAATGGTCCCTTCCCGATTTGTACCGCGAGGCGCCAGCGCTACTCCTCGACGGCGACTGGCGCGACCCTCGCTCTGGCGATCGAGAGCGGGTGGTGGCGGCGCTCGGGGACCAGGTCCTTCGGGACGGCCCGCTGGCCGTCGACGCTCTTCACCACTGCGCGTCGGTGTTCTCCGGGCTCTCCATGGGCAGCCTCTCGGCGTCGAGCTCGGGCGGCGCTGGAAGAGGGGCGCTGGACTTCGGGGCGGCTGTCCTTGAGAAGCTCGATCGACGGATCTCCGACTTCCTGCCGCTGCAGTCATGGATACGCGCGCTGGCGGCCCGGTTGGACTCGCCCGAGCAGGTCGAAGAGGCGGCGCAGCTCCTCTGGTCGACCATGAACGCGACCGTGTTTGGCCCGCTGCGCCCTCGGGAATACGAGCGCCGATGGGCGACACCGACCGGGATCGTGCTGGGTGACGTCGTGCTTCCCTCGTTGGCGTCGAGTGACGTCCTCGACGCCGTGTCCGCATACAACCAGCGCCACGCGCTCAACGACGTGCCGCCCGACCTCGATCCGACCCGCCTCGATTCCGCCGATGTCGCCGTGTTCGTAGACCGCTGTTTGAAAGCCTCGCGCGGCCCCTACCCGGGGACCAAGGTGCAGCCATTCGATCTCGCGCATCCGCGCTTCGGCCTCTTCGCCGGTGACGGTTTCGGCCCCAACGCCCTCGCCGCTGGAGTCACCGTGAAGCGGGTCGAAGGCTTCTTCGAGGTCACGCCCGCATGGCACGAAGACGACCTCCGGCGTGACCTCGCGGGCGCGGTCCGCCTGGTCGCGAGTCGGCAAGCGGCGCGTGATCACGTCGCGAAACAGCTCGGGCTCGTGATCGAGACACGCGAGGACCGCCCGGCGCCGCTTCGCGGGATCGTCCCGCCGCCGCTGCTCGGATTCGAGACTGAGCTTCGCCGCGCCTGCCGCATCGCGTTTGCGTGCTTTCGGCGCTCCGTGATCGACGGCACGCGAGCGGGAACGGGCCGCGTGCGCATCGGCGATCAGGCGATCCCGCTCGACAGCGCGCGCTCGCTGGCCGACTGGGTGCGGTGCTGACTACTTGAGTAGAGACCGATGTACTTGCGGCAACTTGCGCGGCGACGCGGCTTCAACGACGCGTGCCGGAGCGAAGAGCGCGGCGTCCTCCCAGGGGCGCCCCATGAGCTGAAGTCCAACCGGTAGACCCTGGCCATCGTAGCCAGCGGGCACGCTAATGGCAGGGTAGCCGAGGACGTTAGCCGGGAGCGCGAAGCGTAGGATCTCGTCCGTCACGGCGAGGTTACTCTCGCCGGTCGCGAGCGCGTCGGCCGGGATGACCGGGGCCGTGCGACCGGTGGACGGCGTCGCCAGTACGTCGATTCGGCGGTAGAGCGCCTCGAACTCGCGGGCGAAGCCTACTCGGAGCCGCTGCGCTTGCACGTAGTCGGTCGCGGCGAGCCGGCGCGCCAGGGCTAGGTTCAACCGAACGTCGTAGCCGTAGCGGGTGGTCGGCTCCCCGATGTAGCGGGAGTGCGACGCCGCCATCTCCGAGATGATGGTCACGAGGTGAGCGGCGCGGAGGAGCCCGAGCTGCGCGATCGAGACCTCGACGAGCGTGGCGCCGGCCGCCACCAACGCATCGAGCGCGGCCCGGCAGACGCGGACCACGTCCGGTTCCGCGTCGTCGAAGTAAGGGCGGAAGACCCCAACGCGGAGTCCCGCGAGCGAGGGAGCGCCGGCGAGCGCCGCCACGTTTGAAGGTGGCCGGCCGAGTGTGTTCGGGTCGCGGGAGTCCGGTCCCGCCATCACGGCGAACCCGGCCGCGAGGTCCTGTACGGACGCCGCGATCGGCCCGACGTGGGCTACACTCCAGCAGAGCGGCGCAGCGCCGTGTTCGCTCACTCGACCGAAGGTCGGCTTGATACCCACTACGCCGCACAACGCGGCCGGGATTCGAATCGATCCACCCCCGTCGGCGCCCACGGCCACCGGGCAGAAGCCCGCCGCCACCGCGGCCGCGGGGCCGCTTGAGGATCCGCCGGTGACGCGGGTCGGATCGTGCGGATTGCGGCACGCGCCGTGGTGCGGGTTGACGCCGGTCACGCCAAGCCCGATCTCGTGCATGTTCGTCTTGCCGATGAGCACGGCGCCCGCGGCCCGGAGGCGAGCGACCACGGACGCGTCCTCCGGCGCCGTACCCTTGCCCAGGAACGCAGTGCCGACTGTGGTCGGGTAACCCTGCTGATCGAGCTCGTCTTTGACCGCCACCGGCACGCCGTCGAAGAGCCCGAGAGCGCGGCCCGACCGATGGCGTTCGGTCGCGTCGGCGGCTTGTCGACGCACATCGGCCTCGTTCTGCGCGATGAAGACCCGCAGGGGCAAGGGTGAGGTGTCGCTCTCTCGCGCCCAGGCAATGACGCGCTCCGCGACGTCGGACGGCGTCAACCGGCCGCTGCGAAAGGCCTCCTGGAAGTCCACGAGCTGTTCCGGTGCGTCCCCGGTGGGCCGAATGGCCACGTTGAGGTGCAGGGCCGGCGACACGCCTACCGGCTCCGGTCCCTCGGAGCCGGGCGTGACCGCATGGAGTCCGGGTGGCGCCACAGAGAGCGCGTCGTCGGTCCGGGCGTCGCGCAGGGCGAGCACCCCTGCGTCTCGGAGGAGCTTCTTCGTGAGCAGGGCGCCCGGAAAAGCGCTCTCGACAAGGGCGGTGATGAACTTCAAGGACGTCCCCGCGGTGCGGGGCGCCTTCATGGGCGTGAGATCGTAAGTCATGGCTGGACCTTACCACGCGGTGCTCACGAGTCACCCCGGCGCGCTGCTTCGACCCGGGACCCGAGGCGCTCGGCGAGTCGAGCCAGCGCCGAGACGACAGCCTTCGCTGCGCAACGACGGCGGAAGAGGAGCACCTCGGCGTCGACCGCAAGCGCGGTAGCGTCGAGTCCGAGCGTCTCGTCGACGAGGTAGAGGATCGGATGGCCATGGGAGCGACTCATCAGCTCTCGCTTTCGGGTCAGGTAGGCGGGCGTCCAGAACCCGACGATCTCGATCCAGATGGCGAGGTCGGTCTCGGCGTGCGTCGCGAGGAAGTCGGGGAAGAACCACGTGTCGCCGGAGCGCAAGGGCGCGGGTTCACGCGTCACCTGCCAGGCTCCACCGTGGCGCAACAGCCCGTCGTACAAGGCGAGCTCGACCTTGCTGTCGAAGCGGTCCGGTCCACCCTCGGGTTTAGGGAGCGGATCGCGGTGATCGATCACCAGCACCTCCGAATGGCCGGTGGACGCCGTCCGGCGGGCGCAGATCGACCATCGTTCAGCCCGTTGCACGGCACGCACGAATCGGCAGAGGGCCCGGCCGTAGAGTCGGGTCTCTGCATGGAGCGACAGTGGACCGGACACCGACAGGTTCAAGGTCCCGGCGGCGCGCTCGTGGACTTCAACAATGAGCCGCGTCGCCCGAATCGCCTGCACGAGCGCTCGTGCGCCGCCGGTGAGCGCCAGATCGAGCCGGTCCGATTGGACCAGGGCCGCCTCTAAGAGGAGCTGATTGGCGGCGAGAACGAGGGCACCAACGGCGGGTAGCTCGGCTCGCCTGCGTACCAGACGCTCGGGAGGGAGGTCCGCGAACAAGGCCTGATCGAGCTGAACGACGCTGCAGCCGAGGGTGCCCGCGGCACGCTCGCGCGCCGCGAGTGGGCCGCCGCCCCGGGCACCTTCGCCGAAGAGGACGCGGCGTACTTCTCGAGGGTGAAACCCGTCGCCCGCGATGTCGTCGTGCCAGGCGTCAATCGCAGACACGGCCGCCGCGAACGCTGCGTCGTCGAGGCGACCCCGTTCGACCTGTCCTAGCCGAGTCGTGAGGTGCCGGCGAGAACGCCCAAGGCTCGCCGTATAGGCATCACTGATCGCGTGCAGGACCGTCACCGCGCTCGGGTCCAGCCACCGAGGCGCGAACGCGGTCGCGGCGACACCCCTGTCGACCGGGATCGAGCTCAATTCCCAGCGCCGACCAGCGACCGGTTTCGTCGACCGCTTTGCATGACCTCTTGCGTGCCCTGCACCACCAGCTCGTAGACGATGGCGCGTTTGCCCGGGGCCGGACGGAGGACACGACCCACCCGTTGGACATGCTCACGAGCGCCACCGCGCCCGCCGACGATGATGGCGACGCCGGCGGCTGGGACGTCCATGCCTTCGTTCAGGACACGTCCACTGACGAGGTGCCGAAGTTCGCCGAGCTCGAAGGCACGCAGCACCGCCTGACGCTCGGCAGCGCCGATGTCGCAGGTGATGGGTGCGATGAGGTGGTCACGGGCGATTCGATAGACGGTGCCGTTGTCGGGTGCGAAGACGAGGCAGCGGTCGGCGAAATGACGCTTGAGGAGCGTGGACAGCGCCGCCCGCTTGGCCTCGGGGTAGGCGAGGCGAAGCTCATTTCGCCGGATCGCCTGGACCACGTCGCGGCCCCACGGGGTCCGGTGGCACGTCTTCACGAAGTCCCGCCAGGTGGTACCCGCGTGGCCAAGCTCGGAGGGCCGGTCGAGACGGAAGGCCTGCCACGCCGCGTCGATCGTGGCGAGGTCACGCCCGTAGCCGACGGCGGCGTCGGCGCTCAGCGAGACGGGCACGACGACGACGTGGAAGGGCGCGAGGGCGTCGCCAGCGAGCGCCACCGGTGCCACTTGAAAGACCGTAGGGCCGACCCGCGCCGAGAGATCCGCGAGCGCGGCGGGATCCTCAGGCGGCGTCGCCGTGAGACCCAGTCGCCGACGCGCCGTGGAGAGGTCGAGCGCATCACGAAGCGCTGCTTCGGTTGCGTGGTGCGCTTCGTCGATGACGAGGAGATCGTAGCCCGCCGTGAGCTGGTCCGCGATCGGCGCCCCGCCGCGACCCGCACCACCGAGCGCCCGAACGAACGACGCGAAAGTCGCGACCGTGACGCTGGCGAGCTGGCACACGCCGTCGCCGAGGCGCCCGATGCGCCCTTGAAACCAGCGTTCGAGTTCGGCGACCCACTGATGGAGCAAGACGCGAGTGGGCACGAGGATCAGCGTCGTCACGGCAAGGGCCGCGATGGCCGCGAGCGCGACGCGCGTCTTCCCGCTCCCCGTCGGGAGCGCGATGACGCCCCACTGCTCCGGAAGCCAAGCGGCAAGGGCGGCGCGCTGGTGATCGCGGAGCGTGAGGGACTCCCGAACTCCCCGATGAAGCACAATCGGCTCCAGCGGCGGACTCGCGGGCCACCCCGTGCCGTAGCCCCAACTCACCTTGGCGCGAGCGAGGTACGCGCACACCGCCCGATGGAACCGGCCCGGCGCACGAAAGTGCCCGGTTCGATCGTCCCAGAGAACCCCGGGTAGGAGCGCGGGTGGCACGGCCGACCTGGAGTCTGGCGAACGAGTGAGGAGCAGGGTGCCGCGGTCGAAGTCGACGATCATGTCGCCGCTCCAGGCATGGGGCGTGCCACGCCCAAGATCGCGTCGTCATCAGCATTTCGATGCCAGATGTGTCCCACTGGAGTCCCATTTTCGGACAAGGGTGTCCTGTTTTCGGACACATTGGGACTACGGCGTACGGTCCGTGAGAGTCCAAGCCGGGACGCCAACGGGAATGACACGTCGAGACCTGCAAGCAGCACCGACGCTCGTTTCGGAATCGCCACCGCGGCCCGATCCTCGAACTTCGACGCCATGTTGAAACCCTGTCGCAGATTCTGTAGAGTCCGCCGCCGCAAACCGGGCGCGGCGATCTCGCCCCGGGACGGCACGTGGTGACGGAAAGTCTCCACGGCTGCAAACAGTAGGGAACGATCGGCCC